>DASTVV010000067.1:0-6875 GCA_035758925.1 Gemmatimonadaceae bacterium
AATGCGGTCGAAACGGTGATGCAGACCACCGACTTCTGGAATGGCGGTGATGCGACCGGCTGATGGCGGTGTGACCGGACGCGGGCACGGCGTGTCCTTGTCAAGCGCGAGATGGGTTCGCGTGCGCATGTACAAGTCGACAACGCAACACCCATAGTACTGAGTCTCGACAGGTCCGTTATCCGTGGCATCCGTGGTGTGGTCGGTCTGTCACGGTGTACGAGGCGCTGACCAAAGGCGGCCAGCCGGTCTGTCGATGCGGCATCGACGACCAGCGCAACGATCGCTCGCTGGAAGTGCCGGCCTGGATGTTGGAACCGGCATTATGCGATCACCTACGCCTGGCAGCGACGCCATTCGTGGACTCCCAGGCCCTGATTGAATTGAAGACCGTGTTGCAGACGGCACGCCGTGCCGCCGTGTTAGAAGCAGAGCATCCCTCCGTGACTGCCGGAGGTGCCGATGCCACGGTCCAGCCGCCGAGTACGAGTCTCGCAACCGACGCTGTTTCATCCGCCGTCTGCCCGCCCGCGCTTTCAGACGCTGCCGCAGGACATCCAGGACAGGGCGATTCGCCTGCTGGCCCGGTTGCTCCGCCTACAGGTCGATCAGTTGCGCGTCTCCGACGAGGCGCGGGAGGCGCATCATGAGTGACAAGATTCGATCGGAGCACGTGGCGCGAAAAGCCATTCTGTATGTGCGCCAATCGTCCGCCTACCAGGTGACTCACAACGTCGAAAGCCAACGGTTGCAGTATGCGATGCGCGACCGCTTGCAGCACTTAGGCTGGCGCGAGATTGACGTGGTGGACGACGACTTGGGTCGCTCCGCCGCCGGCACCGTCACGCGCACGGGCTTTGAGCGCATGGTGGCCGAGGTCTGTCTGGGCAACGTCGGCGGCGTGGCCGCCCGTGAGGTATCACGCTTCGCGCGGAATAGCCGCGAGTGGCAACACCTGGTTGAGGTGTGCCGCGTCGTCGATACGGTCTTGATTGATTTGGAAACGGTCTATAGCCCGCGCCTCAGTAACGATCGGTTGCTACTGGGGCTGAAAGGCAGTTTGAACGAATACGAACTCGATCTCTTGCGGCAGCGATCTGTGGAAGCGCGGCGAGCGAAGGCCCAGCGGGGCGAACTCCTCATCGCGGCGCCGGTCGGGTTTCTGAAAACCGATGCGCCCTATTTCGAGAAAGATCCGGATCGGCGCATTCAGGAGGCCGTCGGCCTCGTCTTCCAGAAATTTGGTGAACTGGGCACGGTGCGCCAGACGTTGTCGTGGTTTCTGGAGCACGGCCTGCAGCTGCCCGCGCGCACGGTCTCCGGTGAAATCACCTGGCGCCGCCCATCCTTCGGCGTGCTGTACCGGATGCTGAGTCATCCGATCTACGGCGGCGCGTACACGTACGGCAAGACCGAGCGCACGATTCGGTATGAGCACGGGGAGCCGCGCGCGTCGTCTCGCCGCCGGCCGCGCGAGCAATGGCTCGCTTTCATTCCCCAGGCACACGAGGGCTACGTGAGCTGGGAGGAATTTGAGCGGAACCGACAGACGATGGCGGCCAATACGCGGGGGTGGGATCACGCCGGACCGGTCACACGAGGTCCGGCTCTTTTAACCGGGGTACTGCGCTGTCGACGGTGTGGGCGCAAATTGGCTGTCTGCTACACTGGCAACGCGCACAATGTCCTGCGCTACATCTGCGTCCGTGGTGCGCGCGATAACGGTGAACCGCGCTGCATCTCGTTCGGAGGAGTCGTGGTAGACGACGCCATGGCGAAGGAAATCCTCCGTGTCGTGCAACCCGCCGCGATCGAAGCAGCCGTCGTCGCGAGTGAAGCGACGGCCCATCAGCACGATGAGGTCTTGCACGCGTGGACGCGCGAGCTGGAAGCGGCGCGGTACGCGGCTCGCCGAGCGCAGAAACAATACGACGCGACCGACCCAGACAATCGCCTCGTGGCGGACGAACTGGAACGACGCTGGAATCAGGCGTTGCAGCGTGTCCACGAGATCGAAGACCGCATCGAACAGCACGTGCATGGTCGCCGTGATGTCGTGGTCCCCACTCGAGAAGCGTTTGAAAATTTAGCCGCGGATCTCGAGGCCGTCTGGTCGAATCCACACACAGATGTCCGGCTGAAGAAACGCCTCGTCCGGACACTCATTCAGGAAATCGTCGTGGATATCGCTGCCGATACTGCTGAAGTCGTGCTGATCGTGCACTGGAAAGGCGGCCTGCATACGGAACTGCGATTGCCGCGACGACGACGCGGGCAGAACGCCACGCACACGTCGAAGGACGTCGTCGAGGCGGTCCGCGCGTTGGCGCGCATTTGTCCGGACGATCTGCTGGCGAACGTCCTGAACCGGAATGGGCTCCTCACCGGGCGTGGGAATCGCTGGACTCGAGAACGAGTGGTCTCACTCCGCACCCACCATGAGATCCCTTGTTACGATCGGGATCGACGGGCCTCTGACGGATGGCTGAATCTCACCGAAGCCGCCCGCGTCCTCGGGATCAGTCCGAGAACGCTCCGGCTCGCGGTCGAGCGAGGCGACATCGACGCCGCACATCCCCTGCCTGATGGCCCGTGGCTGTTTCAGCGTCAGGCGCTCGAGGCTCCAGCGGCCGCCGCGCTCGTCGCACGCGTGCGCGATCGAAATCAACAACCCGCAATACCACATTCTCACCAACGAGCTCTCGTGTTTTCAGGCGCATAGCCTGGTGGGGCAGTATGAAACACGGTTGTAGCGCGTGACGAAGTCGTCGAACCGGGCCTGCTGTTGCAACACATTCCCCGCCGCGGGCTTCGTGGCTTCTCGCTTCAACGTCAGGTGCATGCGCTCATGCCGGCCGTTCTGTTGCGGGTGTCCGGGCTTGATGCGTTCGATCTGGATGCCGAGGCGCAACCACCACACGGCCAGCTTGCTCAAGCCATAAATGGCATGGGCCGACGCGAACGGAACCCCGTTATCGGTCCGAATCACCTGCGGGAGGCCAAACTCTTTGAAGGTGCGCTCGAACACCGTGAAGGCGAATTTCTCTTGGGTGGTGAGCAGCGCCTCGCACGTGAGCAGGTAGCGACTGGCGAAATCGGTGATCGTCAGCGGATAGCAGTACTTGCGATTGCCGAGCAGGAATTCGCCTTTGTAGTCGGCGCACCAGAGCGCATTCGGTTGCGTTGGGCGGGAGAGCTCGGTGCCCGACACTCGGGGGCGCCGCCGGCGTCGATGACGCACCAGGTTATGACGATCGAGCACGGCGTGGACCGTACTGATGGCCGGCAGGTGCGGGCCAGTGAACTGCTGTCGGAGTTTCTCCCGGATCTTGGGGGCACCCCAGCCCGGATACTCCCGCTTCAGGCGCACAATCGTGGCTTCAATCGGCGCCGGCAACCGATTCGCCTGCCGATGCGCGCGGTGGCTCCGATCGCTAAAGGCCTGGACACCGCAGTCCTTGTAGCGCTCGAAGATCTTGTCGCCGGTCTTGCGCGAAATCCCGAACTCGGCGCACAGCGGCGCCATCTTCTCGCCCTCGAGCAGGCGGGCGACGAACCGGAGTCGCTCGTCCATGACGTGACACTCCTTCCAAGGCATGCCCCCCTCCTGGGGGCAGAGTGTCACCCATCCGCTCGGAATATGCTGTTACCGCTCGCTCAGGAAGGACACGAATCATTCCAGAGCTCACGGATAGGGCTTCCGTCCCAGTCGTTCACCGTCCGTCTGACACCCTCGATTTCCGCGTGGCAGGCCGCGTGGCAGGGGCGTTCGCGTGGCACGACGCGTGGCACGGAAGTCTAGCGAGTTGAAATCCGCCCCCGTCGTGGAGACACTTTGGAGACGCCGGGGACGCTCCCCGGAACGGCGGATTGCGGAAGCGCGTGGCAAGAACATCCGGCGGCACACCGCGCTAGTCGTCGCGCTGCTTTGTCAGAAGTAATCTGTTCGGCTGTTTTGATTGCCCGGTGAATCTGCGTTTGCTGCGAGTCGCGCCAGCACTACTGTCACCATCACGATTGATAACGCGGCGATGCCCTGAAAGAACCTGCTGAAAGAGTGAAACTGCGCTAGGACACTCGAAGGACGGTCCATCTTGTGCTGCTCCTGGAGAGGGATGTCCCTTGTCGATCAGGTCGTTGCGAGTCGGGCGAAGCCGAAGCGTCAAGGTGGGTAGGCCGCTCGGAAACTGATCCAGTGCGCCGCTCGGAAAGTGATCCACCCGGAGGGGCGTTCATTCTATGCGGTTCTGCGGCAATGACAGTACGACTGACCCCTCCTTCGGTGTTCTGCGATGCAGCGGGAGCCGGCCTGGGCCGGCGAGCGCCCAGCGAGTACCGCGCGGATGGACATGGAGCCGGGAGCACGGTTGCCTCGCCGGGATCACGAGGGCTCCTCGCGGGTGCGGCGCTTCCGCATGCGATAGCTCTTGCCTTTGGTCGTGAGCACGGTGGCGTGATGCGCGAGGCGATCGAGCAACGCGGTCGTGAGCTTCTCGTCGCCGGCAAAGACAGTGACCCATTCGGCGAAGGCGAGATTCGTGGTGACGACCGTGGCGCGCCGCTCGTACCGATCCGTGAGCAGATTGAAGAGTAGCTCGCCGCCGGTGCGGTCGAAGGGCACGAAGCCCAATTCATCGACGATGAGGACATCGACGCGGAGCAACCGCTGCTGCAGACGCGTGAGCTCGCGTGTGTCGCGCGCTTCGAGCAACTGGCGCACCAGGTCGGCGGCGCGGGTGAAGAGCACGCGGCGTTTCTGTTTCGTCGCTTCCACGCCGAGCGCGATGGCGAGATGCGTCTTGCCGGTGCCAATCGGCCCCGCGAAGATCAGATTCTCGGGCGCCATCACCCACTCGCCGCGCGCCAGCGTGTGGACCTGCGTGGCAGTGACGCCGTCGGCGGCAGCGAAGTCGAAGGTGTCGAGCGTCTTCACCTCAGGGAAGCGTGCCTCGCGGAGACGCTGGCGGATCACGGACTCGTGTCGTGAGGCCTGCTCGGCACTGAGGACCTCGTGCAAATAATCCTCATGCGGCCAATGGGCGTCCCGTGCCTGCCGGGCCAGCGGCTCAAACGCGCGCGCCACGCCGGGCAACTTGAGGGCCCGGGTGTGGGCGACGACCAGATCGCGGACGATCGCGGGGGCGCTCATACGCTCACCTCGACGAGCCACCCGTCGTAGTCGGCGGCGCAGCCACTCGGGATCTCCAGCTCGCGCAGGTGGGCGGGGACGGCGTCCGGCGCGAGCGCCTGTCTGGTGGAGGCCGGTGTCAGCGCCAACAGCAGCGGCGTCCCCGCGACGAGCGCGGCGCGGAGCGCCGGCACGACGACGTCGGCGCCCTGCGTGTCGAGCTGCCCCAGCACTTTCGCAAAGAGCCGCGCCGCATCCCGCGGGCCGTGCGCCGCGTGGAGCTGATCCCAGATCGCGGGAAACGGCGCGCCCAGATCGCGTAAGAGATCCGGCAGCACCTGACGCACGGCTTGCGGCTTCCGCGCGAGCTCCGACAGGTAATGGCGGTAATCGATCGACCGCTGCCCAAAGCGCAGGCGCGGATGCTGAATCCGCGTGCCCGTGCGGCCGACGATCGTCACCGTCGTCGCGCCCGTCCGCACCACCAGATCCAAGCCGGCCCAGCGCGTCGGGACGGAGTAGGACGCGCCCTCGAGTCGGACCAACGCGCGGGGCGTCACCGTCGCCAGCGTCGTCGCCTCAGGCGCAAACGGCGTGGGCACCGGTCGAAAGAGGCGCTGCTCCTCCGCGAAACGGATGCCGATCGTCTGCCCGACGGCGTCCCGTGTGGTGTCGACGCGCGCGTCCATGCGCGCGAGCAGCGTCGCATTGATCGTGGCCAGCGTCGGCCCGGTCGGAATCGGGACCAGCGCCTGCTGCCGGATGGCCTTGCCGCGGGCCTCGACGCCGCCTTTGTCGTGGCCCTCGCCCGGCCGACAGAAGCAGGCCTCCAGCAGATAGTGCGAGGCGAGCGCGCTGAACCGCGGCGTGAGGGTGCGCGCGCCGCCGACCAGGATCCGGACGACCGCCGCCCGCAGATTGTCGTACGCCACGCGCGCCGGCACGCCGTCGAAGTGCGCGAACGCGCGCACGTGCCCGTCGAGAAAACTGATTTGATCCTGACGCTCGTAGATCCAGGCGAAGTCGCGACCGGAGTACATCAGTCGCATCAGAAAGAGCCACGCCTTCCGACGGACGCCGTCGAGATCGACCAGGACCTCGAAGAAGTCGACCTCGGCGAGATCGCCCGGACGATACGTCAGCGGCACGAAGACCTCGCGACGCTGGCGCTTCCACTCGGCGACGGCCTCTTTGACGAGCGTGACGCCGACCTGATGGCCCTCGGTGACCAGCAACGCGTGGAGCCGCGTGGCCGTCAGCCGCTGCTTGCCACCGGTCCATCGGCCCGATTCGGCCAGCAGCCCGTCCACCCGGTCACGCACGGCCTCCCAGATCGGCCGCGCCCGGACGATAGTCTCCTTCCGAACGGGGGCGGCCTCCTCGAGATACTTGCGAACCGTCAGCCGCGAAATCCCGAGCTCTTTCGCGACCTGCCGCCGAGAGCGGCCCTCCACCAACACTTTGTGACGAATGACATGTACCTGGTCCACCTTGAGCATCCTTCCCAGCGAACCCCGGAGCCGACCAGCTCCGCAAGCCCACTATCAGGGCCCCCAGGTGGATCACTTTCCGAGCGGCGAATGGATCACTTTCTGAGCGGCGCGCCCACAAGAGAACGGAATCGATCTCATTGTCTTGGCTTCGCACCCAGTGGACCCTTCAAAGCCCGCCAGCGGTCTGGGGACGATGAGCTACAAGCTCGGGATTCTCGCGCCGTGTGCCGTGCTGCTCGTCAAGTAGCGTCGAT
>DASTVV010000102.1:0-3342 GCA_035758925.1 Gemmatimonadaceae bacterium
GGAGGTCAAAGAATTATAGGAACTTTGATGCGGGTTTCAGATTGGTTTGTCGGGACGTGACTAAGGGGATTATACATGCTTTCCAGGTATGTTCGGCGGAGCACGGCCTCCTGCCTGCTTCCTGCCACCAAAACCGACGCGGCCGAGCGGCCGTCGGACGTGCTCCTCATTCAGCGTATCGCCAACGGCGACAAATTGGCGATGCACGCCCTCTTTGCCAAGTATCGGACTCCGGTCTATCGCTGGCTCCTTCGCTTCGTCGGTAATGAGGCCCAGGCAGAAGACATCCTAAGCGAGGTGTTCCTCGACGTTTGGCGACAGGCGGATCGCTTTGAGGCGCGTTCGTCGGTCTCGACTTGGATCCTGTCCATCGCCCGCTTCAAAGCGCTCTCGGTACGTCGCCGCCGGCCTGAGGCGGAGCTGGACGAGACGATCGAAGCGACGCTCGCCGACCCCTCCGATGACCCGGCGCTGACGTTCGAGAAAAAGAGTCAGCGCGAAGTGCTGCGCCGCGCGCTCGCCAAACTCTCCTCCGACCACAGGGAGATCATTGACCTCGTTTACTATCACGAGAAGTCGATCGACGAGGCCGCGCAGATTATCGGCATCCCGGCTGCGACGGTGAAGACGCGAATGTTCTACGCTCGCAAGAAGTTCGCTGAGATCGTCGGAGCCTGAATTAGTGCCGTGATGTAGAGGGTGCTGCAGCGTGCAAAACGCTGTCCTCCGCTGCCAAGAGTGTTAGGCGCCTAGTGCACCACTCGAATAACTCGACCTCCAAACGATATTCTTCTGGGGCGCGCCCATTAGCGGCTAAGCTGGCTCGCTCCAGAGCGACCTCCGCCATTCGATGCAATGTCTCTGGGTCATCAAGAAGCGGTTCAGCACCCAAATCGCGAAGCAACTTCGGCAGTGGTCCGTTTGCCATGGCATCCCTATTTGGATGACAGCTGACCGGAGCAACGCGGAGGTTAACGAACAAGTTCCCCCAACGGACTCACGTAAGAATCTGAAGCCGCGTCGGGCACGGTCCGTCCGCCGGAAGCCCGGGTCCCGGGCATGCGGCACCGCTAGCGCGGATTTCTCACACTACTGAGGATTGGGCACCGGGTAAGCCGATTTTGTCGGATGCTGGTCCAGCGCCGCGAGTGTTCGTGGCGCCGAAGGCGCTGTATGTCGGCAATTTTCTGGATCTCCGTGGGTCTGTGAGTTGCGCCCGCAATGATCGCGCCGGGGCAGCGCGTGTCATGCCGGGGAGGCGCGGGCGATGGCGGCGATTGCGAGCCGGATTGCGGCGCGTCCCCAGTCTTGCGCGGCCGGACAGGCCGATGCCATGGCGATCCTGATGCGGCGGACGCTGACGCGCACGAGCGCTCCGATCTTGAGCAGCTTGAGACGGATGGTGCCGCAGGTGGCGTTGGCGAAGTCGGTATCGCGCAGCCCGATGCGGCGCAGGGCGCAGAGCAGCAGATAGGCCATTGAGTAGAACCACAGGCGCAGCTGGTTGGCCCGCATCGTGGCGGCCGAGGTGCGATCCGCATAGAGGTCGAGCTGGCACTCCTTGATCCGGTTTTCCATCTCGCCGCGAGCGCAGTAGACCTTCTCGTAAAGATACTTGGCCTTGCACTCGTCCCGCCGCAGCGAGGTGACCACGAAGCGCGGATTGGCTTCCCCCTTCGTCCACTCGGCCTTGGCGACGACCCGGCGCCGGCGGCTCCAGGTCCGGCGCGTCGTCCACATGAAGCTCTTGAAGCGGCGCTCCTTCCGGCCGCTGCGCCGGCTCTTGGCGGCGACGAGATCAAGCTCGGTCACAATCTCGGCGACCAGCCGCTCGTTGCGCGCCAGCCCAAACAGAAAGTCGACGCCGTTGCCCTCGCACCAGGCCATAAGGTCCTCCCGCGCGAAGCCGCTGTCCGCGCGCAACAGAATGCGTGTCCGCGGCCAGCGGGCGCGGATGCGCGCGATCACGCGCGCTACCTCCTCGACCGCGCCGGCCGCCGCATCCATGTCGGCGCTCCGCAGTTTGGCGACCAACAGGTGACGACCGCAGAACACGTAGAGCGGCAGATAGCAGTAGCAGTCGTAGTAGCCGTGGAAGAACCGCCCCTCTTGCTCGCCGTGCAATGGATCATCCGTTGCATCGAGATCGAGGATGATCTGCTTGGGAGGCCGCGCGTGCGCCTCCACGAACTGGTCGACCAGCAGGTTCTTGATCGCTACCGGATTGTGGCTGATCTTGTGATAGCGCGTCGGTTCAAGCTTGCTCAACTCCAGCCGGTTGAGCGTCGACTTGCCGGCCACCGGCGCGCAATCCTCGCGCCGCGCCGCGAGCTTCCCCGCCAAAACCGCCATCAGCGGATCATGGCGCAGTTCGTCGTGGTCGTTGAGATCCTCGTAACCCAGCGCGATCCCGAACACCCGCTGACCGACGAGCGTCACAACCTCGTGCTCGATCAGGTCCTCGCGCCGCTCGTCGTGAAAGCACGCCGCAAACCGATCGATCAGTCCGATCGCCCGATCCGTCGCGCCCAGAAGCAAAGCACCCGCATCCGAGCTCACCAACCCGCCATCAAACGCCGCTTCCACAGCCCGGCCTTCAACGGTTCCAAAATCAAAGTATTCTGAGCTACACTCCGTCGGCATCGGGGCTCCTTCCTTCAATCGCCAAAGTCGCTGCAGCACAACGACTTTCGCTGATTCGGAGCCCCGATGTGCCTAATTGGTGTGAGAAATGCAGGCTAGCCCCGCGACATGGCCCAATTTCACGGTGACGGAGAATGGTGGTCAGGTAATCTTACGCGGCGCGGGCGCGTTCTGGCTTCTTCCTGCTTCCTGCGCGGCCAGTTTCCACTGCAACGCCAGCAGAAGCAGCATTTTACGAAACGGGACGTCATCTGTCTGTTCGGCAGCGCGAGCGCAATCTTCGGCACGACTTTCGTAGAGCTTCGTTTGCGATCCCATGGCGTACCCCTATCCAGCATTCTACACTTGAAACCTTTCTAAGGCTTTAAAGTGGCAATGCGGCTTGGCTACTCGACTGACTATGGGACGCACCTCCTGGCGCATGGCTCGCATGGAGGAACACGCGCCCGTAGCGGACCCCGCCACGGGAGGGAATCGGAGGGCGGGGTCCCTTGAGGGCTGGGGTGGGGGAAAGTCCAGGGTCCACAGACAACGCAGCCGCTATTCTGCTCGTTCCGGCAATTCGCGGGGAACGCTTCAGTGGCCACCTTCCGGGCCGCGTGTCATCGCTGGCCCCAGGCGAAGCTCACGCCGCGGCAAGGCACGCGCATCAGAGAATGGACAACGCAGTGATCGGGGAACCGGCCAAGTTTACCGGCG
>DASTVV010000158.1:0-5114 GCA_035758925.1 Gemmatimonadaceae bacterium
GGCGCTGCGGGATTACAACGCCTCACTCACGCTGACCAAAAAGCCGCTGCTCACCTATCACTCGATAATCGCGGTCACGATGCTGGACGCGATGGTCGGTGGTGACGATCTCGCAAGACGGATGCTCGACGAATCCATCCGCGTCGACCCGCGAAATTTCGTCGTTCGCTACAAGTACTTCGCTTCGCTGCAGACGCGCTGGGGCGGCAGCCTGGAGCAGATGCTGGACTTCGAAAAGCAAGCGCGCGCGGCGGGACTCTCCGACGGTCAGCTCAGATACTTCGCGAACATGCTCGTCGCGGAGCGACGCTGGGTACAGACGGGCGGCCGCTGCTGCAAGTAGACAATCGCGGGTGTTGCCGCCGTAGACGCGGCCGGTAGGCGCAGCGGCACTCAGCCCGGCGAACTCGGATCGCTCGGGTCCAGGATCATGCGGTCGATGAGAGGCAGCCACATCACTTCAATGCATTCGCAGATCGCGCTCACGTGGAGCGTGGCGTCGACTCTGTTCCTGGCAGCGGTATCTTCGAGGCGCACGTGATTCACGCCAGGGAGATCGAAACCCGGTAGATCGAAAGCGATGCGATACGTTGGCCGCAGGTGGGCCAGCATCGTGATGTTCGAGTCACGGCGTATGACCGAAAGGCATGCCGTGTCTCGTGGACTCTATTCGATGCGTAACGCCCGGATTGGATCCAGTCCCGCCGCGCCGTGCCGGAATGGACGCCGCGACGAGCGTCGCCGCGACGAGTAACAGCGCGGCTTGCACCAGCAGCGCAAGGTCCCACGGCCGCACGCCGAACAACCGGCTCGCGATCAACGCGCCCGAGCCGATCGCCGCGGGAAGGCCGAGCGCCAATCCGACGCTGACCTGCACGAAGGCGCCGCGCAGCACCATCCCGACGACCGACGCGCGGTCCGCGCCGAGCGCCATGCGCACGCCAATCTCGGCCGTCCGCCGTTCGACGCCGTAAGCGGTGACGCCGTAAGCGGTGATGCCGTAGAGCCCCACGGCCGCCAGCAGGAGTCCGATCGCGCCGAACAGCCACGTCAGGCTTGCGATCATGTTTTGCTCCCCGAAGTGGCGGCGACCGACGTCGCCATAGGGTCGGACGGTGTGCACCACGAAGTCCGGAGCGACCGCGGCCAGTCGGTCGCGCACCGCTGCTGCAAGTCCCGGCGGGTTGCCGGGCGCCCAGATCACGACGTTGTACAGGTTGTGCGACCAGAACTCGCGGCTTTCGAGCTCGCGATCGTCGAACGTCGCGCCCTGCGCTTCCGGCACGAAGTACATCGGCACCGCGCGCACGGTCGATGGAAAGTAGCGGACGTCGGCCGCGACGCCGACGATCTCGTACAGGGTGGCGTTCCTGCCCGCCGCGGGACCGAAGTGCCTGCCAATCGGATTCTCGTCTCGAAAGAACTTGTTCGCGAACGCTTCGTTGATCACGGCGACGCGACGCGTGGTCGCGTTGTCGGCGTCGGCGATCGGCCGTCCCATCACAATCCGGTCGCCGATCGTTTCGAAGAAACCGGGCGTCAGGCGCGTCCACGCGGATGAGACATCGTCGCCAGCGCCCGGCTCGGGTTGGCCCGCGATGCGCACGTCGTGCGACCAATAGCTGCCGCTCATCGGCGCGTAGAGCGCCGCACCCACGGCGCGGACGCCGGGGAGGGAGCGCACATCGGTTTCAATCTCACGGAAGAGCGGAAGCAATCGTTCCTGCGGCTGATTGGACAGCTTCGAGTCGATCGACACCAGGTAGCGGCCATCGGCCGCGAAGCCGAGGTTCTGATGTTCCAGATTGTACAGGCTCCGGCCCAGCATCGCCGCCGCGCTCAGCAGCACGACGGAGACGGCCGCTTGCGCGATCGCGAGCGTTGCCTGCGCGCCGGTCGTCTCTGCAGCCCTGCGGGTTGATCCGCGCATGGCATCCATGGGGTCGGCGCGCGACGTGATCCACGCCGGCACGATGCCGAAGATCAGCGCCGTCATCAGCGACACGGCCAGAGCGAACAGCAACACCGGTATCGAGGGCGCGGCGCTCACCGGGACCCAGGCATCCTGGAACGCGAGATGCACGATCAGGCGCGCGCCGGCACAGGCGACCGCAATGCCGGCGGCGCCGCCAATACCGGCGAGCGCTGCGCTGTCGATCAGTGCCTCCCGCACGAGACGCGCGGGGGATGCGCCGATCGCCGCGCGCATCGCCGTCTGGCGTGCGTTCCTCAAATTTCGCGCGAGGAGGAGGTTCGCAACGTTGGCGCAGGCGAGCAGCAGGACGCAGATGGCGGCGATCAGCAGCAGCCGCAGACCATCCTGGTATTGTTCGCGCATCAGCGACACGCCGGCGCCACCCGGCGTCAGATGCAACGTCTGGTCGTTCAACCGCGCGCGGTCACGCGCGCTCATGTCGAGGCGGTGGCTCGCCAGCCACTGGTGCAGCTCGCCCTGCAACTGTGCCTCCAGCGTGCGCGGGTCCGTCCCCGGCCGCACCCGTCCGATCAGGTCGAGCCAGGCCAGGCCAGGATTCTCCAGGCGAGACGACGCGCCAGCGATGAGCGGTTCCGTCGTCAGTGGCAGCCACATGTCAGGCATATCCGAGGCGGCGACTTTCGCTCCGAAAAAGCCGGGCGGGGTCACGCCGATGATCGAAAACGCGCGACCGTTGACGTCGTACGGCGCGCCGATGACTGACGGATCGGATCCGTACTTCTCCTGCCACGCGTGGAAGCTGATCACCGCGACCGGCATCGGCCAGCATGCCGGCGAGGGAATTCATCCGTCTCAATTGGACCATTGGGATCGTGAGGGCTATGCCCATCTCCATAATCATCCCTTACCACGGCGGCTCACACGCCGCCGTTGGCGCGAGCCGCACGAGTTCTGCCCGGCGGTTCATCGCGCGCCCGAGGGCGGTGTTCCCGAAAGTGAGCGGTCGTCGCGCGCCGCAGCCTCTTGGCGTCAATCGATCTCGTTCGATCCCGCGCGCCGCCAGCCAATCGGCGACCAAGCTCGCGCGCTGCAACGACAGCGTATCCGCGTCGACTTCGGTTTCATCAGCAAATGCTTTGACCAGAACGCGGAGTCCGCGATCGCGCAGCAGTTCCTTCAGCACTACGTGCAGTGGTTCGTCAGCAGCTGCTTCGAATTCGGCGACGCCGTCCTTGAATCGAATCTTGGCTCCGCGGAACGGCAGCGTCGCGTCGGCGAGCGCACGTCGTCTCATCAGCTCGGTTTCGTACGTGCGATCGAGTGGTGTGGGAGGTTGAGCGTGAAGGCGCGACGAGTTGAGTAGCAGCAGTGCATCGACGTTATCGCCAACATTACCGCTGGAGAGGTTGAACCCGATTCGGTGACTATCCAGTGTTCGGAGCCACGTGTTCCGCACGGACGTGCCTGCCGGGGCGGTGTCTGCTCGAAGCCGACTTCTAATGTCTGGCTCGACCCGTTCCAGGTCGAGGATTCCCGCCACCCAAGTCTGGCCGGGGAATCGCGAATCGAGCAAGTGGATGAGACTGTTTGGAAACATGACTCTGCGGCTGACGTGGGCGCCGCCGATCAAGATCAGCGATCGTTCGCGTTTGCGCACCACCTCACGCTCAATGACATGCGCAAAGTGGGCGTCGCGCCAGTCGTTCATGTCCTCGTCCGCAGGGCTGGTGACGGTGCTCCAGTCAATCGGCGGATCGCCGGCAATGACGCGAATGCGGGTTGCAGGCGGCAGGCCCTCATTCACGGAACGCACGTCGGCAAGCATCTGCTCGTACATCGGCAGCGACCAGACACCGCTGATCTGCGTCGTGTCTTCCCAGAGGTGGCGCAGTTCGTCCCGCGTAACCGCCCCGCCCGTGACATAGCGATCCAGCACCGCTTGATATCGAGCATTGCCGAATTCGATGACGACGTTCCTCACGGTTGGCGCGAAACGGCGGTCGCGAATCAGGGTGGCGAAGAAATCCCGCGTTTCGAGTTGTCCGTGTCCCGCGCCCTCGCTTACGGCCACCAGCGGATGCTGTTCGAAGGCACTCAAGACCAAATCGATGGCGGGCCGCCACGTCAGGTCAATGTCCTGTTTGACGTGTGCTCCCGATGTGCAGGCCGCGATCCCTGCAGCTAGGATCACGCCGCGGGTGCGGGCCATGAGGGACACTCGGTGGCCGGGACCGTCAACATCGGGGCGCAGGGACGGCCTTCAACCTCTCCGTCGTTCACGTTCGCCTTCTTCGCTTCGGGCGGATGGGTCAGTTCGACGCGGACAGTGTGCTGGATGAGGGACTGTGCTTAGAACGATCGGCTCTGGCCGATCGGCCACCAGCGTAGCTGTACTTTCCCGATGATGTATTTCTTTGGCACATAGCGCCAGTGGCGGCTGTCGGAGCTGTGGGTGCGATGGTCACCCATCACGAAATACGATCCCTCCGGCACGACTTCGGGACCCCAGTCGTCGTGCCCACGGTACGCAGGTGGCACGAAGCTGTCGTCAAGCGGTATGCCGTTCCGGAAGACGCGCCCGTTTCTGATAAGCAGCAGATCTCCTTCCTTGGCAATTACCCGTTTGACATAAGACGTCTCAGGCTTCAGCGGATAGAGGAGCATGACGATGTCACCGACTTGGGGATCATGGAGACGGTACGCCAGCTTGTTCACAACGAGCCGATCCTGATCCTGAAGTGTCGGTGCCATGCTCGTGCCTTGGACCCGGGCGACCTGAAAACCGAACGTGACGATCAGCGCGGCGTAGACCGAGGCGGAAGCCATAGTCTTCAACCACGCGACGACCGCCCAGCCGGCTCGCGACAACGCGCGAGCGCCCGGGAATGCGCCAGGTGACAAGGGACTGGTGGTTGCACCCACAGATCGACGATCACAACCGCAATCCGTCGGTGCGCCGGCGTGCCGCCAGCCTTCGTCAGCGTGTTCCGGCAGTCCGGCACCACAGTTCGGGCAGACGCGCATCGGTGGATCCTACACGTTTTTCAATTGGAGGTGGCATCCGCCATCGGGGTGCGTCCCCCTCATCGAATGGTCCGGCGAGGTCCTGCCGCGTCGAGCATCAAAGCGCGAGCGTACACCATGGCATTCACGTCAGACGGGGACCGACGCCTGTCGC
>DASTVV010000186.1:0-2187 GCA_035758925.1 Gemmatimonadaceae bacterium
CTGGGCCTTGGCCTGTCGCTGGTGCGCGCGCTCACCGAGCTGCACGGCGGGACCGTGAGCGCTCACAGCGACGGACCGGGTCGCGGGAGTGAGTTCACCGTACGCCTGCCGGCAGCCGCGGCCAGTCCGGGGCGGGCGCGCCGCACCACGCCGGCGCCGAGCCAGCCGCCGTGGCAGCGTGCAGCCGGCGGACGCGGGGCGCGCGTGCTGGTGGTGGACGACAATCGTGATGTCACCGACACGATCGCGCGACTGCTGCGGATCGCCGGTTACGAGCCGCGCGCCTGCAACGATCCCGTGACCGCGCTGGCCATGGTTGCGGAGCTCCGTCCGCAGGTGGCGATTCTCGACATCGGGCTGCCGGTGATGGACGGGTACCTGCTGGCGCGCGAGATCCGCGCGCGCCTGAGCGATGACCCGCCGACGCTCATCGCGCTCACCGGGTACAGCCAGGAGCACGATCGCAAGCGCAGCCGGGAGGCTGGCTTCGTGAGACACCTGGCCAAGCCGATCGACGCGGACGAGCTGGTGGACGCGGTGGACGCGACCGTGCGCGACGCCCGCGTCTGATCGGCTGCGTCTCCGCGGAGCGACAGTGGGTCCCCACGCCGAACACGCTGCGCTCCTCGGTCGCTCGCTGCCGCTCCGCTCCCTTGCGGTGCTCGCTGGTTTCGGCTTGCGCGCTAGGTGGCGCGCTGCGCCTCAAACGTTCGGCTTTGGGGACCCACCGTTCGCTCCGCCCACGAGACCGTACGAGAGCACGGGCGGCCCGCAGCGAGTCGCGATGAGGCTGTAACGACGGGGCAGCGGGCTGGATTCCCCGCAAGCGGAATGTCTGGAGCCGAGCCGCGCCATATGCGCGGCCGGCGGAAGTCAGCGAGGACCGCAAGAGCGGAGCGCAGGAGCCCTAGCGACGAAGCGAGAGCGACGAGGACCGCAGCGTATTCCGCGGCGGGGAATCCATCCCGCTCCCGCCCGCGCGCGATGGCCTGATGCCGCCTCTCACGCCGCGGTCGCGGCGGGAACAGGACCGGCCGGAACCAGTCGCTTGGTCTTGAGATCCACCCGGAGGTTCATTCCTTCGATCGTGTGCGCGCCCAACAGGGTCATGTCGCCCGGCTCCGCAAACACAACTTCGTCGGCCGTTCGCGTACCGGCCGCGTGGACGATGGCGTAGCCCAGCTCTCGCGCGATCACGCGCCCATCGGCAGTGACGAAGCGTTCGATACGCTCGACGGCGATTCCCAGATCCTCGAGCACATGGCGCGGGATCCACGTGTACTCGCTGCCCGTATCCACCATCGTGTCGGTCAGATCGCGCACACTGCCGCGACGCGTGTGACTTTCCACGCCAATCGTGATCCGAAGGATTCCCACGATATCCATGCTATGTGGCTCCGGCAAAGGCTCGGTATCAAAAGTACCCCTCATGGGGCGTCTCGCCGAGGCTCTGCGTTAGACGCGACGGCAACTGATTGGCTGCGTCGCCGCGGTACCAATTGAAGTACGCGCGGGACTCGGCATCTCGCACCGCGGCGCATTGCATTGATGCCGCCAGTCGGCGGCCTGGTGCGCATGCTGCACGGTGTCTTGCACCAGTCTCGCCGAGCCGAGCACTATATGGGCATGCCCGCAGGGAGAACGCGCCGTTGGACGGCGCGCGAAGTGCGCCAACTCATCGCGCGCGCGCCGCTCGCGACACCGCGCTACGAGCTGGTGGACGGCGAGCTCCTCGTGACGCCGTCGCCGTCCCGGGCGCACCAGGAGGCCGTGAGTCTTCTGCTCGTCGCGTTGCGGCTCTACCTCGAGCGTGAGCAGGTGGGCCACGCGCTGGCGTCGCCAAGTGACGTGGAGCTGGAAGCCGAGGACGTCCGGCAGCCCGACGTTTTCGTGGTTCCGCCAGACGAGTGGCGGCGCGTGGTGCGGGATGACTTTCCGGTCCGCGAGCTGCTGCTGGCCGTCGAGATTGTGTCACCGTCGAACGCGCGCGACGACCGCGTACGCAAGCGGCCGGGCTACCAGCGCCATGTTCCCGGAGTACTGGATCGTGGACCTGGAGGCGCGGCTGGTGGAACGCTGGCGGCCCAACGATGAGCGCCCCGAGATCCTCACGGAGCGGCTCGACTGGTCTCCGCGCGGCACCAGCGTGGCACTCGCGCTCGAGCTGCCACAATTGTTCGCGCGCGT
>DASTVV010000048.1:0-21711 GCA_035758925.1 Gemmatimonadaceae bacterium
AATTGAACGACGGGCCTCCACCGCCCTTCTTGGAACGCTTGGCGCCTGGGAGGAGGTTGATTTCAATCATGCGACCTGCCTCAACGCCAGCCCGATCGGGAGCATCAGCAGCGGCGACACTTCGTCAGTGACCAGCCCATCGAGTGCGCCGTCCGCGACGGACAGCGCCGACAGCGGATTCGCCATCTGGACGCCGACATTGAGTCGCGACGACAGAGCGTCCGTCAGACCGGGAATGCGCGCGCCGCCGCCGCTCGTGAACGCCGACGTGATGCTCGCGCCGCTCCGAGTGTTGGACGCCAGGAACGCGACCGCGCGCTCGACGCCCGTCGCGATCTCGACTCCGCGAGTCTCCAGGATGGCGTCGATGTGCGGCGAGCGATCGAAACCCTGGAGCAACCGGTCGGCGTCCTCCTGCCCAAGTCCGCGCTCGCGCTGGAGACCCTCACGAAAATGCCGCGTGCCGAGCGTGAGATCGCGCGTCAGGACGGGAACGCCTTCCTCGAGAATGTTGATGTTGGTGACGTCGTGGCCGATGTTGATCAGGGCCACCATGCCTTCCATCGCGTCGGGGTGATTCAACTCGAACGCGTTGTGGAGCGCGAACGCGTCCACATCGACGATGGCCGGATGGAGCCCGGCGTCGGTGAGGACGCGAATCTTCGAGTCGACCAGCTCGCGCTTGGCGGCTACGAGGAGCACGTTCATCTCGAGGCCGTCGGCGTCCGGGTCCAGGATCTGGAAGTCCAGCTCCACCGACTCCATGTCGAACGGCACGTGCTGCTCGGCCTCCCAACGCATCAACTCGCGCGCCTGCTGTTCCTTGACGCGCTCGATCTGGATTTTCTTGATGATGACGTCGCGGCCACCCACGGCCGTGACGACGTCCTTGGATTTGACGCCGGCTTCGGTCAGCGCACTCTGGATGGCCTCGGCGACCACACCGGGGTCCATCACCTCGCCTTCGACGATGGCATCCTGCATGAGCGGCTGGATGGCCACCCTCGTCAGCTCAGGCTCTCGCTTTGAATGATCGATCACCGCGACCTTGATGAGGCCGGAGCCGACATCGAGACCGACAGTGGTGCGTTTGCGACCGAACAATGCCATGACGAATGGGAAGGAAGAGTGCAGCTCGTGCAGTGGGACGTCAGGCGCGGGCTGTCACCAGGCTTGAGATAGTGCGGGTTACCAGTAGGACCTTCCTGCACTTAGCAAGAGCCGGGGAGGCTTCTATGCGCAAAAAGGACGGCGCCACGTCGCGCCCGGTCACTTACGTCCGTCACACGACCGAGACAACGAGCCGTAACATCGAGACTTGCGCGACCCTCCTGTTCGGGGTGTCACGGAAGCTCCGACCAGGGACGTTCGGGAACCGGTGCAGGTGTCCCGGAATCCACCCGTACCAGGAGGCCAAGGCGCCTCCGGAGCGAAGGCCGAGCGTCACTCTGGGACTCGGCAACGACCCAGTATGTCCGGGGACCAAGCCGCGTGATCCAGGAGTCGGTCCGCACGGTCATCACGGCCCGGGAGGGCAACTGGAGGGCGCTCCCGACAGCCTGGTTGGCCCAACCGGCGCTATCCCAGCTGGCAATCGCCTGTATGACGGCTTGCTCGGCTTCCCCTTCCAGATAGTCGCCGCGCGACCGGTCACGGATCATGACGACCTGCTGACGGGTGACAAAGGCGCCACCCACCACGAGGGCGCTCGTCAGCGCCAGCATCAGGAGCACGATAGGGAGCGCGACACCGGCTTTCACGGCGGATTCCGGAGACCGATGACGGCGACTGAGGAATCGGAGTCCACCCGGGCGACGACTCGAAGCCCGGCTACCCGGCTCGGGTCCGCCGGAACCGGCAGCAGCGCACCTGACGGGTCGAGGTACTCGAATCGAAGGCCAGTGGCCGGGCTGGGACTGTACGCAGCCAATGGTCCGGCGACGGGCTGAATTGTATTGAAGCGTTGTGAGGCGCCATTCCAGTCGCGGGCACCCAGGTAGTATCGGGAGTCGGCGGCGCGGTACAGGCTGAGACGCACCGGTCGCAGGAATCGGAGCGCCGTTCCGGTCGGCAGGACGAGTGGCTCCCTGAGACCCACGGTCCAGGTGGAGGCGACGTCCGTGAACGTTCCGCACGCGCCGCCGCGGACCGGGCCTGCCGCCACTTGGAAAGTGAGCCACGTGTGTCCCAGGGAGTCCTCCAGGAACGCGCGAACGAGGTCGTCGGGTTCCGGTGACTCGACGAAGGCCGACAAGACGTTGCCGCGGCTGGAAGTCGGCGCCGGGATGGTGACGCGCCCGGGCGTGCTTTCGCAGACGACCGCGGATCCTATGGTAGTCCGCAGCTCGAGCGTGGAGTCTGTCGCCAGCGTAATGTCGCCGCCGCCTGGCGACACGCTCCACAGCACGCTGGCCGTGATGCCTGTCGCGCTTTCGAGCTGCCCACGACGCGCGGTGGTCTCATTCAGGCTGCGGTAGAACCGCGTTTGCCCAGTGGACGAGTGGACCGCGAGACCCACGACGACGCCCATGATGCCGAGCGAAATGAGCAGCTCGTGCAGCGTGAAGCCGGCTTTCATGGCAGAACCGGCGGCAGCAGCGGCGGCGCGCAGAGCACCGAGGCGCGCACCACGACGCTCGTGGAGCGGCCGCGTGGGAGAACCACGGTGACGCTGTCACGTATGTCGCGCCGAGATCCAGTAACCACGACGCTCCAGGATTCAGCAAGACCGCCGGCCGTGATTGTCGCTCCGGACTCCGGCGCCAGGCACGCGCTGGTGCGCAACTGTTCCACGCGCGCCGTGGCGAGTGCTCTGGCTCGTGTGCGGCGCTCCGCCTCAACCAGGTTCCTGGCCGCGACCGCGCTGGTGGCCGCGAGCGCCAGCATGCCGAACTCGAAGATCACCAGGGCAACCAGCACTTCGATGAGCGTGAAGCCGAGCCGCATGCTCTACGGTAGCCGCGTCAGCCGCGGCCAGCGTCATCGAATCAATCCAGGCCGTATTCCTTGATCTTGTAGAGCAGTGCGCGGTGCGAGAGGTCCAGCAGGCGCGCGGCACGCGTGCGGTTGCCGCTCGTCTGCCGCAGCGCGCGCTGGATCAGGTTGCGCTCCAGCGTTTCGGTGCGGCGCTTGACCGACAGGTCGAGCTCCTCCTCGTTCGAAGCGGGGACTGCGTTCCTCGACCGAACCGAATCGGGAAGATGCTCCGGTCCAACCTGCGGCCCATCCGCGAGGACCATGGAACGCTCGACGACGTTCTCGAGCTCACGGACGTTCCCTGGCCAGGCATATTCCATCAGCAGCTTCATCGCCGCCGGCGTGACGCCGGCAATTCTGAGCGAGAGGCGCTTGTTGAAGACGGAAACGAAGTGGCGCACGAGGTCCGGAATGTCTTCGCGGCGGTCCCGCAGCGGCGGCAGCTGCACGCGCACGACGTTCACTCTGTAGAAAAGATCCGCGCGAAAACGGCCTGCGCGCACCTCAGCCTCCAGGTCGCGGGACGTAGCCGTGATGACGCGCACGTCCACTGCCCTGGGCGTGTTGTCCCCGACGCGGCGCACCTCGCCCTCCTGGAGCGCGCGGAGAAGCTTGACCTGCAGCGCAACCGGCAGTTCCCCGATCTCGTCGAGGAACAGGGACCCGCCGTCGGCTTCCTCGAACAGGCCGCTGCGTTCTCCAACGGCACCGGTGAAGGCACCTTTCGCGTGACCGAACAGCTCGCTCTCGAGCAACTGCTCCGGGATTGCGCCGCAGTTGACGGCAACGAAGGGCTTCTCCGCCCGCGGTCCGGCCTCGTGGATGAGACGCGCAATCAGCTCTTTGCCCGAGCCGCTCTCGCCCGTGATCAGCACGGTACTCGGGTGCCTGGCTACTTTCCTGGCGACGGTAACGGCATGCTGCAACGCCGCGCTGTGCCCGACCAGTCCGTGCGGGGCGCGCAGCGCCGCGATTTCCTCGTTCAGCTCCTGCACCTGGCGCCGGAGTCCTTCGCGCTCGATCGCCTTCCGGACGATCAACAGCACCTGATCCGCGCGGAACGGCTTGGGAATAAAGTCGTAGGCTCCGCGCTTCACGGCATCGAGGGCCGCTTCATCGTCGCCGTAGGCGCTCATGATGATCACGAGCGCCTTCCCGGCCGCGCGCGACGCCGAGCCCGACCGATACCGATCGAGGAATCCCAGGCCGTCCATTCCGGGCATGCGAAAGTCGCAGAGGATGATGTCGGCGTCGGCTTCGCCGAGCATCGCCAACGCCGTCTCCCCGTCGCCAGCCGCCCGCGTGTCGTGCCCTTCACTCTCGAGGATGAGCCCGAGGGTGCGTCGCAGCCCGTGCTCGTCGTCGACAATCAGGATGTTCACGTCAGCGCCAAACGCTCGTCGGATATCCGGACCCGCTTGAGGGAATTGCGCGGTCTTGCCGGGGCGACCGGAAGCAGGATGCGAAACGCCGCGCCGCCTTCGCGCGAGCGGGAGACCCAGATCGTGCCACCGAAGTTCTCGATGGCGCGCGCCACGATCGCGAGACCAAGACCGGTACCCTTGCCCGGATCCTTGGTCGTATAGAAGGGCTCGAAGACCTTGTCGAAGTCCTCCTCTGGGATGCCAGGACCGGAGTCGGTCACGGCCACCATGGCGACTTCCTCACCGCCGCCCGCATCCAGCCAGCGCAGGGCACGCGGAGTCGCCGGGTGGTGCTGTTTCGGCTCTGGCCCGTCAGACCGGCGGCCGCCAGCCATCATCTCCGACCGTGTCGTGCGCCGGATGATGAGGGACAACGATCCACGGCCGTCCATCGCGTCCACCGCATTGAGCAGCAGGTTCACGAGGACCTGCTCCAGATCGTGCCGGTCTCCCGACACGTGCGTGGCCTCCGCCGCCGGGCTGAGCTCCAGATCGATGTGCTTGAGCAGGCCCTGCGTAGTGAGCAGCTCGACCACGGTTCGTGCCGTGTCGTTGAGGTCCACCGGACCCGGCGTGCGAGGCCTCGCGCGCGCGTAATCCAGCAGCCCGCGGACGATACGGTCGATCCTGGACGCTTCCCGGTCGATTCCGGTGAGGGCCTCCTCAGCGTCCTTCGAGTCCGCCGGCACCGCAGCGCGCAACAGGTGCGTGTAGCCGTTGATGGCGCCCAGTGGATTCCCGATCTCGTGCGCCACGCCCGATGCAAGCCGGCCGACGCTGGCCATTTTCTCCGCCCGAACGAGCTGGGTACGATCTTCCAGCAGCGTGTCGGTCATCCGGTTGATGCTCTCCGCGAGGTTCGACATCTCCACCGTGTTGCCGGCAGGCAATCTGCGCGCGAGATCGCCGGCGGCGATGGCTTCTGCGGCTGTCATGGCATCGCGCAGCGGACGCAGGATTTTCCGCTCAACCTGGTAGGCGACGTAACCAACCAGGACACAGACGTCGGCGGCCACGAGCACGCTGATATAGATGGCGCCCTGCCGCGAGTCGAAGACGCCGTACAGGACCACCACGCTGGCGACGGCGAGGGCGAGAGCCGTCGCCGCGATGAGCGCGGTATTGAGCAGAAGCTCGGTGCGAAGGGAAAGGACGCGAGGAGGCACTTGAGGGCAGACGTTGAGTCGCTCTTATGACGGAAAGCCGGGCACAAAAGAAACCGGGTCAGGCTTTCGCCTGACCCGGTGTTCTTCGACCGACGTTGGTGTTACTGGCAGGAAGGCTCGCCTTCGCCAGCCGTCGTCACCGTCGGGTTCGTGGTGTTGACGCCGATACCGCACGTCTTACCAGTCAGCTGCGTGTGCTGGTTCGTAGCAACCCAGGCACCCGCGTAGGTCACAATCGCCGGAGCGGTGACGCCCGTCGACTGCTTGAACCCGAGCAGAACCAGGTCGGTGGTGTACTTGGCGGAATCGCTGAAGAAGCTCTCTTCCGCGCTCACCAGATTACGAAGGTCAGACTTCATCGCGGTGATGTACGCCTTCGACTTGGTGTTGGCGAACTTCGGAATCGCGATCGCGGCAAGAATGCCGATGATGACCACGACGATCAGAAGCTCGATCAACGTGAAACCCTTGCGGTTCATACTGTCTCCATTTGGAGGGGTGGAAAAAGCCGCCTTGTCGCAGGCGCGGCCAACAGGGTAGAAGCAACGCCGATGCCAGCAGACCCAACAGATCGTAACCGACCTACTGACAACGTGTTAGCACAGTGCCGCTTTCGCGCCGAGTGATCGTTTGTGTGGGGTTTTGCAAAGCCACTCGCGAATTGCAAAGGCCTCCAAACGGCCCCATCGGACGGCAAAGCGCGGCCCGCCGCGCTCAAGACTCCAAACGGACAAAACGGCAACACGTCGGAATCGTCATAGCGTGAGTTAGGTCACTCGTCTTTCACGCCCTTCGACGGACTACATGACCGCTCTGTTCGCGGCCGCGATTTTTCTCAGCTCGGCCCTGCTCTTCTGGCTCGAGCCGCTGTTCGGCAAGATCGTCCTTCCCCTGCTTGGCGGGACCCCCGCCGTCTGGAATGCGTGCCTGTTGTTCTACCAGACGGCGCTGCTGGCAGGCTACGCGTGGGCGCACGCGGCTGAACGGCTCGGATTCCGCAAACACACCGCGATCCACGTAGCGCTTTCCATAGCGGCGATCGCAGTTCTGCCGTTCGCGGTACCCAAGGTCTTGTTGCCTCCGTCGAACGACTCCCCACTGGGTTGGCTGCTGCTGGTGCTGGTCGGCGGCGTCGGTCTGCCGTTCGTCATGGTGGCCGCCAATGGGCCGCTGCTGCAGCTCTGGTTCAGCCGCAGCGGGTCCCGGCGGGCACGCGATCCCTACTTCCTCTACGCCGCCAGCAACCTGGGAAGCGCCGCGGCACTGCTGTTGTTCCCGATAGTCATCGAGCGGGAGCTCACGCTGTCCTCCCAGAGTCAGGCATGGCGCTTCTCCTATCTCGTCATGCTGGGGCTGCTGGCCATATGCGCCATCCTGCTGGCGGTCCGTCGGCCGGGTGAGGGCGGCGTGGAAACCGAGCTCGCGCCGGTCGTGCCGGAGGCGCTGGCGCTCGAACGCAAGCTCCGGTGGCTCGCGCTGGCCGCGATCCCGTCGTCGTTGATGCTGGGGGTCACGACGTACATCTCGTCCGAGGTCGCGCCCATCCCGCTGCTCTGGATTCTGCCCTTGGCGTTGTACCTGGCCACGCTCGTACTGTCGTTCGCGTTCACACGACCGCTGGCCTCCGCACTTCAGTCCGTGTTCGGACGCCCGCTCACCATGCGCTCGGCGCTCGTCACACTCGGCGGAGTGCTGGCGGTCGCGGTTCCGTGCCTTGCCGTCTTTCTCATCTGGAGCGAACGCCTGGCACTCGTCGTCGCGCACCTGGTGCTGTTCGCGGGCGCTGCGATGGTGTGTCATGTGCAGCTCGCCGCCGATCGACCTTCAGCGGCGCGACTGACCGAGTTCTACCTCTGGACCGCGGTTGGCGGCGCGGTCGGCGGCGCGTTCAACACGCTCCTCGGACCAGCGCTGTTCACGAGTGTTCTGGAGTACCCGCTGGCGCTGACGGCGGTGATCATGGCGCTGCCGGCCCGGGCACGGCGCGATGGCAGCCGCGTCAAGCCGACCTGGAGCGACCTGGCGTTGCCAATTGCTCTGGGTCTCGTAACGGCGGCCGTGCCACTGCTGCTGACGCAGATGGGAGTGGTGCTGCACTTCCCCATGCGGCTGCTGCTGGCAATTCCGGCGCTGGCGTGCCTTGGGTTCTCCGGTCATCCGATTCGCTTCGGCGCCGGCCTTGCGGCCGTCGTGATCGCGAGCACCGCCTATCCGGCGGAGATCGGATCGGTCGAGCTGGCGAACCGGAATTTCTTCGGCGTTCACCGCGTGCTGCGAGACGATCGCCACGGATTCCGCTGGTTGACGCATGGCGTCACGGTGCATGGCGGACAGCCGCTGGCCGATACCACGGCGCCGCGGCCACTGACGTACTTCACGCCATCGGGACCGGCCGGCGACGTGTTCCGCGTTTTCACGCCGGCGCATCCCACCGGACGCGTGGCCGTGATCGGACTTGGGGCCGGCGCCATGCTCTACTACGGCGTGCCGGGACAGCGCTGGACCTTCTTCGAGATCGATCCCGCGGTGACCGACATCGCGCGCAATCCGCGCTACTTCACCTTCCTCTCGAAGTCGCGCGCATGGCACCGTATCATCGGCGGTGACGCGCGGCTGTCACTGGTTCACGACAGCACGGTGACGTACGACATGCTGGTGCTGGACGCGTTTGCGTCGGACGCGATTCCCACGCATTTGCTCACGCGCGAAGCCGTTCGGCTGTACATGTCGCGCCTCAGTCGGAGCGGTCTGCTCGTCATGCATATCTCGAATCGGTTCTTCGACCTCGGTCCGGTGGTCGCCAAGCTGGCGGCGGACGCCGGGCTTGCCAGTCTGCATCGGGTGGACGACGCGCCCTCGGACGCCGAGACGAGCGGAAAGTTCGCGTCGCACTGGGCGGTGCTGGCGCGTGATCCGAAAACGCTGGTCCCGCTGGCCGCTACTGGCGCCTGGCAGCCGATCGAAGGACACAAGGATCTCCGCGTATGGACCGACGACTATTCGAGCGTGCTGCCGCTCCTCAGGAACCGCTCGTCACGGTGAGCGCGGCTCCCGAAGTCTCGGTCGTGATTCCGTGCCTCAACGAGGCGGACACCATCGAGATCGTCATCCGCGAGGCGCGCCAGGCACTGGACCGTTCCGGTATCGCGGGCGAGATCCTCGTTGCGGATAATGGCAGCACTGACGGTTCGCGCGAACTGGCCCGCGGCGCGGGCGCCCGCGTGGTTCCGGTGACGGCACGCGGCTATGGGAGCGCGCTCATGGGCGGCATCGCCGCATCGCACGGGCGCTACATCATCATGGGCGACGCCGACGCCAGCTACGACTTCGGCGCCATCCCGGATTTCGTCGCCAAGCTGCGAGCCGGCAACGCGCTGGTGATGGGATGCCGACTGCCGTCTGGCGGTGGGCACGTGGCGCCCGGAGCGATGCCGTTCCTGCACCGCTGGTGGGGCAACCCGATGTTCTCATGGATGGTGCGTCGCTGGTTCCACGCACCGATTCACGACGTGCACTGCGGTCTGCGCGGCTTCACGCGCGAGCTGTACGACGGCCTGGCTCTCCAATGCACCGGGATGGAGTTCGCCTCGGAGATGGTCATCAAGTCGTCACTCGCGGCAGTGCCGGTGTCCGAGGTGCCGATCACACTTCGTCCCGACCAGCGCCGCAGCGGCTCGGCGCACCTGCGCACCTTCAGGGACGGGTGGCGGCACCTGCGGTTCTATCTCGTCTACAGCCCGCGCTGGCTTTTCCTCCTTCCCGGTTCGTTGCTCCTGGTGCTCGGCGCGCTGGGGTACGCGTTGGCGCTGCCGGCGACGCGCATCGGCGGCGCGGAGCTGGACGTGAACGCCCTGCTCTTTTCGAGCCTGTTCGTCGTGCTCGGATATCAGTCGGTTTTGTTCGCGATCCTCACCAAGGCGTTCGCCGTGAGTCAGGGCCTGCTGCCATCAACGCGGCCGGTCGAACGGTTTTTCAAGGTCATGAACCTCGAGCGTGGACTGGTGGTCGGCGCCGCGGTGACACTCGGCGGACTGGGGCTGCTGGCGTTCGTGCTCGTGGAATGGTGGTCCGCCGGCTTCGGTCCGCTGAACTATCGTGCCACCCTGCGACTCTCGATTCCGGGCGCGATGTTCACATCACTCGGAATGCAGACGATCCTGTCCAGCTTCTTCGCGAGCATCCTGGGCCTGCGCCGGCGCTGATGCTCGACGCCACGCATCGCCGTCTCGTGTACGGACGACGCATCCGGGTGCTCGCACGCCATCTCGCGGAGTTGCTGCCACGCGATGCGTCGGTGCTCGACGTCGGATCGGGCGACGGACTGCTCGCGCGACGCGTCATGGACCGGCGCCCCGACGTTCGCGTGCGCGGCGTGGACGTCCTCGCGCGGCCCACGTCCCACATTCCCGTCGAGCTGTTCGATGGAGTACGGCTCCCCTTCGAAGACCGGGAGTTCGACGTCGTCACGATGGTGGATGTGCTGCACCACGCGTCCCAGCAGCAGCGTTTGCTGTCCGAACTGGTTCGTGTGAGCCGCAAACTGCTCGTCATCAAGGACCACTCGGTCCGCGGCGTGTTCGCGCGGCCCACGCTCGCATTCATGGACTGGGTTGGCAACGCGCGACACGGGGTGTCCCTGCCGTACTCGTACTGGACGCCGCGGCAATGGAGCGAGGCCTACGGCGCACTGGGCCTGCGCGTCGTGGAGAATCGCGACCGACTGGGGCTGTATCCCTGGCCGGCTTCGCTCGTGTTCGAACGCCACCTGCATTTCATCGCTGTCCTGGAGCGCACTCGCTCATGATACCTGTCGCTCTCTCCACACTCGTGGTGCTGGCCGCACTCATGACACCGCGATACCCGAACGCCGGTGCGCTCGCCGCGCGTCTGGAGCGCGCGGAGCCAGGCCTGCGACGTCACGGTCCGTGGCTGGTGGCGCTGATCTCGATCGCCGTCGTGTGGTTCGTGTGGGACGCCATCGTCCCGATCGCCAAGGTGCATGACGAATCCTCGTACCTGCTGCAAGCCGACATCTTCGCGCGCTTCCGCTGGACCGCGCCCAGCCCGCCGATCCCGGAGTTCTTCGAACAGCCGCACGTGCTCGTGTCACCCGCGGTGGCCTCGAAGTATCCGCCGGGCCACGCCCTGCTGCTGAGCGTTGGCGCGTTCGTCGGTTTTCCTCCCCTGGTTCCGCTGATGCTCACGGGCCTCTCGGCCGCGCTGCTCTTCGCGATCGTCACTCGCCTGGCGAACCCGTGGGTCGCGCTGTTGTCGTGGGTCGTCTGGATCTCGACACCGATGGTCCTGCGCTTCCAGCCGAGCTACTTGTCCGAGCTCACCACGGCAGTGATGGTCTTGGCCGCGTGGTGGTGTCTGCTGGAGTGGCGCTCCAGCCGCCAGCCGCGCTGGCTGTATCTCGTCGCGCTCGCAGTCGGGTGGGGTGCCATCACTCGACCGCTGACGATGCTGGCATTCGCGATACCGATCGGAGTCGTCGTGGTGCGAGACGTAGTGCGTCTCCGCTCATGGCGCCGTCTCGCAATCGCGGTGGGCGTCGGTGTCGCGGTGCTGAGCATCCTGCCGCTCTGGAGCGCGAAGACGACGGGCGACTGGAAGCTTTCACCCATCGAGCTGTACCGCCGGGACTATCTCCCGTTCGACAAACTGGGCTTCACGCCCGACACCAGTCTTCCGCTTCGAACCATTTCACCGCCGCTTCAGTCGACGTACGACTACTATCGGCTGGCTCGCCAGGAGCAGCGTCTGGAGACGGTGCCGCGCGTCATGTCGGAGCGGTTTGTCCAGCTCGTGATCGCGGTGTTCCAGGGATCGCGGCTCGTGTTGCTGCCGTTCGCCATCGCGGCCCTGTTCTTCATGAACGGCGCGCTGGCGTTCGCACTGGCAAGCGCAGCCGTCGCGTTCATCGCGTACTTGCCGTATACGCACTGGGCGCCGTGGACGATCTACTACCTCGAGGCGGCGCCGGTGCTTGCTACGCTGGCAGCCCTCGGCATTTGGCAGTCGCTGCGTCGTCTGCACGCAAACGAACGGTCGATCACCGTCGGGATGGCAGCCGTGGTCGTGGCGCTTGCAGTGTTCGCCGTCCCCGGTGTGCTGCACTGGCGACTGGACCATCGTCAGCGCAGCCAGGTCGACCGGTCGTTCGCCGCGAATCTGCGGGCGCTTCCGCAGCACTCGATCGTGTTCCTGCGCTACTCGCCACGGGTGGCACAGCACATGTCGTCGGTCTTCAATTATCCCGATCTGAGCGCCGTTCCCGTGTGGGTGGTGCACGATCTTGGCCCGCGCAACGAGGAACTGCGGAAGCTGGCGCCGGACCGCCAGTCGTTCGATTTCGAGGAGGATCAGCTGGTCGGTCGGAATCGCCGTTGACGCGCTACCTGGTCGTCACGTACGGCATGAACGCGGTTGTCGTATCGCCCAGACCGCGCGCCGGACGGTAGACGTACCACGCGCGATCGCCGAACCGATTCCGCAGCAGCGCGTTCTGCTCGCCGAGGTCGCGCACGAAGATCACGTTCCCACCGACGCGGCCGTCCGGTCCGACGGACTGGTGCGCGAGGAACAGCGGGTACGTCATGGTGCCGGTCGAGTCGCGGAGATACTCGCGGATGCATCGCGCCGTAGGCGGTTTGCCGGGGACGAGCGCGATGGCCTGATCTCCCTGAAGCCCGGGTTCCAGCCGCGCTTTTCCGGATGCTCTCGCCAATGCCAGCACGCGCTCCCCGGCCGCCTCGTGGTGGTCGCCATTGCCGTCTGGCGTGGATTCCACGTCGAGCGCCGTCTGGATCGCACAGGCGTCGAGCGTGTTGAGCGCACGGTCCGCGCGAAATTGGGAGAGACCCAGCACGCGAAGCCGCGCTTGCAGGCGTCCGCGCCAGCCCTCGTTCACGAAGACCAGAGCGTTGCTGAGACCCGCGCGTGCGATCTGGGCGTCAACGTCGGTCTTGAGCTTCGTGCGCTGATCGCGATAGAGCGCCACACGTCCGTGCGCGCTTGAAACTCCGTTGGGCCCGATCCACGCCGCAAGAATGCAGAGCGGCACCACCAGCGAGGCGGCTCGACGCGCCACCGGCAGGCGCGTGGACGCCGTGAGCAGTTTCGGCGCCCTTGCCGCGAAGTAGACGAACGCGGGCAGCGCGGTGAACAGGAATCGCGGACCGGCGAAGAAGCCGTCGAACCAATACGCGCCGTACGCCGCCGTGATTGCCGTAGCGAGTCCGGCAAGCAACACATCCCATCGCGTCGGCCGTCGGACGGCGAGGAGTCCCGCCACCACGAAGAGCATACCCGGGATGGGCCACTCGAAGAGATAGCGGCTGAGGCGCATGAGATAGCCGGACACGTACGTGAGTCCACGCCGGGGGGTGTGCATCTCGCCGGTGGGGTCCTCGTGGAAGCCCAGTCGATGTGCCGGACCATTCAGCGCGTCGTAGCCGAACAGCAGCGGGTGCCCGGTGGTGCGCGCATTTACCCAGAGGAGCAGCACGACGGGCACCGCGGCGGCGAGCACCTGCCAGGCCAGCGATGACGCACGGGCGCGATCTTCTGACAGACGCGCCGCCTGGAACACGCCGATCGCGGCGGCGACGACGGCGGCGTCGAGGGGCCGGATCAGCGCGACGATTCCTGTCGCGAGGCCGATGACGACCGCCTCTCTCGCTTGCACCCGTCTCTCCGTGGCGCGATCCCACCTGGCCAGCGACGCCAGCGCCAACGTCGTGAACGCCAGCGCCGGAACGTGGCTCATCTGGCTCGCCGCCATGATCAGCACCATGGGGCTGAGGACGAACAGCAGCGTCGTCGCTCGGGCAATGAGCTCGTCGAACGCGAGGGCCAGGAAGCGATAGAGATTCCAGACGGTGAAGCCGAGCAAGAGCGGGTTGACCAACCAGGCCACGTTGAACGCCATGCCCGCTGCCACGAGTGCCGGACCGCCGACGGGATACTGGGAGAACCAGTGTCCGTCGCGATCGAACACGGGCGCCGTGTTGAAGAACTCGCGCGAGGCTTCGGGGACTGCGAACAGGTGTCCGCCGAGCAGAATGCGGGCGTGCCACTGCTGCGCCATCTCGTCCGTCGTGAACGGCTGTCCAGCAAAGCAGTAGCGCGACAGGAACGCGGCCCCGATGGCGGCGAGGGCTGCGACAGCGACGCCAAACGTCCCCGGCGAGACCCGCAGGAGCCCACGCCTCGCGCGCTCCAGCACGGCGTCGACGCGTTCGCGAAGCAGCAGGGCGATCAACACGGTCAGCGCCAGCATGGTGACGCCGCGCTCGAACCACTCGCGTTGTGCCAGGCCCCACCACGGGACGGCGCCGTGGGTGAGCAGGTTGGCGAGTGGAAGGATGCCGAGCACCGCAAACGCCACCGCGAGAATGCGTAGGGCGCTCGGACGAACTGTCATGCGCTACTGGCTGGACGAGTGCGGAGGGAGGCGGCCGCCCGCCTGTCTCACCGCCAGTGAATCGCGCGCCTGTTTGGCGGCGAGAATGACGCCTCGCGCATCGCGCACGTTGCCGCCGTACCGGATGGAGAGCAGCGCCTGCTCGCGAGCCTCGTCCAGCTTCAGCGTATAGAGCAGGCAGAGGGCGAATCCGCCGTGGCCTCCCGTGGCCCTCGGCTCGATGCTGTACAACCAGCGATACATCATGATCGCCGGTTCACACATGCCGGCCTGGCGATACTGCTCTGCCAGACCGAGCGCCATGACCGGATCGTAGGGAAAGAGCTTGAGGGCGTGTCGATAGTGCGCCTCTCCTTCGGTCTTCCGCTGTTTCTCGAAGAGCAACTGCCCCAGCATGAAATGCGCGCGATAACTCTCGGGCGACTCCTTCACCTGCTGGCGGAAGAGCGCTTCGTTGTCGCGCCACACCGGATTGCGGGTGTAGCTGCGCGCCACGCCGAGACCGATGGCCGCGGCGAGCACCAACGCCGCTATCGCCTGCGCCACTCGCTTGTCTTCGAGCTTCGCGTACAGCCATGGCGCCGCCGAACCGACGGCGAGCATCGCACCCACGCTCGGGAGAAGCAGTGTGCGTTCCGCGATGATGAATCCCGCGGGCACGAGGAAATTGCTGGCCGGCAGGAGCGCGACGACGAGCCATCCAATGCCGAACGACGTCGCCGGGCTGCGACGCCAGCATGCCGCGAACAAGCCGATGACCCCGATGAGCATCAGGAGGCCCGGCAGCTGCGCCACACCGGGGCCCTGCGCGATGTCGATGTACGGCGGCGCGTATTCCGTCATGAGGCGCGCCGGCCACAGGAACAGGCGCACCCATTCAGGCACGGCGCCGATCATTGTCAGGATGCGATCCGGCGTCGACAGCTTGAGCGCCGAGAACACGACGTACGGCTGGAAGCCGGCCAGACCGGCAACGACAACGCGACTGCGCACCAACATGTACGTCAGCGCGACCACGGCGAGACAAAGCATCGGAACGCGCAGTGCCGTCATGCGCTTCCGGAGCGGCGTCTTGTCGGTGACGAGCGTCGCTTCCGCGAGCAGCAGAAGCGCCGGTAGAACGATTGCGTGCTCCTTGAAGAGACATGCGCCTGCATACAACGCACCGATCGCCACCCAGCGACGCCAGGACAGTGGTCCCGCCAAACGGCCGTGGATGAAGACGCCGACCGCGGCGGACACGAGGAGCGCGACCCACAGCTCGGACTGACCGACCACGTTGGCGATCGCCTCCACGTGGACGGGGTGCACGGCGTAAAGGGCGGCCGTGATCCACGCGGCACCCAGCGGCAGCACGCCGCACGCCAGCCAGAATACGACGATGGCTGTCGCCGCATGGAGCGCGACGTTCGTCACGTGGAAGGCCAGTGGCGATCCGTTGCCGATGGCCCATTCGAGACGAAACAGGATGATCGTGAGCGGCCGATAGCCGTCGCCGCCGGCGGTCTCCGGCCAATACGTATGGGCAAACTCGCGCCACAGCGCCGCGAGCGTCTGCATCCTGTCCGGATTCTTCACCAGCAGGTACACGTCGTCGTAGGCGAAGCCGTTGGTCACGGAGCTCACCGACGAGACGAGCGCGAGCGCGGCAATCGACGCCGCGAGCCACCACCACGAACGCCGGTTCATGCCGTCAGGTTGAACTTCAGGATGTACCAGAACGCGGCGACGCCGTCCTTCCAATTGATCTTCTTGCCTTCGGCGTAGGTGCGGCCGGAATAGCTCACGGGCACCTCGAAGATCCGGGCGCGGGCCTTGGCCAGGCGAGCCGTGATCTCGGGCTCGAAGCCGAATCGATCCGCCTGGAGCCTGGGACGGATGGAGCGCGCCAGGTCACCGCGAATCGCCTTGTAACACGTCTCCATGTCCGTGAGGTTCAGATTCGTCAGCATGTTGCTGAACATCGTGAGCACCTTGTTCCCCACCGAGTGCCAGAAGAACAGGACGCGGTGCGGACCGCCCAGGAAGCGACTGCCGAAGCAGGCGTCCGCCTTGCCAGCAACGATCGGAGCCAGCAGCACGGGCCAGTCCGCGGGGTCGTACTCGAGGTCCGCGTCCTGGACGATGACGATGTCGCCCGTGCTCATCTCCATCGCCTTGCGGATGGCGGCGCCCTTGCCGCGGTTCTCGGGTTGGAGGTGCAGCTGGTGAATCCGCCCGGCGGCATGGAGACGCTCGAGCATGTCGCGGCTGCCGTCGGTCGAGCAATCGTCGACGACGATCAGCTCGAGCCGGATCGGCGCGACGGGCGCGCGATGCACCGCCTCCACGATCGCTTCGATCGTGTGACGCTCGTTGTAGACGGGCATCAGCACGGACAGCGTGGCCCGACGCGACTCCAACGGCGTTCGGTAGTGACTCACGCGTCCGTCTCCACGCCGTACCGCGAAAGCTTGCGATACAGGGTCGAGGGATCGATGCCGAGCACCTCGGCCGCGCGCGACTTGTTGCCGCCTTCGCTCTGGAGCACCCACATGATGTACGCGCGCTCGATGGCCTCGAGCGTCGGGTTCGTGGGAGTTCTCCCTGTCACGAGAGGCTCGGCCTTGCGCTGGGTCACTCGTTCGGGCAGCACGTCCGGCGCGATGTAGTCGCCGGTCGTGAGGAGCACCGCACGCTCGAGCGCGTTCTCGAGCTCACGAACGTTTCCGGGCCAGGAATACTCCTGGAGCTTTTCGAGCGTCATCGGATGGAAGCGCTTGGGCGATTCCTGCCTGGTGGCAGCGATCCGCGCCAGGAAGTGCTCCGCGAGGATGGGTATGTCGTCGCGGCGTTGGCGCAGCGGCGGCAGATGGATGGCGATCACGTTGAGGCGATAGTACAGGTCGCTGCGAAAACGGCCGGTCTTGATCTCTTCGTCCAGATCGCGGTTCGTGGCCGCGATGAGACGCGCTTCCACCGGCACCGGATCGGTGGCGCCGACCGGAATCACCTCGCGATGCTGCAGCGCACGGAGCAGCTTCACCTGCGTGGCTGGTGTGGTCTCGCCGATTTCGTCGAGGAAGAACGTGCCCTGCGCCGCGGCCGTGAAGAGACCGAGCTTGTCCCGCACCGCGCCGGTGAAGGAGCCCCGGACATGACCGAAGAGCTCCGACTCGAGAAGGCCCTCCGGCAGCGCGCCGCAGTTGATGGACAGGAACGGCGACTCCGAGCGCGACGAGAGCTGGTGGATGTACCGTGCGATGACTTCCTTGCCCGTTCCCGACTCGCCCTGGACCAGCACGGTCGAATCCGTCGGGGCCACCGTTTCGGAGAGCCGCAGCACGTCCATCCACGCTTTGCTCGTCCCAACCGGACGGTCGTCCGAGGTGCGGTCGCGCCGGCGGATCTCCTGCTTGAGCGACTTGTTCTCGATGCGCAAGCGGCGATGCTCGCCGGCGCGGCGAAGAATGGCGATGAGCTCGTCGTTCCGGAACGGCTTCTGGATGTAGTAGAACGCGCCGGCGTTCACCGCCTGCACCGCCGACTGGAGCGTCGCCTGCGCGGTCATGAGGATCACGGGCACGTCGGGATCGCTCTCACGCGCGGCGGCCAGCACCTCCACGCCGTCCACCTGCGGCATGCGGATGTCGGTGAGCACGATGTCGGGTCGCAACGCCTGGATCTGTTCCAGCGCCTTGCGGCCCCCGTGTGCGACGTGGGGCGTGAAGCCCTCGTTGCGCAGCAGAATGCGCAACGTGTCGAGGATCGCGATCTCGTCGTCGACGACGAGGACACTCGGCGGACTGGTCGGCGGGGGGAGGTCCATATCAGGACTCGATTCCGTTGGTCGGCGGCGCGGTGGGGCGCCGACGTGGTACGATGACGGTGAAGCGCGAACCGCGGCCGGCGCTGTCGAAGAAGACGAGGCCGCGATGCGCCTCGATCGCGCGGTGAACCACGGCCAGTCCAAGCCCGGTGCCGCCGGGCTTGGTGGTGAAGAAGGGGTCGAAAAGTCGCTCTCGAATCTCGGGTGAAATGCCCGGGCCCTCGTCGGTCACGCGCACGGCGACACTGCCGGCCTCGAACCCCGCGCCGAACGGCATCTGGCCGACGTCGAGCACCGAGGCTTCCAGCCTGACTTCGCCGTTTTCCGGCGACGCCTGAACGGCGTTGAGGGTGAGGTTGAAGATGGCGCGGTGCAAGAGGTCTTCGTCGCCTTCGACGATGAGCGGTCGATTGTCCGGCAGGGCGCACGTCACGCGGATGCCCCGCCGGTCCGGGTGAGACGACACGAGAGTCGCGGCGCCACGCACGACGCCGGCGATATCCACCTGGTCCGCGCGAGCCACGCGCACGCGCGCAAAGTCGAGGAACTCGCTCAACAGCCGCGAGAGACGGTCCGACTCGCGCATGACGAGTCCGGCCAGTGTGCGCTCGTCCTCGTCCGCGCGGGGCCGACGCGACAGCTGCTCGATGGAGCTCCGGATCGACGCCAGCGGATTCTTGATCTCGTGCGCGAGGGCCGCGCTCAGCTCCGCGACGCCCTCGAGACGCTCGGCGCGGAGTCGCAACGCCTCCATTCGCTTGACGTCCGAGATGTCCTGAAAGATCGCGGTCGTCGTGCGGTTGGTGCGGAGACCGTCGCCGTCGGTATACGTCGTGGTGACGCCGATGGAGATCTCCCTTTCGCCCAGCGTGACCGTAGCCTCGGCGCGCGTGGTGCGGACGCGGTCGTTTATGGATCGGCTTATCGCGCGGGCGAGATCCGGAGCCACTGCCGCGATCGCGTCGACGATCGGCTTCCCCAGCTGACTGATGAACCGCAGTCCGAGCATCTGCTCCGCAGTGGGGTTCGCGTACAAGAGCCGGCCGTCGGAGTCGACGGTGAGCACGCCGCTGCGGATGTTGCGAAGGATGTCGTCGGCCTGGAGACGAAGATGCTGGAGCTCGGCGACCAGGACCGCTTTTCCTTCGCCGTCCCGGCGCATGAGCACGGAGAGGTATCCGCTACCGAGCGCAACCAGAACGAACACGCCGAGCTGGAGCCAGATGGCGACGGTGAGTGCCGTGTCGGAGGCCCAGAGGACGTCCGCCACGTACAGCATGTTGCCCAGGCCCGCGATGAGAAATCCGCCTCCGAGGGGAAGCAGCAGCGTCGCAGCGGCAATGACGAGGATGTAGACCGCCGCAAACGGTGAGGTACCCGCGCCAGTGACGTGCACGATCGCCGTCACCAGCAGCAGATCGAAAACGCTCTGCAGATACAGGAAGTTGCGACGTAACGGCCGCTTGTAGACCTCGGAATAGGCGGCCGACAGCACCGTCACCACCGTCGAGCTCGCAAAGACGAGGGACGCGATGAGGAGGTTGATCCGGTCCGCGTCTTCCCGCGTCCAAACCTTTATGGCGGCAATGAAAATGGCAGACGCGATCGACAGCCGACCGATATAGATCCAGCGCAGCAGGACGCGCGGATCGAGAACGGCCTGGATTTCCTGGCGAACCACTCTCATCGAGGGCCGGAAGCGAGCCCCAGGCGTTTGTTTATCTTGCAAAGTGCGAGTCGGAGGGGACGGACTACTCTGGCATTCTGCTATGACTGGACGACTGGGAGCCGTTTGAGTTTCTATCATATGATGCTGAACACGGCCGGTTCTGCCGAAGGGATCGCGGTGGGCGCCGGGTTGGAAGCGGGTACGCGCCTGGGCCTCGTTGCCCTGCTGGTTCTGGCGAATGGACTGTTCGTCGCCGCCGAGTTCGGGCTCTCGGCCCTTCGGCGCGGCCCGGGCGAGTCGGCCCTGAGAAAGGGCGGCGGGGCCAGGATGGTCCGCAACGCACTGGTCTACATCGACCGCTACGTAACAGCCACGCGGTTGGGTATCGCCCTGTCATCCGTTGCGCTGGCGTGGATCGCGGAGCCGGTGGTGGCCGGCTTCCTCAACCGCCTTTTCGCATCGATTGGTCTCCAGCCTCCCGGCGTGATCTCGCACGGGTTCGCGATCATCGGGCTGGCGGTGCTCGTCGCCTGGTTCCTGCGCGTGCTGGTGATCCGCTCACATGGTATAGCAGCAGACAAGGCAGCAGCGGAAGCCACCGGTGGCGTCGTGGATTTTCGCGACAAGCGTGCGCGGGACGTCATGCGGCCGCGCACGGAGATCGTCGCGCTGGCGGAGGACGCCTCGGAAGAAGAGGTGTGGAAGACCGTGCGCACCGAGCGGTACTCGCGCTATCCGGTTTACCGCGACGGGCTGGACGACCTGGTGGGAGTATTCCTCGCGAAGGACCTCTGGCTTCATCCCGACACCAAGCCCTTCGTGCTGCGCGAGTATGTGCGCCCCGCCGTGTACGTGCCGGACAATCGACCCGCTGAGCGCGTCCTCGAGGACCTGCGCAAGCGTCGGGGTCACCTGGCCATCGTGCTCGATGAGTATGCCGGCACGGCGGGGATCGTGACGCTCGAGGATCTGATCGAGGAAGTGATCGGGGACATCAACGACGAGTACGACTTCAACACGCGCCAGGCAGTGGAGTCGAATGGCGTGCTGGAGCTGCAGGGCTCCATTTCGCTGATGGACGTTCGGTCCGAGTACCAGCTTCTCATCCCCGAGGGTGACTGGAACACGCTCGGCGGTTTCGTTTTCGCGCAGCTGGGTCGCGTACCGCGCATCGGCGACCGGGTGCGGTTCCCTGGCGGCGACCTGGAGGTCGTGGCGATGGACGGGCGCCGCGTGGCCGCGGTGCGCGTGATCGTCACCGGGGACGGCAACAACTCCGGGCTGCAGCCCAGGGCACCGCGTCAGTCCGTCGAGACCGCGGCCGTCCGCACGGCGGAGTCGCCGAGGCCCGAGGCGGCGACACGGACACTCACGGACCGCGAAGTACCGCTGTGAGCGGTCGGCCCGGTCTCCTCGTCGATTCGGGCCTCTCGATCCCGAGACACGAGCTGGCGTTCCGTGCCAGTCGATCGGGCGGACCCGGCGGACAGCACGTCAACACCTCATCGACGCGCGTCGAGCTGCTGTGGAACCTCGACAGCTCCACCGCGGTGTCAGACGAGCAACGGACACGGTTGCGTGCACGCCTGGGTGGCAAGGTGGACACCGCCGGCAATATCCGGGTAGTTGCCAGCGCTTTTCGCAGTCAGCTGCGGAACAAGGAAGAGGCGGAACGGAGACTCGCTATCCTGCTGCGCCGAGCCCTCGCGATTCCCAAGGCGCGGAAAAGAACGCGGCCAACGGGACAATCCGTGGAACGGCGGCTCGAGTCCAAGCGTCGCCTGGCTGAAAAGAAGCGGGCCCGACGACTCGGATCGCTGGATGAGTAGGCGCGCTCAGGGCGCGGCGAGGATGCGTTGCTCGAACAGAGCCAACGCACCGGCGTAGTCGCGCCGCATCACGAGCGCCTGCTCCTGCGAGAATTGATCTTCGTACGGCGTGCCGTGGCCACCCAGGTACACGCGCTTCGCGACCTCGCCGGCGGCGTCCCCGAGCTTCAGTCCGACCAGCATGCCCGCGGCCGACAGGGTAAACGCTCCCACGAGTGTAAAGAGAATGAGAGGAGGCCCACCAGGCCAAGAACCAACGATCCCGCTAGACCGAACATGAGGGAGCCAGCACCGAATGCGTAGAAACCGAATCTGGCGGCAGACAGCAGATGGGCGCCTTCCGGGCCATGACGGTCGAAAAACGTGACCTTGTAACGGGAACGACCGGTCATATGGTTACACTTTGGGAGG
>DASTVV010000132.1:0-80076 GCA_035758925.1 Gemmatimonadaceae bacterium
CGGATCGTCGCGGTTGGGGATGCTCGCGAGAAAGTGCGTGTTCACGCTGTCCACCATTCGCATCATGATCCGCGCAACCTTCTTGTGGTCCTTTTCGTCGGACTTGAAATCGAAGTTGGCGAATGGACCGCCGCCACCCCCACCGGGAGGTCCGCCCGCCGCGGGAGCGCCACCAGCCGCTTGACCCGGCGCTGCACCCGCTGCCGCGGCGCCCCCTGCCGGCGTCCGTTCGACGTGGCAGAATGTGCAGCGGACGCCAAGCGACATGGTGAATCCGCGCATGACTGCCACCACGGAGTCTGTCGGCATGTCCTTGGGCAGCACCTGGAGGTTTTCCGGCTTGGCGGGCAACTGCGCGACGACGCCTGCAGGCAGAGCCATGAAAGCGGCGGCGGCGCAAACACGAATCGTCAGTCGGCAGGACATGAGTTTCTCGGTGAGCGGGTCGGGGGCAAACTTACGCGTGGGGAGCCGTTCGTCACTAGTTTGGTCCGATGCAATTTCACGAAGTTCCCCGCTTTCCGCGCGGCTTTCGCTGCGCCAGCCGGAATGTCGGCCTCAAACCCGACGCGAAAGATCTGGCCTTGTTCGTGAGCGAGGTGGACGCCGCCGCGGCCGCGCTGTTCACGAAGAACCAGTTTCCCGGCGCGCCGGTCATTCTCGGTAGAGAAACCCTGCAGGGCAGCGGCCGTCTGCGTGGCATCATCGTCAACAGCAAGGTGAGCAACGTCGCCAACGGCGAACAGGGCCTGAAGGACGCGAGACGCATGGCCGCTGCCGCGGCGCAGGAACTGGGCACCACACCGGATCGCGTCCTCGTTTCGTCCACCGGCGTCATCGGCGTCCGGCTCCCCATCGAGCTCATCGAGGCCGGCGTGAAGGGCATGTCCGCCGATCTGCAGGAAAATCCGCTCGTCGGCGCCGAGGGCATCATGACCACCGACACACATCCCAAGGCGCTGTCCGTCGCCGTCGCCGAGAGCGACGCCACGATCACGTGGGTGGCGAAGGGGTCTGGCATGATCGAGCCCAACATGGCCACGATGCTCGTCTACATCTTCACCGACGCACTCTTTCCCTCGGAAACACTGGACGGAATGCTGCGCGCCGCCGCGCGTGTCTCGTTCAACATGTTGTCCATCGACAGCGACACGAGCACGTCGGACACGTGCGCGATCCTTGCAAACGGTCTGGCTGGTCAGGTGGACTCGAAGGCGTTTTCGGACGCGCTGACCGCGGGTTGTCTGCGGATGACGGAGATCCTCGCGCGCGACGGGGAGGGTGCTACACGTCTGCTGCGCGTCACAGCCAAGGGAGCCAAGACAGCGACCGACGCGAGAAGAGTGGCCAAGTCCCTGGTGAACTCGCCGCTCGTGAAAACCATGGTGCACGGCGCGGATCCCAATGTGGGACGCATCCTGATGGCCGTGGGCAAATGCTTCGACGCGACGATCGTTCCCGCCAAGACGTCGGCCTCCATCAACGGGCTCGAAGTCGTTCACCTCGGTGCGCGCACAACCTTCGACGACAAGCAGGCGCGTGCCGTGCTGTCGGCCCCAACGATCGATATCGTCGTCGATCTCGGAGTCGGTGGCGAGGCCGCGACGGCGTTCGGCTGCGACCTGTCGCGCGGCTATATCGAGGAGAACGCAGCGTACTACTCGAGCTGAGTCGCGGCCCCTTGTAGTCGCCGACGCGCGACTGCATCATGCCTGCCGCACGCTCCAACCAACCTTCCCCCATACCCGCTCGTCGATGCGACCGTCGTCCCTGGCGTTGATCGCCACCCTCGCGCTCCCGGTCGGTCTCGCCGCTCAGGCTCCGCGCATCACGCCCGCGGGCGACCCCTCGGTGAAGTCCGACTCGATCTATCGCCTGGCCGTGGACCCGTCAAAGTATCCTGAGTACTCGGTGGCGCTCCTGCTCGACGACGGCGTCATTCAGATCGAGGCGGACGGACGACATCGCAAAACGTATCGCACGATCGTGCAGATCCTCAAGCCGGACGCCGAGGAGCGCTATCAGGAGCAGACCTTCAGCTACGCACCGAAGCACGAGCGGATGACGGTGAACTGGGTTCGCGTCGTGAAGCCCAGTGGCGAAGTGGTCAGTGACAAGCCGTCGCACGTTCAGGATTCCGACGTGCCCGCGGAGGAAGGCGATCCGGTGTACTCCGATCGCAAGGTGAAGCGCTTGTCGCTCACCGGCGTCAAGGCCGGAACGATCGTCGACTACAGTTACACAACCGAGGAGCTGAAGCCGTTCCTTCCGGGCGACTTCTCGTTCTCGTGGCGCGTCAATCCGGGCGTGCCAGTCGCGCGCTCGCGCTACGTCGTGGACATGCCGTCGACGCTCAAGGCCCGCGTGGTCGAACGGAACCTCGATTTCAAGGCAACGGTCGCCGAGTCCGGCGGTCGGCGCGTGTACTCCTGGGCCAAAGCGAACGTGCCGTCGGTGCGATCCGAAGCACTCGCGGCCGACTCCAACGGCGTGACGATGACCATCGGCATCAGCTCGCCGCTCGGCTGGTCGAACATCGGCGCCTGGTACGCGTCGAACGCGCGCACTCGCTACGCGCTGACGGCAGCCGTCGAGCAGAAGATCACGGAGGTCATCAAGGGCGCGAAGACGATCGACGATTCGATTCGCGCGGTGCACCGCTGGGTGGCGCAGGATATCCGTTACGTATCGATCGCGCTGGGACTGGGCGGCTATCAGCCGCGCACACCGGACGAGGTGCTGCGCACGGGTTTCGGCGACTGCAAGGACAAGGCGACGCTCTTCGTCGCGGCGCTCGGCAAGCTGGGCGTCACCGCGTATCCCGTGCTGCTCAACATCGATGGCGGCGTGGAGCGGAATCTCCCGTCGATCGACCAGTTCAATCACGTGATCGCGGCGGTGAAACGCGGCGGTGGCTACGAGTACACGGATCTGACGGCGGACTTGTTCCCCTACGGCCAGCTGTCGCCGACAGAACAAGGCGAGTTCGGCGTCGTCGTGCATCCGGACGGCTCGACCGAGGAAATCACCTTCCCCGAAGCGACCATCGACCAGAACGCCAGCATCACGTCGATCTCGGGGACGCTGTCGGAGCAAGGCATGTTCAACGGTGCGTACGTCGAGGAAGCGCGCGGCGCACGCCAGTACCAGATGCGCGAGCTGTTCCGGCATCCGCTGGATTCCGCGGCCCGCGCCAACATCCCAACGGGCGTCGCACGCAATTACTTCGAGGGCGCGCGCGGCGACAGCCTCCAGTCGTTCAATGGCCTCGACCTCTCGGTCCTGCCACGGCTGCGCGTCGTCATCCAGAACGGCAAGGCAGCGGAGCCGGCCGGGAACAGCATGATCTTCCGTCTGCCCTTCAAGAACATGGCGGCACTGACCGACGCCGCGTCGGAGCTGGAGCGCGAGCCGACGCGGCGATTCACGATCGATCCGCAAAAATTCTGGCAGTACGGCGTGTCCTCGCTGGAGCTGCGCGTGCGGCTGCCGGACGGCTGGAAGGCACGGCTGCCCAACGGCGTCAACGCCTCGAGCGCCTTCGGCAGCTTCCGCTCGGAGTACACGCAGATCGGCAACGAGCTCGTCGTTCGCCGCAGCGCTACCGGCGCCAAAGGCGTGCAGCCGCCGGAGAAGATCACCGACCTGATTGCGTGGTTGCGCGCGGTGGGCAAGGACGACGCACGGATGATCGTGCTGGAAAAGCCGTCAACGACAACACCGTAACGCGGCTTTAAAAGCGGCTTTAAGGGCGGCTTTAAAAACGGCTTTGAAAACGGCTTTGAAAACGGCTTTGAGAACGGCGATAGAATCGTCGTAAGAGCGTAGGTCAAAGCCGCAGTCAAAGCCGCAGTCGGATGTATTTTTCCGGCATGGCTGACGACAACGGCAATGTTCTCGACGAGGTAGCTCCGGGTTCTGTCCAGCGCGTGCATCTCGTCGGCGTTGCCGGCACGGGGATGGGCGCGTTCGCGGGCATGCTCAAGGCAGCCGGCTACATCGTGACGGGGAGCGACGAGAACGTCTATCCCCCGATGAGCGACATGCTGCGCGAATGGGGCATCGAGGTGTTCACGCCCTACGCACCGGCGAATCTCGACCGCGCAAAGCCGGACCTGGTGATCATCGGGAACGTCATCCGGCGCGTGAACCCGGAGGCCATGGCGGCGCGAGAGCGCGGCCTGCCGCAGATGAGCTTTCCGGCGGCGTTTGGTTCGTTGATCCTGGCCGACAAGCACAGCGTGGTCGTCGTCGGCACTCATGGGAAAACGACGACGTCGGCGCTGATGGCACACGTCCTGGTCGACGCTGGCCTCGACCCCACGTTCCTCGTCGGCGGCGTCACCGTCAACTACGGCGGCAACTTCCGACTCGGCAGGGGCAAGTATGTCGTGGTCGAAGGCGACGAGTACGACACGGCGTACTTCGACAAGGGACCCAAGTTCCTGCACTATCGCGCGCGCACGGCGCTGCTCACGAGCATCGAGTTCGACCACGCGGACATCTTTCGCGACATGCCGCACTACGAGTCGGCGTTCGAGAGCTTCGTGACCCGGATGCCGGCCGACGGGGTGCTCGCGGTGAGCGCGTCATATCCGCGTGCCGTGGAGATGGCGCGGCGCCTGGCGACGTCGAAGGTCGTGACCTATGCCGTGAACGGGCAGGCGGACTACCGAGCCGACAACGAGCGCTTTTCCCCGGAAGGCACGCGCTTCCGGATCCACGCGCCTCGGATGCGCGGGAAGAAGGAGCTCGTGCTACCGATGTCGGGCTACCACAACATCGAGAACGCGGCTGGCGTATACGCGGCGGCGCGATCCATCGGCCTCTCGCACGATCAGATCGCGCACGGCTTCGCGACGTTCAAGGGGGTCAAGCGCCGGCAGGAGGAACGCGGTGAGATCGGCGGGGTGCTCGTGATCGACGACTTCGCGCACCATCCCACGGCGGTCCGCGAAACCATCGAAGGCATCAGGCAGCGGTATCCCGATCGCCGGCTATGGGCCGTGTTCGAGCCACGCTCCAACACCAGCCGCCGCAACATTCACCAGGCGGACTACGCGAAATCGTTCGGCAGCGCCGACCTCGTGACCCTGCGTGAGCCGGAGCCGCACGACAAGGTCCCGGCCAACGAGCGCCTGGACGTGCGCGCGATCGTCGCCGAGCTCAAGTCGCACGGCATCATCGCGGACTCGTCGCCCGACGTCGCGGTGCTGGTGCAGAACGTCAGCGAGAACGCAGAGCGAAACGACCTGATTCTCGTGATGAGCAACGGATCGTTTGGCGGGTTCATTCCGTCCCTCATGGAAGCGCTGTCGAGTCGTTTCGGGGGGCGGGGCTAGGCATCATCGCGCGAACCCGGAGCTCGAGATCCTCGCGCCGGGGCCCAATGGCACTCGAGATCGCAGCGCCAGGGCCGCGAACCACTTGATCCGGATTCTACGGACTCTGACGGATTGAACCCGGCAAGGCAGAGTCCCATCCCGCCCTATTGATTCAGTTTGTCTTTTTGTTAGAGACAGCTGTTCGCGCGCGCACAAGTGTCAGTTTACAAAAACAAAGCTCCCCTCGCTCATTGCGAGAGGAGCCTTGGTTTGCGGAGGTACTATCCGTTCAAATCGGTTGAATCCGGATCAAGCAGTACGTGGCCCTCGCGCGAGAGTCTTTACGCCCTGCGGCCCTCGCGCGAGAGCCCATCCCAAAGATGGCCGTCGCCACGAGGCTACTGATCTGTTGTCGTCACCGCCGGCTTCGCCTTGGTGCCATATTTCTCGAACCAGCTCCGCAGATACAGCTGCGTCCGCAGGAAGTTCGACGGTGTGCTGCTCGTCCCGTGATACTCGTTGTTCATCCGGACCATGACCGTCGGCACGCCCCGCTTCTTCAGCGCGCGATAGAACTCCTCCGTCTGCGGCATCGGCGTCCGGAGGTCGAGGATGCCCGTCATGAGCATCGTCGGCGTCTTCACCCGACCCACGTACATGATGGGTGAACGCCGCAGATACTCGCTGGGATCCTCCCAGAACGGCTTCTCGAAGTTCTCGTACCACCCGGCGCCATCCGTCTCGCCGACGAAACTCAGCCAGTTCGTCACCGGGCACAGCGACGCCGCCGCGGTGAAGCGATCGGTGTGTCCCACCGTCCACGCCGTGAGCACGCCGCCGCCCGAGCATCCGTACACGTACAGATTCTTCGTGTCGATGTAGCCGCGGCCGATGACGGTATCGACACCGGCCATCAAGTCATCGAAGTCCTTCCCGGGATACGCGTTCTTGATCTCGTTGGTGAACTTCTCGCCGTAACCGGTGCTGCCGCGCGGATTCGTGTACAGGACCACGTATCCGTTCGCCGCGTGATCCTGCCGCGCAAAGCTGAAGCCCACGTTGTACATCGCCTGTGGACCGCCGTGGATGTCCAGAATCAACGGATATTTCTTCGACGCGTCGAAGTCCGGTGGCTTCACGATCCAGCCCTGGATCCGGAGCCCGTCCCTGGACGTGTACCACACCTCCTCGGTCTGGGCGAGCTGCTTGCCCTGGAGCACGTCGTCGTTCACCGCGGTCAACTGCGTGAACGTGGACACCGTGCCCGTCTTCGGCAGCGTGAACGTGACGACATCGTTGGACTTGGTGGGCGTCGAGCGCACTCCCACGGCCTGCCCGGCCTTGCTCACCGCGGTCACCGTCATGAAGTGCTTGCCCGCCGTGATTGCGCGCGTCTGGCCGGCACTGTTCGCGAAGTAGAAATTCTTCGACCCTTCGCTCTCGACGTTGAAGTACACGCCGCTGTTGTCATTGGCCCACGTGACACCGGAGATCGGCCGGTCGAGGTTCGTGATGGCGTGCGGGTTCGAGCCGTCCGCGTTCATCATCCACAGCTTGCTCTCCGCCCACGCGGAGTGATCCGTCGAGTCGGCGTGGATGTAGGCAATCGTCTTTCCGTCCGGTGACACCATCGGGCCGTTGTTCGTGCCAGTTCCGCGCGTCAGCTGCTTGATCTCGCCAGTCTCGAGGTTTGCCGCATAAATGTGCGAGCGGCGGAACGCGCCATCGGCCTCCGCCTCGCGGTAGGAGCTGAACAGGATCCACTTGCTGTCAACCGAAAAGTCGCCGCCGGAGTGATTCCAGTCGCCAGTGGTGATCTGGCGCGCCGTACCGCCGTCGGCGGGGATGACGAAGAGGTGGCGATAGCCGTCGTCGGTGAACCCGATGCGGTCGGCGCGATACGTGAGACGCGAGACGATCTTCGGCGGCTCGGTCCATTTCGCGCCCTTGGGCGGCGTGGGCATCGCGATCTTCCATGACTCCTTGACCGGCACGTTCGCGGTGAACGCGATGGACTTGCCGTCCGGCGACCACTCGAGACTCGAGGGCGACTCCGTCAGGTGCGAGATCTGGGTCGTCGCGCCTTCGGCGTCCATCCAACGCACGAAAATCTGCTGGCCGCTGGGCTCACCCTTGGCGACGTAGGCGATCCGCGTCCCGTCCGGCGACCACTTCACGTCGGACCCCTGCACGAGTTGCCGGGGGCGCGACCCGTCGGCGTTGCTCATCCAGATGGACGACTCCCACTTGTCGTTCATCTTGTCGATCCATCGCCGGCCATAGGCGATCTGCATCCCGCTCGGCGAGAACTGCGGCGCCTGGACGTCCTCCCAGTCGAGGTATTGTTCCAGCGAGATATGGTTCTTCGCCGGACGGTCCTGCCCGGACAGCCGGGGGACGAACGCGAGAAAGGTGGCGACACCGAGCCATCGAGCAGTACGGACGTAACGGGATGAACGCATGACGAGCTCCGGAAGAGTGCCAGAAATTGCCTGCGTGGTCGGCGAGCCGAAAGTGGGAAAATGTCTCGATCGGGTGCCGCGCGTGGCCTCCCGGAACGAGATTGTGTGTCGATGCTGTACACCCTACTACGCGCCATCGCCGGCGTTTCGCTGCGCTGGTTCTACAGCCGCGTGGACACGGAGGGATTGGACCGAATCCCCTCGAAGGCACCGGTGCTGCTGGCCGTCAACCATCCGAACGCCCTGGTTGACGCACTCGTGGTGTGCACGGTGTGCCCGCGCCGCCTCGTCATCACAGCCAAGGCGACGCTGTTCGCCAACCCGCTCCTCGCACCGCTCCTGCGCGCCGCCGGCGTTGTGCCTCTCATTCGCGCGAAGGACGTCGGCGAGCTGAAAGCAACCAGCGACGCCGACCGCAACGTGGCTGCGTTCGGGGCGCTGAACGACGCGCTCGCGCGCGGTCGAGCGGCCATGATCTTCCCCGAGGGAATCACGGGCGACCACCCCGAGCTGGCGCCGCTCCGCACAGGTGCGGCGCGGATAGCGCTCCAGGCGTACGACGCCGGCGTTCGGGATCTCGTCGTGGTGCCGGTTGGCCTGACCTTCGAGCGCAAGGATGTCCCGCGAACGCGGGTATTCGTCCAGACTGGTGACCCAATCACGATCCGCGAGTGGCCGCGGCTGGACAGCGAGTCGGATACGCGCTCCCTCACGGCGGAGATCGAACGCCGCCTCAGAGCCGTCACGCTCAACTTCGAGACACTCGACGCGGCGGTACGCGATCGGGCTCTCGCCGCGCAGCTCGCACGGCTTTTTCGCGGCGTTCAGGCGACGCCCCAGGTGTGGCAACGCTACGCGCCGCTCACCGATCAAGTGGCTATCGGACGCCGCATCGACGCCGCGCGAAAGCAGCTGGACCAGGCGCACAGGGTAGTCCGCGAACGCGCCGAGGTGCTCCTCACGAGGCTCACTCGCTTCCGCGAAACGCTCGCCGCGCACCATCTCGTCATCGAGGACCTCGAGATCGACCTCGAGGTGCCGGCGGCCACGCGTTTCGTGATTCGCGAGTCCGCGGTCGCGGCGCTCGCTGCGCCGTTCGCGTTCTGGGGCTGGCTGAATCACTGGCTTCCATTCAACCTGGCGCGAGCCATCGCCATGCGATCGGTCGAGAGCGCGGCCGACCCGGCGATGCGGACGATCGTGGGCGGTTTGGCGCTCGTGCTCGCGTCCTATGCGGCGCAAGGGACGCTCGTCGGCGCGGCGTTCGGGCCATGGATCGCGGCGCTCTATCTGATCAGCCTGCCGGTCGCGGCCGACGTGAACTTCTACCTCAGGGCGCGACTCTCGCGCGTCGTGCAGCGCGCCAGGGCCTGGTTGCGCCTGCGCCGCAACGCTGCGCTCCGCGCGCAGCTGGGAGCAGAGCTGCAGTGGCTGCGGTCCGAGGCTGTGGCGGTGGAGGCACAGCTGACATCGCCATCGGACCGGCGGGCTGCTGGCGTCAGCCTCGAGGTCTAGGGCAGGCACCACGGTGCCGACGTCTCTTGATGCGGCGGGACTGGGGCCGCATCATCCCACGTCCCGCTCACGGAGAGATCATGCGCGTCGCGAAGTACGCGATCACGTTGCTGTCCGTCGCCATGCTGGCGTCACCCAGCCGGCTCGTTGCACAGGACGGCGTCAAGCGCCAGATCGCCCTGCTCGAGGACCAATGGATCCAGGCGGTGATCAAGCGCGACTCCGCCGCGTTCAACCGGCTGCTCGGCCCAGACTTCGTATACACCGAGGACGATCGCGTCTACAACAGGACGCAGTTGATCCGCGAAGTGACGCAGGGAGCGGACACGGTGACGTCGGGACGCAATGACGATCTCGTGGTGCGCGTGCACCGCGGCACCGCGATCGCCACGGGCTGGCTCATTCTGAAAGGACATGGCCCATCCGGGCCGTTCGAGCGCCGGTATCGCTACACCGACACGTGGATTCTCACCGGCGGCCGCTGGCGCGTGATCGCCGCGCACGACTATCTGAAGCCCTGATCCGCCATTCCCGGTGCACAGACCATCAAACTGCACTCACGGAGCACACGGACGCGACAGGAGCACACCGAAACAACAGTGCCTTCTGGTTTTTTTGGTGAATCGGGATCTCTCATTGGGCACAACCCGAGCAGGCGCAGTATCCGCGTCATCCAGTCTCATCCCGTGTGTTCCGTGACATGCAGTTCATTGGTCTGAGCGGCCCGAACACGAGCCATGAACGAATGAGAATTCTTGCGGCGACCGTCCTCATCGGGCTGGCATCCTGTGGCCGGGAACAATCCGTCCCACCCGACGTCGTTGCCGGGACGAAGATCGCCGCCCCGCGCAGTGGCCCCGCGAACGAGTGGCCGATGCCGGGCGCGGACTACTCCAACTCGCGATACAGCGAGCTGGCGCAGATCACGCCTGAAAACGCGAAGAACCTGCGCGCATCATGGACGTTCTCCACTGGCGTGCTGCGCGGGCACGAAGGTCAGCCGCTCGTCGTCGACAACACGATGTACCTCGTGACGCCCTACCCGAACGTCGCCTATGCGATCGACCTGCGCACCGAGGGCTATCCGCTCAAGTGGAAGTTCCGACCGGAGAATGCCCAGACGGCGATCGGCATTGCGTGTTGCGACGTCGTGAATCGCGGCGCCGCCTACGAGAAGGGCAGGATCTTCTACAACCTGCTCGACGGACACACGGTCGCCGTCGACGCCGCAACGGGACGCCAGCTCTGGCGCACTCGCATGGGAGATCTCACGCGCGGCGAGACCATCACCATGGCGCCGATCGTCGTGAAGGGGAAAGTCATCGTCGGATCGAGCGGCGGCGAGATGGGCGTGCGCGGGTGGATCGCGGCGCTCGACGCCGAGAGCGGCAAGCAGGTATGGCGCGCCTACAACGTCGGTCCTGACCGCGACGTCATGATCGGCCCTCGCTTCAAGCCATTCTACGCACATGACCGCGGCACCAACCTCGGTGTCTCGACGTGGCCGGGCGAGGCGTGGAAGATCGGTGGCGGTGTGGTGTGGGGCTGGGTGTCGTACGATCCCGCCCTCAACCTGATTTACTACGGCACCTCCAACCCCGGACCGTGGAACGTCTCGAAACGCCCTGGCGACAACAAGTGGACGGCGGCGATTCTCGCGCGCGACGCTGACACCGGTGACCTGGTTTGGGCGTTCCAGGTGACGCCGCACGACATGTGGGACTACGACGCGGTGAACGAGAACATCCTCGTCGACCTCCCGATGAACGGTGCCACACGCAAGGCACTGGTGCACTTCGACAGGAACGGCTTCGCCTACACGCTGGACCGGACCACCGGCGAGGTGCTGCTCGCCAAACCTTACGTGCCGATGAACTGGTCGACGGGCGTCGATCTCACGACGGGCCGTCCCACCGTGAACCCCGAGAAGCGCACGAACGCCGCGGCGAAGGTCACCAACATCTGCCCGTCGCTGGAGGGCGGAAAGAACCAGCAGCCAGCCGCGTTTTCGCCCAGGACCGGGCTTTTCTACGTCCCGACGAACAATCTCTGCATGGACTGGGAGCTGCGCGAAGTGTCGTACATCGCGGGCACACCATATATCGGCGCGCTCGCGCCGGAGACCGGTGGACCCGGCGGCTATCGCGGCGAATTCATCGCGTGGGACGCGTCCACGGGAACCAAGAAGTGGGGCGTCAAGGAACCGTATCCTGTCTGGGGTGGAGCCCTGGCGACGGCTGGCGGCGTCGTCTTCTACGGCACGCTCGACGGCTGGTTCAAGGCGGTGGACGCGCGCACCGGGACCGTCCTCTGGAAATTCAAGGTTGGTTCGGGAGTGGTCGGCAATCCTGTGACGTACACGGGGCCCGATGGCAAGCAGTATGTTGCTGTCTACGCGGGTATCGGCGGCGACATGGGACTGCTGATTGCCGGCGATGTGGCAGCCAACCTGCCGTACGATGTCCGCGAGCGTGGTTCGACACTGCCGGATCTCGCCCGCTGGACGAGTTGGGGAGGAATGCTCTTTGTCTTCAGTCTCTAGGTGCGGGCTTCATCCGTGCGCGCGCTGACGGCGTTCTCCCTTGGCGTTGTCGTGACCGCCGCGTTGCTCTCCAATCGCAACGCGGACAGTATCACTCCGGGCGTCGGCAACACGACGCCGAAGCAGTTCCGCGACACGACCAGGTTCGTCTCGCACGGCGAGAATCTGCGCGCCGGCCTCGTTTCTCCGCGCGACACGCTCGCGCTCCGAAATCCGTTCGAGGGCGACGCGAACGCCATCGCCATGGGCGCCAAGCTGTACATCTCGTACAACTGCATTGACTGCCATGGCGCGGACGGCTCCGGAGCGATGGCCCCGGCCTTCGTGGACGGGCGCTGGCACTTCGGTGGCTCGCCCGCCGAAGTGTTCGAATCCATCGCGCAGGGTCGGCCAGACGGCATGCCGGCCTGGGGCGGCCTCATCGATAAGCGCTCGATCTGGCGCCTTGTGAGCTACGTCCGGTCCCTGGAACAGGGCAAAGACGTTGCAACCGAAAACTTTACAGGAAGAACCGTCGAGCGTACCGGCCACTAAATTCTTGTTTGATGGGTCTTGGTGACGCCGTTTCCCGATCTGGTAGTCCATCTCAGGTGGACCACCGATCGGATGCTGAGCTCGTTGCGCAAGTGCTCGCCGGCAAATCGGATACGTTTGCCATCCTGGTGCGACGGTACCAGGACGCCTACGTCCGTTATGCCACGCGCATGCTTGGAAATCGCGACGACGCTGATGATGCGCTGCAGTCCGCGTTCGTGCGTGCCTTCCGATCGTTGGGCAAGTGCAACGACCCTTCGCGCTTTGGTGCCTGGCTGTATTCGATCGTCGTGAACGAGTGCCGGACGCTCAGTGCCAGGCGGACGCGTCGCGAACGACGGTTGGTACGCGGTGGCGAGGAACTGGAACAGCTTGCCAGCCCGACCGCGGAATCGTCGTCAGCGGACACTGCGGACGTCCAGCACGCGCTCGACCAGCTGGCGCCGGAGCAGCGTGAAGCGTTTCTGCTGAAGTACGTGGAAGGGCAGAGTTACGAAGAAATGTCCCGTCTCGTCGGTGCCAGTGAGTCCGCGTTGAAGATGAGGGTCATGCGCGCGTGTGGCCGCCTGCGAGTCATCCTGGAAGCTGCGGGGAGATCCTATGACCGATGATTTGAATCGCGACGAAGCATTCGCCGAACAGATTGCCGCGCCGCTGCGCGCCGAGGTGAGCGCGGACGCCTCGTTCGAGGCCCGCGTGATGTCGGCTGTCCATGCCATCGTTCGCGCCGAGGCGGAAGCCGCGGATCGGCATCGCAATCGCTCGTGGTGGCTGCGTCCCTTCACGGTCCGGCTCACGCCAGTTCTGTCGCTGGCCGCCGCGGCTGGTGTCGTGGCGTTGTTGGCGGTGGAGGGCGCGCTGCTCCGAAGACCCGAAGCGTCCTCCGTCAGTTCCGCACGGTCTGCCGGAAGCGCGGCCGTCGACACGGTTCACGTCGTCCGGTTCGTCTTCGTCGACCCGTCGGCCCGCAGCGTGGCGCTCGTCGGTACGTTCAACGCCTGGCAGAAGGGCCGGACGCCTCTGCGTCTGACTCGCGTCGACGGCGTGTGGAGTGTGAGCGTGCCGCTCTCCGTGGGCCGGCATGAGTACGCCTTCGTCGTGTCGGATGGAAAGACCGAACGATGGGTCGCGGACCCGACCACCGAGTCGCAGATGGACGATTTCGGCACCGAGAGCTCCGTTATCGCGGTTCGCAACGACTCGGCATTGTGAAGTTTCGTTGGGCGATCGTCGTGGCGATGCTGTTGGCCCCGCCAGCAAGTGCAAACGCGCAGCAGACCACTTCGTCGTTCAACGTTGGCACCGCACGGATGCGATATGCCGACAGCATCGACGCCAGCGCGCTCTCGGCATCGGTCTCACTTCGTCATCGGACGTCGAAACTTGTTTTCGACGGGTCGGGAACCACGTCGCGGCTCGAGAACGCGTGGAGCAACGCCGGATCGATGGCGCTGAGGCTCGGCAATCCGCTGACTCCATGGTCGACGCTCGAGTTGGCCAGCACTGCTGGTGGAAGCGTACACAGCGATGGTGCTCGCACCGGACAAGTCCTGGGCGCCCTCCGCTTGAACGTCGGTGGCTCCGCTGGCGGGGCTTGGGTTGGCGGAGGGGTGGGCCGCGCGTGGGACGGCATCTGGCGTCAGACGCGTCAGGGTGACGCCGGAGCGTGGGCAACCGTTGGCTCTTCCACCGCGATGGCCTTCGTCGCCCCCACGGTTGTCGGCGATACCATCAGGTACACCGATGTCACGGCCTGGCTTGGGCGCGCCGCCCAGGCGTGGGAGGCCGACGCATCGCTCGGCATGCGGATGGGCAACCCCATCCCCTCGCTTCCGAGCAAGCGCAAAGTGTGGGGCGGCGTCAGCGCCACTCGATGGGTGTCTCAGACTGTCGGTGTGCAGGCCGCAGTGGGTGCGTACCCGGTCGATTTCACGCAGGGCTTTCCTGGCGGCCGCTACCTCTCGCTCAGCTTGCGTCTGGCGCCCCGGCGGATAGCCCCCCTCGAGGTCTCTCTCGCCGGGCGTCCGATGCCCGTGAGCGCGGAGGTGCGTTCGTTCCGCATTACACGCGTGAGCGGAAACACCTACGACCTCATGGTTCAGGCTCCGCGAGCGAGCCGCGTCGAATTGATGGGCGACTTCACGCAATGGACTCCTCGTCTCTTGACTCGCGATTCCAGCGGCACCTTCCGACTGACGGTCGTAATGGCGCAGGGTACGCACCAGGTAAATCTCCGCGTGGACGGTGGAGCCTGGACGGTACCTCCCGGCCTTATCCCCTTTGCCGACGAGTTTGCGGGGTCTGTCGGTCTCCTGGATGTACCCTGACGTGCGCTACATCACACGAAACCCCTGGATTAGTGACGGGCCGACGTGATGTCGCAGTCCATATCACGATGGGCAGTACAGTCCTCCCAATGAGGTGACCCATGTTTCGTTCGTTCCGAATGGTCTCTATGCTGTCGACCGTTCTTGCTTGCGCGGTCGGTGCGCAGACTCCGGCGGCTGATCCGTCCGCGAGGTTGCGCGAAGTTCTTCCTGCCGACGTCGCGGATCGCGTCCTCGCCAGGATCGCCGAAGCGCGCTCGCACGAGCTGCCTGCCGCGGCGCTGGAGAACCGCGCGCTGAAATTCGCCGCCAAGGGCGTCCCCGCGAAGGACATCGAAGACTCGGTCAACGAGCAGGCCGTGCGCATGGAAAAGGCGAAGGCCGCGCTTGAGAATGGCCGTGGCAAGAAAGCCAACGGTGACGAGATCGACGCTGGCGCCGAAGCGCTGCGCAAGGGAGTCGATGGCGCGCAGGTGAGCTCGTTGGCCAAGAGCGCGCCGTCTGGTCGATCGCTTGCGGTGCCGCTGTTCGTCGTCGGCAGCCTGATGGATCGTGGCCTGCCTTCCGACGAAGCGCTGAAACGGGTGCAGGAGAAGCTTCAGAGCCGCGCATCGGATCGGGATCTCGAGGATCTGCCGGGTGCCGTTGGCCGCGCCAACAAGCCGGCCGTAACGGGTCAGGATATGGCGGCGACGAAGCGTCCGGCCGACGCGGGTACCCCGACCGCGAGTGGCCGGCCGGCAAACGTTCCCGCGAACGCCGGAAAGCCGGCGACGCCGGGGGCCCAGGGCCGCACGAAGAAGCCGTAGTTCTTCGCGGCTTCGCAGGTCAAGCGGGATCGTGGCTCGCGCCACGGTCCCGCTTTGTTTGCATCGCAGTGCCGGGCACCTGTACGCGGGTCTATACTGCGACATGAGATTCAGACGAGTCATGGGGATCGGTCTTGCAGTGATGGTCGGCGTCGTGGGACTTGTCTGCGCGTTCCTGCTGCGCGACCCGATGCCTCACTTCATCGAGCGCCGGTCGATGCTCGCTTCCGTGCAGGCGGGCGAGCGCCGGGTGGAGGACGGCTACGTCAGGCAGGCCGTGCAGCTCACCGCTCGCAGCGGCCTGGTCGTCGACCTGGTCGTGAGTCGGGCGTTGGCGGACAGCGGCGCCACATTGCCCGTTGCGCTGCTGCTCGGAGGCCACGCGAGAGGACCCGAAGCAGCCCGGCTGTTGGGAGATCATCGCGGCGTCATGATCGCGGCCATGTCGTATCCGTACGGCGGAAATCTGAATCCCAGCGCCATTGCGTTCCTGCGTCAGATCCCGGCGATTCGCCGCGCGTTTCTCGACACGCCGCCCGCGATGATGCTCGCGGTCGACTATCTGCTACGACGACCCGATGTCGACTCGACCCGGGTGGAGGGCATTGGCGTCAGCCTTGGCGCCCCCTTCGTCTGCATCGCGGGGGCGCTCGACCCGCGGTTCAAGCGTGTGTGGGCAATCCAGGGCTCCGGCGGCTCTTATGCGCCACTCGAGTCCAACATGAAGCGCTCGATCCCGTCCAGCGTCCTCCGCGTGCCCGCCGCCGCGTTGGCCAATGTCATCATCGCTGGCCCTCGGCTCGATCCCACGCGCTGGGTACCGCGGATCTCGCCGCGTCCCTTTGTCATGGTCAGCGCCACGCAGGACGAGCGGATGCCTCGAGACGAAGTGGAAGCGCTTTATCACAGCGCACGCCAACCGAAGGAGAGCATCTGGATGACCGGCGGTCATGTCCATGGCGACTTGCCGACCATCAGACGGCTCGTGGCGATCGTGCTGCCACGCGTACGCGCCGGGATTAATTAGCCCTCTGGTACCAATCAGCGTCCGGTGCCCCGTACCGAACCCGCGACGTCACTTCGACGCGGCCGTTACGAACCAGACGAATCGCTGTCACGCGCTCCTGTCAGGTTCGTGCGCGCGCCCGGGCTTGGGCGTACATCCCCCTTCGAGGAGCGTGCGCGATGGCGTCACCAGTCGGCGTCGAGCGAGTAGTGCTGGTGGTGCTGGATGGACTGCGGCCGGATACCATCGATGTCTGCGGACTGGAGAACTGGAAGCGACTGGCGGCACGGGGAGCCTCAACCCTGGCCGGCACGACCGTCGGTCCAAGTGTGACAGCGGCGGCCATGGCCTCGCTGTTCACGGGCGTCCCACCGGAATTGCACGGGCTGAAGTCGGACAAGTTCCACCTGCCGCGAGCCCGCGGCGTGATCCACCCCCTGCCCCGCTGCCTCAGAGGCGCGGGCGTTCCGACCAGCACCTACATCAACAGCATCCCCTGGCTCTTTCGCGGCGCCGCGGCACGCATCACGAAGGCGCTCGGCGTCGACGATCCGCACTTCGTCGGCGCGAACGCGAACGATATCGTGATGGCCGCACGGCGCCGGCTCGGGGATGGTAGACGCGGTCTCGTCGTGGTGCACTTGCCCGACGCTGATCGCGCGGGACACGATCACGGCTGGATGTCCGAGCAGTACCTCCACGCCGCCAGGAGACTCGATCACGCGCTCGGTCTTGTCGCCGCGTACGCTCGCATCGACGAGGATCCAGGCGCACTCCTCATCGCCCTGGCCGATCACGGCGGTGGCGGCGCAGATCCGCGCAACCACGACAGCAACCATCCGCTGGACCGCACGATCCCGATCCTGATGACCGGCGGATGCGTTCGTCCCGCATGCTTGCCGCGAGACGCGACGCTGCTGGACGTTCCGGCGACCGTGCTCTGGAGCCTTGGTGTTCCGGTGCCCCAGAGCTACGCCGGCACTCCGCTGGTCGACGTGTTCGAGCCATTGTCTGCCGCCGCATAGCAGAGCCGCAGTCGAAGCCGCAGTCGAAGCCGCTGTCGAAGCCGCAGTCGAAGCCGCAGTCGAAGCCGCAGTTGCCGGCACGTATCGCACCGATTACCTCCCGTCGGTGCGCCAGGACAAATCGTCCACCTTCGGATCCCGCGCCTTCGCGTTCTACACCGGCCTCGATGCACCGCGGCCGCCGGCCGGCGTCACCGTGATGAATCCCTACACGGACCCCGAAGTCCGCGGGTACGTGCGTGCCTTCCTCGACAAGTTCTTCTCGGACAATCGCCAACGCGTGCTGGTCTTCGGCATCAACCCGGGACGATTCGGCGCAGGGATTACCGGCGTCACGTTCACCGATCCCGTCGCGCTCGCCGACGAATGTGGCATCCCCAACCGTATGCAGCGCCGTCGCGAGCTGTCCTCGATTTTCGTCTACGACTTCATCAATCGCATGGGCGGCCCTCGCGACTTCTATCGTCGCTATTTCCTGACCGCTGTTTCCCCGCTCGGATTCACGCGTGACGGCAAAAACCTCAACTACTACGACGATCGTGCGCTCGCCCGGTCCATGACGCCGTTCATCACGAGCGCCATCGAGCAGCAGATCGAGCTGGGGGCGCGGCGGGACCACGTCATCGTGCTCGGCATGGGCGAGAACCTCCGCTTCTTTCAGGCCCTCAACGAGACGCATCGCTTCTTCGGCGAGGTGCACGCACTACAACACCCGCGCCCCATCATGCAGTACAAGCGCAAGCAGCTCGATCATTACCTCGCCGCGTATCAGGACGTCTTCGAGCGCGCCTCGCCCACTCGGCGGACGGCATCCGCGAAATCCTGAGGCCGCCAGCGCCGAGTGGCGTTTCCGCGGCTTCCATGGGCGGCATTCTTGCTTGAGTTCGACCGCATGAAATGGACGTCAGGCGGTCGCAGCCCGAACCTCGAGGACCGGCGCGGCGCGGGCATGGGCGCACCGATGGGAATCGGCGGCGCGATCATTCTGCTCGTCCTGAGCCTGATCTTCGGCCGGGGCATACTCACTACCGCGACCGACGTCACGAACCAGGAAGGCGGCGAGGTGGGGCTCTCCCCGGCCGATTCCGCGCGCGAGGAGCCCATGGTGCAGTTCGTCTCGTTCGTGCTCGACGACGCGCAGAATACATGGCAGAACGTGTTCGAGCGCGCCGGCGCCCCGTTCCAGCCGGCGAAGATGGTGTTGTTCCGCAGCGGGACCATGTCCGGCTGCGGAGCTGCGCAGTCCGCGATGGGGCCCTTCTACTGTCCCCTCGACGAGAAGGTCTACCTCGACCTCGACTTCTTCAACGAGCTTGACCGCCGCTACGGCGCCCCGGGCGATTTCGCGCAGGCCTACGTCATCTCGCACGAGCTTGGGCATCACGTGCAGCACCTGCTGGGCATCGACTCCAGGGTCCGGGCAGCGCAACGAAGCAACCCGCAGAACGCCAACGAGCTCTCGGTCCTTCTGGAGTTGCAAGCCGACTGTTATGCCGGCGTATGGGGACACTCCGCCGCGGAGCGCGGCAAGCTGTCGCCAGGCGACATGGAGGAAGGACTGGCAGCGGCGAGCGCCGTCGGGGACGACCGCATCCAGCGAAGCACCACCGGTACGGTGAACGTGGATTCCTTTACGCACGGGTCGGCGCAGCAGCGAGCCACCTGGTTCAAGCGCGGATTCGACAGCGGTCGGGTGGACTCGTGCGACACCTTCGGCGAAGGGTAGTCGTGAGCCCGAAGCTATAGCTGGGCTTCGAACGCTCCCACGTCCTTGATGTAACGCTGCACGAGTTCGGCCGCCGCCGGGTTGGTGAACGCTTCTGCGCGCGGCTCGTCGATGATATGTCGCATCACCTGCACGACCTCGTCGATGCTTTGTGGCTGCAGCGCGCCCGATGGGAGCTTCGCCAGCGGTCCCCGCGAATACTTGGCGTGCACGGCGAACTCGGTCGGAACTATTCCGGGCATTACCACCGACACGTGGACGTCGTTCGCGCCCTGGCGGTTGAGGTCCATCCGCACGTTCGCGCTCACGGCATTCAGCGCCGCTTTTGCCGCGTTGTATGCGGAGCGCAGCGGTGCGTTGGGAAACCGCGCCAGAGCCGACGACACGTTGATCACGTGGCCACGACCTCGCTCGATGAAATACGGGATGATCGTCTGCATCCCGTACACCGCGGACTTGAGGTTCACGGCCATCATCTCGTCGATGTCCTCATCCGTGAGCTCCAGCACGGGCCGCAGGATGCCCCGTCCCGCGTTGTTGACCCAGACATCAACGCGTCCGAATCGCTCCAGGGCAACGTCGCGCAGCTTCTCGACGTTCTGGCGTCGTGTGACGTCGCATTCGACCGCCAGGGCCAGCCCTTGGGGCGCGGCCTCTTCGGCCACTGCCCTGAGCTTCTCCTGGCTTCGGGCGCCCAGCACGAGGCGGAAACCGTCGCGACCAAGGCCGATCGCCAGTCCCGCACCGATGCCGCTGCTCGCTCCGGTAATGACAACGACGCGATCTTCGCTCACAACCGTCCGTTGATCCGTGTCTCGGGGGGGGGACCGCGGCTACACGTCCAACCGACGTTCGTACGCCACTTGCTCGCCGTACTCGATGTGCCTGCGCAGCACGCGCAAGTACATGGCCCAGCAGTAGCACGAGATGCGATAGTGCTCGTTGGCGGCCGGCCAACCGCTGTGACTGAATCGGAGCTGCGTGCCCTTTCCGTTCGCCGTCTCCTCCAGCTCGAAGCGAACGCGCGTGCCGTTCCAGTCGGCGTCGGCGCGTGTCATCTCGAGCTCGAACCGCTGGTCCGGCTTGCAGTCGGCCACCCGAGCGCGCCAGTCATACTCCGGGCCGAACCCCAGCTCATATTCTGAGCCCGGCAACGCGCTCCCAGCCGACGTCTTGGTCCACCATTGGTCGAGTCCCGCGGGTGAGCTCACCGCCTCGAACACGCGGTGCGGGGGCGCCGCGATCGGAAAATCATGAAGAATGTCCGCCACGTGCATTCCTCCCCTGCCTCGACTCGCCGTCTCGCGGCCGGGCGCGGCGCTAGCTGCCTCGCTTGTCAGAGGCAAGCGCCGCCTTCCCGACGTCGCGATATAGATCCGGGTAGCGCTCCTTGAGATGCTCCACCTTGGGTCGATCGTGAAAGACGATGTACGGATGAAGCGGGTGCTTCTCGGCAAAGTCCTGGTGGTAGCCCTCCGCCTTGTAGAACCCGCGCAGGGGCTGTACCTGAGTGACGATTGCACCGCTGAATGTCTTGGCGGCCGTCAGCTCCGCGATGAACGCCTCGGCTTCGCGCTTCTGCTCGTCGGATTTGTAGAAGATCGCCGAGCGATACTGCGTCCCAACGTCCGGGCCCTGCCGGTTGAGTTGCGTCGGATCGTGCGCCACGGAAAAGAAGATCTCCAGCAACTTGCGATACGAGATCTGCGTGGAGTCGAATACGATCTCGACGGACTCGGCATGACCAGTCTCGCCGCTGCTCACGGCCTCGTACGAAGGCGAGCGCACGGTGCCGCCGGCGTAGCCGGACGTCACGCGCACGACTCCCTTCACGTGCTCGAACACCGCTTCCACGCCCCAGAAACAGCCTCCGGCAAAGACAGCGACCACTTCAGTGCCGGCGGCGCGGGCGGCGGGAGCGGCCGGGGCGGCGCTCAGTGCCGCGAGCAGCGCGAGAAGTGCGGTCATCGGGCAGTCAGGACGGCCAGACCGGACATCACCACGAAAGCGACGCCCGCCACCAGGTAGCCGGTGGAGCGCGGCTTCTTCGACACGACCGACACGCCGATCGCAATCAGGATGGTCGACCAGATGGTGAACAATTCGACGTTGCCCACCAGCGCAAACATCTTCGGGTTGGCCGTGTCGGGGTCCATGAAGCGCGCCGGCGTCACGGCGAGGCTGAACCTGTTCGTGAAGTTCGTCGTGTCCATCAGCACGACCTGCAGCACGCCGATCAGACTCCCGAGCAGTCGCGGGATGTAGGCCAGCGTGCTGATCGTCATCACCTGGCCAAACGTCACCTTTGCCGAGAAAAGCTTCGCCGCGATCCACACGAAGATCGTCGTGAAGAACACGAGAAGGAGAGGGCCGGCATACACGAATGCCCCGGCGATTTTCTCCTGCATCGGCTTCATCGAGTTCGCGATCTCCGGCGTCAACCGCGGATTGGTCTGCATCGCGCGCGCCATCCCACGCGAGAATTCCGCATCGAAGATCTGCGAGAACACGCTTTGACTGGCGAACGCGAACCCGGCGGACAACACCAGGATGATCAACATCGGAATGCCGAATCCGCTCATCGCGCGCCGCGCGAAGACCTTGGCCGGCGCGTAGAAAATGTCGATGAAGTCCTCGACGACCGAAGCCTTCTCGGGAGGAGGCGCGCTCGTCGATGCATCGTACGCAGCGCCGCGATCAGTACCAGGGCGGGTTTCCATAGGTGGCCAGCTCGAGGTAAGGGTAGGGAGCGATCTATTGATAGTAGTAGTCGCTCAGCCGTTCGCCAGTCGAACGAATTCCCGGATGCGCCGCTCGTCGGTCTCCTCCCAGGCGCGTTCATCCGTAGGAAAGGGCTTTCGCAGGGTTATCCCGGTGGGACTGATCGGCGTCGATCCGTAAACCTCACGCGCGCCGCGGACGTGCACTTCGCGAACGCCGGACCGATGTACGATTTCCTGGACACTCTCTTCCCGGACGCCGCCGCCAGCCATTACCACGATCTGGCCGGCCGCTCGTCGCGCGAGCGCGCTGATCTGGCCGACTCCAATCAGGGCAGTCGTCGCCCCGCCAGACGTCAGCACGCGGGACACCCCATGGCGTATCAACGCTTCGAGTGCCTGGTCCAGGTCACGGGTGAGGTCGAACGCCCGATGGAATGTCACGGGAAGATCACGGGCGGCAGTCACCAACGTGCGAAGCTGCTCTTCGTCCACCTGGGCATCCCGCGTAAGCGGCCCCACCACGACGCCATCGGCGCCGAGCATGCGCGCGGCCTCGATGTCCAGTCGCATCACCCCCATCTCGTCGTGGGTGTAGACGAAACCGCCGCCACGCGGTCGCACGATGATGTAAACGGGGATCCGCACCGCGGCTTTCACGGCCGAGAGCATCCCCGCACTCGGCGTGGTACCGCCGTCGAACAGGTTGGCGCACAGCTCCAGCCGGCCAGCGCCGCCGCGCTCGGCGGCCAGCGCCGACGCCACCGAGTCCACGCACGCTTCCACGAGTACGTCCATGCTGAATGGTAAGCGTCGCGATAGGTTTCCCGAATGGCTCCCGACAACCGCGCCACGCTCGAGCAACTCCGCCAGGTCACCCGGAATCTCGGCGACGCACTCGGCATCGAGGTGCGCGAGCTCACGCCGCAGCGCGTCGTCGCCACCATGCCAGTGGACGGACGCACACGCCAGCCGTTCGGAATCCTCCACGGTGGCGCGTCTGTCGCGCTCGCCGAAACCATCGCGTCTATCGGCGCCGCGATGAACGCGGACCTCGAGAAGAACAACGTCGTCGGCATCGAGATCAACGCGAACCATCTCCGCGCCAAGCGCGAGGGGGTCGTCACTGGGACAGGGATGCCGATCCACGTCGGCCGGAGTACGCAGGTGTGGGAGGTTCGCATCGTGGACGAGCAGGACCGTCCGATCTGCGTCTCGAGGTGTACGCTCGCGGTTGTGCCGAAGTCCGAATAGGCGAGATGGAGCCCTCGCGCGTCAGCCTGCGAGATAGAGTTTCGCGCGCCGAGGCCTGCGAGATAGAGGCTCGTGCGCCAAAAGCCTTGCGCGCCTCAGCTCGCGGTGCGGACCTCAGCCCGCCTATGCGTCTGAAGTAATCCCCTCACGGATACGATCCGCCAGCTCGCCACGCGACGAGACGCCGAGCTTTCCGAAGATGTTCGCGACGTGGGTGGTCACGGTCCGCGCCGAGATCCCCAGCTCCATCGCGATCTCCTTGTTCGATTTCCGCGCGGCCACCAGCCGGGCGATGTCGGTCTCGCGCTCCGTCAACTTCGCGACGCGCTTGCCGCTCCCGGACTCGCGCGACGGCAGGCGGATGCCCAAAGCCTTCATCATCTCACGCGCGCGCTCCATCTCGATCCGCGCGCCAAGGTTGGCACAGGTCTCGTGGCTGCGACGCAGCTCGCGAATGCCGCCCTCCTGGTCTCCCAGCCGAATCAGCACGTCGGCCAGCCAGCGACGCAGGCGCGCCGCGTCGAATACCCACGGAATCTCCTCCAGCCCTTCGATCGCCGTGCGCAGCAGCTCGGCCGATCTGGCGTAGTCCTCGCGAAGGCGCGCAATGATGCCCTCGCCCGCGGCGACCCACACGAGGCCAAGCTTGTGACCCATGCGCTGGCACTCGTCCCGCATCCGAGTGCGCAACGCATCCGCCTTGGCCGTGTCCCGCACCCAGAATGCTGCCTCGGCGGTGACCGGGATGAGGCGATGAATCGCCCACACGACGTATCCCGATCGAAAAGCGATCTCGATGCCCTGTTCTCCCGTCTCCACCGCGCGAGCGTATTCGCCGATGGCGAGGTAATAGTTGGCCAGCCCGGCGTACACAGGCACTTGCGAGTGCACTTCGATGGGCCGGCCGCGCGAGCCACGCGCGACGCCCAGGGCCCACGCCTCATCGAGATACTGCTTCGCGCGGTCGTAATCGCCGCGTGCCGTATAGAAGTACGTCGCCCACACGAGCACCCGAGGCAGAAGGATCTTCTGATTGAGCGCCCGCGCCGTTGCGATCGTACGCTCCGCGAGCGCGACACCGGCGTCCCAGTTGCCGCTACCGAAGGCGTACTCGATGGAGATCTCGTCCGTGTAGATGCGCAAGAGCGGTGACTGCAGCTCCTCCGCGAGCTCCTCGGCACGGCCCACGTGGTGCAGCAGGGAGGGCGAGTCGCCGGTGAGACCGGCCAACGTCGCCAGACCGTAGTGCGCCGACCAGACGACGGTGTTGTCACCGACCTCCTCGCCCAGCGAAAGGGCCTTCTCGCCGTGCGCCAGCGCGGTCTCCGGTGGTCCGAGGAACGTGTGCAGGAAGAGCAACGCGCGATGCGTGCGGGCGAGGAGCGCGCTGTCGCCCAGCCGGGCCGCCGTCTCGAGCGCTTCGCTGAGGTCGCGTTTCGCCTCATGCGCTTTGCCCAGCGACTGCCAGCACGTGCCACGGTTGATGGCGATCTGCGTCGCGAGCGAGTCGTCGCCCGCCCGCGTCGCCGACGTCCGGGCCGCGTCGAAGTGCGCGAGCGCTTCCTCGAACCGCCCGCTCCAGTAGCAGGCCAGGCCCATGCGGCGCTCCACACGGGCGCAGCGGGCATGGTTGCTGTGTCGCTCCGCCTCGCCTCGCGCGCGCTGCCACAGGCCCATCGCGCCATCGTAGTCGCCCAGCCGTTGGCGCGCCTGTGCCAGGGAGTCGATCAGCTCTTCGGCGTCCACGTCGCTCGTTTGACGTTCGAGCGCCGCACTCAGGTAGTCCGCTGCCGCACGATCCGCGTGCCGCGCCAGCGCGTCGCGTCCCGCCGCCGCGAGATACAGCGCGGCCTTGCCCGCATTGGCGTCGGCGTCGGCTCGCGAGAAATGGAACGCAAGCACGTCCGCATGGGCCAGCGCGCTGTCGCCGTAGGACGCTTCGAGGGCATGCGCGATCGCCGTATGGAGCATTCGGGTCCGCGCCACGCCGAGCGAGTCATAGATGACGTCCTGGAGCATCGGATGCGCGAAATCGTAGTCGCCCTCGTCGTCGCGCTGCGACTCCACGAGGATCCCGGCGCGGCAGAGCTCATCGAGTGCCGCCAGCGCCGTTTGCTTGGACAGGTTGCAAACGCTCGCCACGATGCTGAACCGCAATCTGGCGCCGAGAACCGCGGCGACGCCGGCCGCAGCGCGCGCGTCATCGCCGATACGCTCCAGGCGCTTGCTGACTGCGGAGCGCACCGAGCGCGGGAGGTCGAGCTCTTCGACTTCCCATCCCAGCCACGTTCCGCCCCGCTCGTACAGCCTGCCCGAATCCACCAGGGCCTTGAGCGTTTCTTCCACGAAGAACGGGTGGCCGCGCGTCCAGGAATACAGTCGTCGCGCGAGCTGCCGCGCCGCCACGTGCTCGACGGCGAAGGTCTCACAGACCAGCTGCTCGATGTCCGGCTGCGTCAGCGCTTCCAGACGCATCAGGCGGGCGGCGCCCAATGCCAGCAGCGACTGTTCCATGTCCCGCAGCCCAGGCGTGCGATCGAGCTCCGTTTCGTTGTACGTCCCGATGATCGCGATGCGCGCTCGGCCGCCGCTCACCTGGCGCGCAACGAAGTGGAGCAGCTCGAGGGAAGCGCTGTCCGCCAGGTGCAGGTTCTCGAGCACCAGCAGCAGCGGCTGTTTGTCGGCGAGGCGCACCAGGAACTGCGAGCAGTTCCACAGCAGGCGTGCCTTGCCTTCGCGCTGGCCGTCGCTGTCGTCGGTGCTGGTCGTGGCAAACGGCGGACAGATCGTCCCGAGCCAGTCGCCGCCCCGTGTCATCACGTTCCGAGCGCCCGGGTCGAGCCCGTGCAGCAGGTGCACCAGCGCGTCGGACCAGACCGCGTACGGGACGCCGCTCTCTACCGAGTACACCCGTCCGATCGTGACGGACCAGCGGTCGCGCTCCGCCCGCTCGGCGATGGCCTTCACCAGCCTGGTCTTGCCGATACCAGAAGGACCGGCGATGACGTGCACACCACCATGCCCGGACGCGACGTCCGCCAGCCAGTCGCCCAGCAGCGTCATCTCAGCGGCGCGGCCCACGTGCGGCAGCGTCCTGAGTGGCGTCGCTCCCCGGTGCGTCATGGCTCCAAATCTGGAGACGTACCCGGTCTCCGCCAGTCTACTTGCGCCCCTGGCGCTCGCGCTCGCGCTCCGCGATGTCGACCCGCTCCGCGGGTCCCGCGCCGAGGGCTCGTTCGCGCTCCGTTTGCATCTTCGTCAGGAAACGCTGGCCTTCTCCGATGCGCTCCACTTCGACGGCGATGGCATCGAGACTCTGGTCCACTCGCGCAAAGCGATCATAGATGTCCTGCGGCAGCTTGGTCACCACTGCCGCACCGCGACGCCAGATCCGTCGCGCGAACGCAATCGACAGCGGCAGCAGGATGATCACCATGAAGAGTCCCGAGAGTACGAACACTTCCTCGGGAGGACCGCTGGGCGGAGGCGCCGGCTGAACGATTATTGCGCCTGGTACGGCCGCGGCTCTCGCGACCATCGCGTCCGCGTCGGCAATCGCTTTCTCGGTGGTGGCGATCCGCTGATCGATAGAGGTCAGACGCTGCTCGAGCGCTCTCTGATCGACGGGATTCAACTCCGGCTGGCGCAGCTCCGACGAGACGTTGCTCCGCTGCTCCTCGAGCCGCTCCAGTTGCCTCCCAAGCTCTTCGCGCTGGTTGCGGAACGCTTCGTAGATATCGGCGGGGCTGCCGGGCCCCTGTCTGGGCGCTCCGACAACCACCGGCGACGCAGTCGGAGCCTGCGGAATCGCCGGCGTCGCAGGGATCACGGGCGTTGGAGGCGTCGGGGGCGTCGGCGTCTGCATCACTTCATCCTAAGGGTCAGGCGGCTCGGTCGCAGCTACCTGGGCCACAACCAGGCGAACACGAGTCCGGTCACCAACCCGTAGACGAGGGCATCCAGCAGTGACTTGAACGTCGTGCTCCACTTGCGCCGATACCAGATGGACATCTGCGCCAACGCCAACCCGTACCCCATGAATGACGCGAGCCAAACGATGTGCACCACCTGATGCGTGTGTTCGGCGCGACCCATCTCTCCGCCCGCGACGAGCGCGGCGAACAGGCTCACGACCAGACAATAGACGAACCACAGGCCGAGCGACCTCCTGAATGCGCCCGACATGTCGCTGCGCGGCATGATGGTGAGGGTCGCCATCGGACCCCGCTTCACTTTCTCCTGAAACGCGGGGTCCTTCATCATCTCGGGACCGGCTGCATGTGGCATCATGTAGTCGCCGGGCGGCACTGCTCGCAGTGCGTCCATCACGGCGTCCTCGTTCGGCACCGTCGCCCAGTCGCTTCGATGGTACCGCAATAGCATGTGCATCACGAAGCTCGCCAGAAACACCGCGATTCCCGAAACCAGGATGGGCAGCCACAGCGCGGTGAGGTGAACCATGGGCATTTCCGAGGTGACTGGACGAGCGCGAAGCTGGCGCGGACGCGCCGGGGTTTCAAGGTTTTCGAGACTCAGAGGCCGTGCTGCTCGCCGCCTTCCGGCGTCGCCTTGTTCGTGCGCGGACGGGTCTGCACGCCGAAGAACGACGCGATTGCCCTTCCGGTGACCGACGACACGAACGCGCTGCGCTCCGAGCTGGGCACCTCGGGCGCGGCGCTCGACAGCAGCTGCTTGAGGTTGATGAGCATCTGCTCTGGCGTGCACCCGCTCGTGCGTACCTGCGCGGCGAACTCCACGACCTGGTGATCCAGCTCCACGCTCAACGCCTTGGGGCGCGGTTGCGGAGCCGGAGCCGTGGTGCTCCGGTCGGTACTGGAACTCCTGAGGTCGCGCTCGAATAGATCGAGCAGACGCTTTGAGGCGGGAGACGAGAACATGCGAACAGCCCTGCGGACACGGTCGACGAAGGAGGGAGGCGGCGCCGCCGATACCCTAGAGCGTACGCGTCGGGCGCGACGAGCGCAAGCGACTGCCTTCCGTTGCCCTGCGGAGTGGCCGACGCGCCCCCGGCCTCCGCACGAGCCGTCTGAACGCCTATTCGCCCGGGAGGCGCGGATTGCCTAAAATGCCGCCGCCCAATGCCTTGAGACGCTCGTCCAGTTTGCGCTTCTCCTGATCCAGCCGGGCGCGCGCGTCCGTGATACGGCGATCGGCATCGGCACGAAGCTCGGCCACTCGCGCCTTCACCGGCGCCGATTTCTCGTCGACGAGCTTGTCCACCTGGGCGCGAACCCGTGCCTCCGCCCGCGCGATCTCGGCGCCGGCGACCGATCGAATCTGCTCGGCCACCTGGCGATCGAGGTTTGACTTGACCGCCAGCCGCGGTGCGGCCAGCGTGCCGCTGATGTCCGCCGTGAACTCCAACTCGTTCACGCCGGTCAGGACGCGCGCGACGAGAGACTCGAGTGTGTTCAATTTGCGGACGCGCGCGGAGTCCGTTTGCCAGGCGAGCTGCCGTGAGCGAACGGACCAGCGACCGGAGATCTGCTCACCGTCCAGCACGAACCGCATCTCGCTTACGCCCCGGCCCGGATCCATACGGTATGGCAGCGTCGGAATGGAGATCGCAGGCAGTTTCACACCTGCGGCCTGCGCGCTCACGACCTCCCGGAGCCTGGCGCTCGCATGATCCAAAGAACCGGTGACGCGCAGCGAATCGACGTTGCTGCCCCGCGCTGCGCGCCGAATGGCGAAGAGCGTCGGCTTTCCAACGATAGCCGGGTCCGTCGTGACGTCGCTGGCGGCGAAGGAATAGGCGCCGCCCATCGCGCCTTCGGACACGGTGACATTCACATCCGCGCGCCGCAGCAGGAACCGCGGATAGTCCTCGGCGCTGGCAAAGCGCACGGTCGTGCCCGCGCGCCGGACACGCCTGGGACCCGGAGATTCCTTGGGCAGGAGTCCCGGCGGCGCGTACTGCCGGGCAAGCGTCGTCCAGTACACGGCCTGCTGAAACCGGTCGATTGTGACGCGTCCGAAGAGCGCGGAGCCGATGTCGGGTCCCTCGAAACTTGGTAACTGAAGCAGCCCGCGCGCGAACGCGTAGTCGTCGCGCCGGGCGTCGTCCACTCGCTGTACACCGGCCTGAAGCGAGTCCACGCTACGCCGCGCGGTTGCCACGAGTGCTTCCACTCGAGCCTTCGCGGAATCGACGCGCGCCGCCGCGCGACGAATGTCCGCGACCGCCTTGCGAGCACCGTCAATCCCCAGCGTCCGCACGTTCGTGCCTTGCAGGCGATTCACGAGCGCCGAAGACGAGTCCACCGTCTCCTGGAGCCGCAGCGAAGCGTAGCCGTTCTCGAGCTTCTGCTTGGCGGAGTCCGCGTCCCGCGCGAGACTCAGCGCCGCTTGCACTGCCTTGAGCTGGGTGGGATTGAGCACGATCGACTTGAGCGTATCGAACGGCGTGAGCGACAGCAGCGGCACGTTGAATTGCTTCGCGAACTTCTGGACTTCCTTCAGCGCACGCGGAGCGAAACCGGGCCCGGTGACTGCGCTGGCGGGTGTTCTACGCGTGGTTCCCGTGCGCACATCAGCGATGCTGAGGCGCTTCACGACGAGTTTTTTCTCTAGCAGCGGTTTTGGCTCCAGCTCCATCCGCACCATCGCGATCTCGAACAGGTTGCGCGTGCGATCGAACGGATCTGCCAGCGCGATCCCACGGATCTCCACGGCGCTCGAGAACACGCCGATGTCGAGGTCGGCGATGTCCAGCTGCGTTCCGAGGGCCTTGGTGCCCGCCTCGGCCATCGTGTCGCGAATCAACCGCTCGCCGAACACCATCCATCCCGCACACAGCAACACGATGAAGAGCACCATCGGGATGATGCCCTCCCAGCGGAAGATGCGCGTCCCCTCGCGTCCCTTCCTCGCTGCCTTGTCGGCCGGCGATCCGCCCGCCGGCGTATACGTCGACGCCGCGCCGCTACGGACGGAACCAGGTGTAGACATTGTAAAGTTGGGAGGCCTGGAGGGCTTTGTACGCGCGCGATTGCCGGACGCGTTCGCCAATTGTCGCGCGGTACCTGAGGACGCCGAATCGGGCGAGGAAGTAGATCGGAACGAACAGGAGGAGCCACGCGACGACGCTGCCCAGAACGACCGTGTTGTTGAAGTTGGTGAGGGCCAGCCCCGGCACGTTGTCCCAGGTTGTCCAGAAGGGACGCAACGACGTCATGTCGACTAGCAGGAAATGCCCGAGCCGATCGAAGACCGGGTCCAGCAGGAATCCGATGGGCACGAACACCGCCCACGCGAACATGCCCGCTGCGAATGAAACGTTCAGCACGGCGAGGAGCAGCAGGACACCGAGGTTGTGGGCGTTCGCGATCGGCGTCAGGCCGAGCGCCGCGCCCAACGCCACTCCGGCAGCGAGCTGCCCCGGCGAACCGTCGGAGTGCAGCGTCTTGAGCAGCGAGCGTATGAGTTTGAGGAGAGTCAGCACTTTCGAAAGACGGATTGGGGCGAAGGCAGCAACGCGCCTTACCATATATATGCGGCGGCGGCGTGCTGCGCTCGGGTCCGCCATCGCATCTAGGCCGATGCAGCCGGGGGCTGATGCGTAGGTCGGTCACTTGCGCCGACTGTCGGGCTCTGGTGCGCCCGGGCCACGTACTGCGCTATCCGGATTTGACGAATAGATCCGGATAGAGTCGCAACAACAAAAACATCTTCTCGCAACGGCGGGAGAAGGATTGTTGGAGTGATGAGTTGTCAGGGCTCTTATCCGTAGAATCCGGATCAAGTAGTACGTGGCCCTGCCAAGTGAACGAGCGAACTTGGTCAGAGGCTCAAACCAACTCCGCTGAGGGACTGTCACACCGAAGTCAGCCCCCCAGGTGACCATGGACAGACTTCTGACCGATCTCGTGCATTCGTTGCGTCGTCTCGCGCGCGCCCCGGGTTTCGCCACAATCGCGATCGTCACCCTCGCGCTTGGCATCGGCGCGAACACCGCGATTTTTAGTCTGGTGAAGACGGTGCTGCTGCGGCCTCTGCCGTTTGGCGACGCCGAGCGTCTCATGATGATCTGGGGCAGCCGGGACAAGGGCGAAACCACATGGCTCGCCGGTCCCGAAGTCCTCGATTACGCGAACGAGAAGTCGACCTTCGAGTACGTGGCGGCGTATACGTCGTCCGCGGCGAACCTCACCGGCGGCCAGGAACCCGAGCGTGTCATGGCCGCCGCCGTCACGCCCAACGTGTTCCAGGCGCTGCGCGTGGCCCCGCTGCTTGGCCGATCCCTCTCTCCGACGGACGAACCGTCGGCAATCGCAAACGAGGTCGTACTGGCGCACGGGCTGTGGCAGCGGCGCTTCGGCGGTAACCGCGACATCATCGGACAGTCCATTCAGGTCAACGGCAGCGCCCGCACGGTCATCGGCGTCATGCCACCGTCGTTCAAGCTGCCTCTCGATTTCAGCGGCGAGCGGCCGACGGAGCTGTGGGTGCCGCTCGACCTGGAGTCCCAGGACTGGTCTTCATGGGGCGACCATAGCCTCATCGGTTTTGCACGGCTGCAGTCGGGCATCGGAGTGCAGCGCGCCAACGCCGGCCTCAAGGCCGCCGAGGATCGCTGGGTGCGCGATGGCCACTGGAGCAATCGGGACAACGCCGGCCGCGGCGTCGTACCGATGAAGGACCTCGTGCTCGGCGATGTCCGATACGCCCTCTGGGTTCTGCTGGGCGCCGTCGGCGTCATCCTGCTCATCGCATGCGCCAACGTCGCGAACCTCATGCTGGCTCGTTCCGACGAGCGCCATCGTGAAATCGCGGTTCGCACCGCGCTGGGAGCATCGCGAGCGCGCATCGTCAGGCAGCTGCTCACCGAGAGCGTGTTTCTCTCGCTCGTCGGTGGCCTGGTCGGCATCGCGCTCGCGTATGGCGGCCTTCGGATGCTGCTGGCGGCACATCCCGCCGGCATTCCTCGCGTGGCCGACGTGGGCCTCGATGGAATCGTGCTGCTGTTTTCGCTTTTCCTCACCGTTGCCACTGGGATGACGTTCGGCCTCGCGCCTGCGCTCGAGCTTTCGCGTCCCGACTTGAGCAGGTCGCTCAAGGAGGGTGGACGAACCGGAACCGTGGGACGGGCCCGTCAGCGCTTCCGTGATTCGCTCGCGGTCGCGCAAATGGCGTTCTCCGTGATTCTGCTCATTGGAGCCACGCTGCTGGTGCGGAGTCTCATGGAGCTTCGCCGCATCGATCTCGGCTTTTCGACGGAGCGCGCGCTCACTGTACGCACCGCGCTTCCGCAATCGTCATACAGGTCCGACCAGGACGTGATCGCGTTCGTGCGCACGCTGCGGCAGCGCATCGGCGAGCTGCCCGGCGTCCGGTCGGTTGGCGCTACCCGACTGCTTCCGCTCACCGGCACCATCGGAGACTGGTCCATCACGCTCGAGGGACGTCCGCGAGTCGAGGGCGAAAACCCGAATGGAGACTGGCAGGTAGCTACACCGGGCTACTTCGAGACGATGGGAATGAAGCTCATCCGGGGTCGCTTCTTCACCGACGCCGACCATGAGAAGGCACCGCTGGTCGCGGTCATCAACGAGACCATGGCCAAGCGGTACTGGCCAAGCGAGGACGCCATCGGCAAGCGCTTTCACATCGGCTCGCGGAACCAGCCCTGGATCACGATTGTGGGCATCGTTGGTCAGGTGCGGCACAACGCGATCACCGAAACGGCCCGCGCCGAGATGTACGTTTCGCACGCGCAGTGGGCCGCGGCTGGCGCGTCCGCTTCGCGCGGGATGACCTACGTCATCCGCACCAATGGCGACCCGCTGGCCCTGCTTGGTTACGTCCGTCAGCTCGTTCGCTCGATGGATCCCAATCTTCCGCTGGCGGACGTGCGCACGCTCCAGAATGTCGCGGACGACTCGCTCTCCCAGACGCGCTTCACCACGCAATTGCTCACGCTCTTCGCTGCGCTCGCACTGACGCTGGCTGCCGTTGGCATCTACGGCGTCATCTCACTGCTCGTCACGAGACGCCGCCAGGAGATCGGCATTCGCATCGCGCTCGGGGCCAAGACCGGCGCCATTCTTGGAATGGTCGTGAAGCGCGGCATGGTGCTCGCCGCCGTCGGCGTGGGGCTCGGCCTCATGGGCGCTGCCGGGCTGTCGGGTATCCTGGGCAGTCTCCTGTACGGCGTCACGCGATTCGATCCAGTCACGTTCAGCCTCGTGCCGGCGATCCTCGCCGGTGTCGCGCTGCTTGCTTGCGTGATCCCCGCGGGCCGCGCGGCGGCCGTCGATCCGGTCACCGCGCTCCGCGAGGAATAGCAGCCACCCGATCACGGCATTGGCCGCGGGCGTGGCCAGGGCCACGGCCAGACATCCACGCCGCGGCGGCCCGTGAGTGCGCGCACCGCCATCAGACGTGTGTCGGCGTCCTTGGAATCCAGCAGCTTGCGGAAGACATCTTCGGATGCCTCACCGGACCTGATCAGCGCGCGGACTTCGGCACGCTGGACGTCATCCTTCGGCTCGGACTTGAGCGCATCCGCGATTGCTGCCGCGGCCTCCGGATCGGCGATCTCGCTCAAGGCCCACGCCGCCTTGACCCGCACGTCGGAGTCCGAATCTCGAATGGCTTTGACCAGCGCTGGCGGCGCCTTGCCGGGACGGAGATTGCCAACGGCCCAGGCCGCGGTCGCGCGCACCTCCGATTCCTGATCTTTCGCAAGGACGTCCGCGAGTGCATCGACGGACCGGCGTGCGTTCAGTTGCGCGAGCGCCCAGGCACAGGTTTCCCGCACGCCCGCGCTCCGATCTGACCGTAGCGCCGCCAGGATGGCGTCCGTCGACTCCCGCGCGTTTGAATTCGCGAGAGCCCACACGGCCATTTCGCGGACTTCGTCGTCCTGATCGGACGTGAGCGCCTCCTGGAGAACGGGAGCGGCGCCGCGATGCTGCAACACTCCCAGGGCCCACGCAGCCACGCGGCGGACTTCGCCGCTCGGATCGGTTCTCACGATGCGAATCAACGTTGCGATCGAGTCGGCGTTACCAATGTGTCCGAACGCGACCACGGCGGCGCCGCGCACCGTCTCGTCGGCGTCGCGGAATGCGGCCACCAGCGCCGGAGCGGTGCTCTTCTGCTCGATTCTGCCCAGCGCCCACGCCGCGTTGGCACGGACCGCCGCAGCCTCGTCGCGGAGCGCGCGAACCACTGCCGGCACCTGACTGTCGGCGTCCAGCAATCCGAGCGACACCAGGATCGCCTGCCGCTCCGGCGCGCCCGCCGTGCCCAGGCGGGCAGCCAGCTCGCGAACCATCGTGGTGTCTCCCATCCTGCCGATGAGCGTCGCCGATATGTGCCGCTCGCACGCGTCGCTCGACGCGATGCCGTCCATCAGCGCGCGCGATTCATCCGCCGCGAGATGACGGTGACGAAGCGTGTGCATCCGCGATCTGATGTCGCTGCGAACGGCTTCCGCCGGCGCCATCCAGCGACCGCCCCATGAGTACACGCCATCGGCCGCCAGCGTGCACAGCGCCGGACCGACACCTCGCGCCGCCGCCAGCAGCTCGCGGACCTCCTGCGCCGCGGCAGGCACCGAGTGCTCCGCGGGAACTTCGCCCTTGCTCACCACCAGAACACCCAACGCAAACGACAGCACTCTCGTGACCATGGTGACCTCTATCTGTTGATTTTTCAGCATGACTGAGTATGCCTGCGGCCCGCCGATGGATTCGAGGGCCAGTTTTACGGTTCGGGCCGGGGATCAGGCCATGGCCACGGCCACGGCCAAACACCGGGGCCCTGCCCGGCGATCATGCGGACTGCTCGAGCCCGGATGTCCGGATCTTCATGCGTCATGGCGCGATCGATGACGGCCTGCGACCGATCGCCCATGAACATGAGCGCGCGAAACTCCGCCTGCAGGGTCTCCGAGTGCCGCTCCTTCAGAAATGCCTCGCGCAGAGCGGGGATCGTGCCTCTGTCCTGGATCTCGCCGAGCACCCATGCGGCCATGAGGCGCACGTCTTCGTGCTCATCGTTCAGCATGGCCACCACTCGCCCAGGAGCGGTGCTGAGACCCTGGTGACCGAGCGCCCATAGTGCGCGCTCCCGAACTTCGCCGCTCGGATCCGATAGCGCGGCCTCGAGAGCGGCGACGTCTGCGCGACGAGGCATGTTGCCCAGGCCCCACGCGGCCGTCGCCCGCACTTCCTCACCCCTGTCGGTCTTGAGCGCCTCCGCCAGTACCGGTGCGACGTCGCTACTGCCCGTCGTCACCAACGCCCATGCTGCCATTTCGCGCACCGACTCGCTCGGATCCGACTTGAGCCGTTCGATGAGCAGTGGGATACCCGCGCGCTGGCGCTGCAGCGCCCACGCAGCTGCCTTGCGAACTTGAGCATCCTTGTCGGTACGTAGAATCCGGCCGAGCAATGCAGTATCGACGCTCTGGCGCTTGGAGTCCTGGGGTCCCTGGGGACCCTGGGGACCCTGGAACGCCTGCCCTGCTGCTTGCCTGAGCGCGTAGAGCACCGAATCAACCACGGCGCCCGCTGCTGCTCCGAGCGTTGGACCAGCGGTCTTCGTGACCGCGGTCGCGACTGAAGTACCAATCGTGGTGCGCTCGTATTGTGCCACTTGTGTTTGCTTCGCCGTCGCAGTTGCCGTCGCAGTTTTCGTCGCCGTTGCCGTTGCCGTGGCCGTTGCCGTCGCCGTGGGCGTGGCGCTTGGCGACGGTGTCGGGGTCCGTCGCGCGTCCAGCCGCTGCGCGCCTTCCGAGGTGGAGACTCGATCTACCGCACGCTCGTCCGGAAGCGTGTCCCGGCCCGCCCGATGCTGGGCAGCTGCAAAAGTCTGCATTTGCATCTCCGGCAGCTGGCGCCGGGCAGGTGCCGCGGCCGCGATCGTCAACGACAGAACGCCAAGTCCCAGCGTCAGCGCGACCGATTGTGTGCGGCTCGGAGTCGAGCGCTTCGCCCTGGGATCGAGAATCGCAAGCATCCGGCCTTCGAACTCACGCTTGTCCGCCATCGGCAGCGCCGTCGCTGGCGCACCCTCTCGCCGAACGGACGTCACGATCTCGAGGAGGTGGTTGGCGTACTCGCTGGCGCGTGCACCGCCGCAGGCCAGGACGAGATCATCGCAAGCGCGTTCGCTTTCGGCGCGCAAGCGCTTGGCCGCCGACCAGACCAGCGGATGAAACCAGTAGATGGCGCACACGACGCGACCAACCGTGTGACCCAGCAGGTCACGCCGGCGCACGTGTGCCAGCTCGTGGAACAGCACGCAACGACGACGTTCTTCACTCCACTGCTCGGCGCTCGCCGGCAGCACCACCGTGGGACGCAGAATCCCGCACGCAAACGGCATCTCGATCGCCGTGCTCATGAAGAGCCTGGGAGCGCTCTCGAGATCGAGCCGGTCCGCGACGTCATACATCGGATTCAGCCACGCCTGGTCTTCCAGGCGGCGCGCCCCGCGAACGATGCGCTCGACCGTAATCGTACCGAGAAGCAACCAACCCAGCACGAGTGCGCTGACGACGCCCCATCCCAGCAGCAAGCTCGTCGACAGCTCAGGCAGGAATGAATGCGACGCCAGCGAAATCAAGTCCGAAGCAGGCGACGTGGTCCCCCCTGGGGTCTCCAGATCGTTCGTCGACCCGGACGGCAGCGGCGGTGTCGGCTCGGATGGCGAAGAACTCGGCATCGGCAGCGACTGATCCACCATCACCAGCGGAGCACTCGGCAGAATCCGAAGTGGTAGCGGAGACCACGAGGAGATTGCGGGTACCAGCAGAACAGCAATGAGCGTGGCCAACCAGACGACGTATCGCGCACCTGCCGGCGCCTTGCGAAGGCCGGTCGTGATGCCGATCGCCAACAGCAGCAGAATCGTTGCCTTGGCCAGCCAGACGAGCAGGGTCAGGGTGTCGGACATGGATTACCTCCCGCTGACGCGGGCTTTCCGAATGCGATCGCGCAACCTGCCGATCTCGTCTTCGTCCAGATCGACGTCGGACATGCGCAGCAGCGCGGTCACGGCGGCGTCGGCCGACCCATCGAAAAACGTGCGGACTACCTGGTTCAGCGCCTCGTCGGCGGCGCGGTCAGCCGAGACGGCGGGCAAATAGACGTACCGCGGTCCGTCCTCGCGGTGCGTGATGAGCTTCTTCTCCGCCAGGATCCGCAGGATGGAACGCACCGCGGAATACGTGGGCGGATCCGGCAGGTCTGTCATGACCTCCGAAACCGTGGCCTCGCCGCGCTGGAAAAGGATGTTCATCACCTGCCGCTCGCGCCGCGACAGCGAGTCCGTCAACTTGGGTTTCGCCATGTGTTGATTTTTCAACACTCACCCGACTTTGTCAAGTCGATTTTTCAGCACCCCGCCCACAAGTCGGGGTTAAGTATCCAAACCGGCAGTCGCTGCCGTCAGCCCTGTCGGGCTTCTCCGCCAAAGGTGTGACGCTGATCAGCGCCGATTGAGCCGATCAACGCCGATACAAGCTTGAAATGGCTTGACCAAGAGAATCATCGGCGTCAATCCGCCTGATCGGCGTGAATCGGCGTTTCAACCTTTGACTGAGAAGTCCAGGCAGGCCCCTTGGGACGGCGAACTACCAGGCGATCCCGTAATCCTCCCCGTGGTTGCTCGATCCACCCCAGAACGTCCTGTGCTTCCGATCGAAGAAGATTGCGTTGATCGGTCCCGACGTTCGCGCCTCGAATTGCAGCGTGTAGCCCATGCGCCGCAGCTCCGCCCGCACCGATTCGGGTGTCGACGATGCCACGAGCATCCGACCCGGCCGCGACTCATGCTCCCCGAATGAAGAGCGCATCTGGAAGCTGTTGATGTTCGGCGCCTCGACTGCCTGCTGCACCGTCATGCCGAATTCGACGACGTTGAGAAAGAACTGCAGCAGGTTCTGATCCTGACTGTCACCCCCCTGCACCGCGAACGACAGGAATGGCTCGCCATCCTTGAGTGCGAGACTAGGCGTGAGCGTGACGCGCGGATGTTTCCCGGGGGCGATCACATTGAAGGGACCATCGGCTGCGCTCGTCACGAAGCTCTGCGCGCGCTGGCTCAGTCCCACACCGGTGTTGCCGGCGATCACCGCCGGTACCCAGCCACCGCTTGGCGTGATCGAAACGACCCAACCGGAGGTATCGGCGGACTGGATGGATGTCGTGCCCCCGTAGAACGATTCCATGAACGCCGAATCGCTTTGGAGATCCGGCACCGGCCGATCCTGCCGGCCACCACGAATCGTGTCGCTTCCCACGACTTTCCACTGCGCCAGGAGCTGCGCAAATGGATTCGTCCCTCCCTGGAACGGATACGGATCGCCAGGCTTCACGGCGGGATCATTCTTGTTCCAGTCGATCTGGGCGTACCGTGCCTTTGCGTACTCCTTGGAGAGCAGCCCGCGCGTCGGCTCTTCGGGCGGCAAATAGATGTCCCCGTAGTAGAAGTCGCGATCCGCGAACGCCAGGTTCATCGCCTGGTAAAGCGTGTGCACGTACTTCGGCGAGTTGTAGCCCATCGCCCTGAGGTCGGCGTTCTCGAGAATGTTGAGCGCCTGGAGCAGCGCGGGTCCCTGAGTCCATGGTTGAAGCTTGTACACCTCGATTCCCTTGTACGTCGTCCTCGAGGGTTCCTCGACGCGAACCTTCCAGTTGGCCAGGTCGTCCGCCGTAAACAGTCCGCCCTCTTCGCGAACGCCGCGAACGATCTCGCGCGCGATATCACCCTTGTAGAAGCGATCGTACGCGGCATATATCGCCTCCTTTCGCGATTTCCCCGCTGCCAGCGCGCGCTGCTCGGCGTCCACCAGCTTCCGGAGCGTCGCGGCCAGGTCCCGCTGCACGAACACCTCTCCGGCGTCCGGCGCTTCGCGCGCCCCACCCAGGTGCGGCAGCATGACCGCCCGCGAATATTTCCACTGCTTCAGTCTGGCTTTCTGGTTCTCGATCGAGTTCGCGGTTTGAGCCTCGATCGGATAGCCGTCCGCCATCTGCATCGCCGGTGTCAGCACATCCTTTAAGGACATCGTGCCGTACTCGGCCAGCATCGTCATCAGGCCGCCCGGTGTTCCGGGCGTTACGGCCGCCAGCGGGCCGTACTCCGGCGGATACGCGAACCCCTTCGACTTGTAGTACTCGGGAGTAGCGCCCGTCGGCGCCACGCCGAGCGCGTTCAGCGCGATGACCTTCTTCGTGTTCGGATTGTAGATCAACGCTTGTGTCTCACCACCCCACGACAGCACATCCCACATGGTGGCGACGGCACCCAGCATCGCTGCCGCGGCGTCGACAGCGTTCCCGCCGCGCTCGAATATCATCGCGCCGGCAGCCGCCCCAAGCGGCTTGCCCGTGATGGCCATCCAGTGTCGGCCATGCAGCGGCGGCTTCTGAGTCCTGATCTGTCGTGCTGGTGGCGCGTCTGCGGAATCCTGTGCGCCGAGTGGGATGCTGGAGACGAGTGACGTCAGCAGGACAGCGGTGAGCAGCGCTCGATGAGACATGAATGGATCCTCATTCGGAGACTCAGGACATGGAGCCTACACCCGCTTTGCTTTCCACCGGCCTCGCTTGAAGATCATCGCGCTCGCGATCGCCAGGACGGAGAAGGCCAGCGTGATGGCCCAGAACACCCCTTTGGGACCGGCCCCCAGACGCACCGAGATGAAATATGCGGCCGGCAACTCGAACAGCCAGAAGACAAACAGGTTGAGATACGTGGGTGTCCACGTATCGCCGGCTCCGTTGAAAGACTGGTTCACCACCATGCCGTACGCGTACAGCGGAAAGCCCAACGCCACGATCCGAAGGCCATCCGTTGCGAACGGAACGACCGCGGGATCCTGCGTGAAGAGCGCGACGATGGCGTCAGCCGCCGCCACGAACAGGATCCCGACCGAGCCGAGGAAGCAGAGGTTGTAGAACGACGCCATCCAGACCGCGCGTTCCGCACGTTCCGGCTTCCTTGCACCGAGGGATTGCCCGACCATCGTGGCGGCCGCGTTGCCAAGGCCCCACGATGGGAAGAGCGCGAAGAGGATGATGCGAATCGCGATCGTGTAGCCGGCGAGCGCGGCGCTGCCGAACTGCGACAGGATGCGAATTAAACCGATCCAGCTCGCCGTGCCGATGAAGACCTGCAGCGTACCGCTGCCGGATAGTCGAAGCAGTCGAGCCATGAGCGCCGGGTCGATCCGCAGATGCTCGTGCCTGACCTGAATGTGCCGGCCGGGCTGGAACAGTCGCCACGCCGCGAAGGCCGCGCCCGCGCCTCGTCCGATGGTCGTCGCCACCGCCGCGCCGGTCACGCCGAGCCGTGGAAACGGGCCAACCCCAAAGATCAGCAGTGGGCCGAGCACGATGTTGATGATGTTTGCCAGCCAGAGCACGCGCATCGCGATCGCCGCGTCTCCAGCGCCGCGGAAAATGGCGTTGATCAGGAAGAGGATCACGACACTGGCATTGCCGCCCAGCATTACGCGCGTGAAGCTGGCACCGGTCGCGACGACGTCGGGAGAACCGCCCAGCAGACGCAGGAGTGTCGGCGCGCCGATCGCCCCGGCGACCGCCAGCACGAGCGCGATGACCAGGCCCATGGCGATCGTCTGGACGGCCGCGCGTGCCGCTCCGTCCGGATCGCGCTCTCCGATGCGCCGCGCCACCGTCGCCGTTGCGCCGATCGACAAACCGACGGCTAGCGTGTAGACGAGCGCCATCATCGACTCGGTGAGGCCGACGGTGGCGATCGCCGCTTCGCCCAGATGCGACACCCAGAAGATGTCGGCGACCGCGAACACACTCTCGAGGATTACCTCGAGCACCATCGGAATCGCGAGCAGCAGGATCGCGCGACCGATCGGACCTTCGGTATAGTCGCGCCGCGAACCGTGCAGGGCCTCACGAATCGTTCGCGTGAACGATTCCGCCGTCGGCGTCGGGGTCGTCGCGTCGGTCGACGGTGTGGTCATAGGGGACCGAAACCTAAAACGGGCCCGCTGCTCAGTCCGCCTGCTGCGAAAGTCTCAGTGGCAGGAATGTCCATCTCCGTTGTAGTCTTCGGCTTCGGAGAACGACGTACCTCCAGCGAAGCATTGCAGCATGACAGTTTCGGATTTTTCGACATGTCCACATGGTAAGCGGCCTGGTCTGACGACCACGGTTTGCCTGTGGTGTCGGCAGGAGGAGCGCACGGCCGCCCGGAGACGCCGCAATCAGGTCGTTGCCAGGGCGAGCATCGGTGTGCTGGGGACGATAGCGGTTGCGGCGCTCGTCATTGGTGCCGTTTTCGCGCTGACGCAACGAGCCGAGCAGAGAGCGCAGCAGGCCGCCGCGAGCTCACCGCTGGAGACCGCTCCGGAGCCACAGACGCACCCCGTGGAGATGAGCGCCGGCACCGTCGCGTCGCCGCGCGCGGATACGGCGACAGTTGCGCAGCTCCGCGTGGACACGCCGAGTGCGGTGGCCCAACCAACAGTGGCCGAACCGGCTCCACAGCCGACTCTGACGCCGGTCGTCGCTGAAGGACGCACCGATCTCGGCGACAGCGTGTTCGCCGACCGCGAAGGCGGCGACGTCACGGTGCGCTTCGACAACGGGCTGCTGCGCACACGACAGGACCAGAAGTTCGAGCGGGTCGTTCGCGCGACGCTGCCGAAGGTATTCGGACCTGCCGTTGCGACGGCGCTGGACAGTATTCCGGAGGGACGACTGTTTCGCGGCCGTACGCTGCTGACTGAACTGCCCTCCCGAGGCATCGCACTGGCCCTGCCGGCGATCGGCAAGACGATGATGGTGTATCCGGTGACGCGCCCGGGCCGCGAAGGCCCGCTGGTTGTCGCGTACCGGGCAACGATCGCGCAGTAAACGTCCGCGAATCGTTTCATCGGCGCGTGCACCGCGCGGTGTCTGCGCGCCTTCCCCTTGCGCTTCTACAAGTATGGTATTCTCTTGTAGAAGTGCGAGGGGTCGCGACCGTGTCCCCTCGCCCACCCACGACAGGACACCGCGATGTCGAACGATCGACTGGATCTGCCACAGGGAACGTTGGACCTGCTGATCCTCAAGTCGCTGTCGCTGGGAGCGCAGCACGGGTGGGCGATCTCTGAACGCCTCCATCAGGTCTCGCGCGCCACACTGCAGATCCCGCAGGGGTCCCTCTACCCGGCACTGCATCGTCTGGAGCGCCAGGGGTGGATCAGGGCGGAGTGGGGCGCGTCCGAGAACAATCGCCGCGCCAGGTTCTACGAGCTCACGCGCACCGGACGAAAGCAACTGGAAACCGAGACCGCGGCGTGGGACAAGCTCACCAGCGCCGTGGCGCTCGTATTGAGGATGGCGTGACATGCTATCCGATCTGCGGTTCCGCCTGCGAGCGCTGTTCGATCGCTCGCGCATGGAACGCGAGCTCGACGACGAGCTGCGATTCCACCTCGAGCGGGAGACCGAGAAGCACATGCGCGCGGGCCTGCCACACGCGGAGGCAGAGCGCCTTGCCCAAGTGACGTTCGGCGGCATGAGTCGCATCAAGGACGACACGCGGGATTCCCGCGGCGTCATTGGAATCGAGGTTTTCCAGCAGGATCTGCGATATGCGTGGCGCGGGCTGCGGTCGCGACCTGGGTTTGCCATCGCTGTTGTCCTGACACTTGGCCTTGGCATCGGGGCCAACACGGCGATGTTCGGCATTGTCGACCGGCTGTTGTTCCGGCCTCCGGCACATCTCTCCACGCCGGACCGCGTGCATCGCGTCTTTGCGCGCTACGTGTGGGACGGCAAGGAGCGGGCGGAAGGCTCGTTTGCGTATACGCGATTCCTGGACTTTTCCCGCCTCACGCGCTCGTTCGACCGGATCGCCGCAGCCACGACACGTCGGCTGCCCGTGGGATCGGGCGCGGAAGCCCGCGAGATGAACGTCGCGCCGGTAAGCGCCACGCTGTTCGATTTCTTCGATGCGCGGCCGGCGCTCGGGCGATACTTCGCGCCCGACGAGGACCGGACACCGGCAGGCGCTCCCGTCGCCGTACTTGGCTACGGGTTCTGGCAGTCGCGCTACGGCGGGCGCGCGGACGTGCTGGGTAAGTCGCTTCATGTCGGCGACGCCGTCTACACGATCGTGGGCGTCGCGCCGGAAGGATTCGTCGGCGTCACCGAAGAAGCAGCGCCGGCCGTGTTTCTGCCGATTACGGCATTCGCGTCCTCGCGCAATCGCACCTACTTCCAGAATTACAGCTGGACCTGGCACGACGTCGTCGCGCGGCGCAAACCGGATGCCTCCGTTGCGGAAGCTTCGCGCGACCTCAGCGCGGCGTTCGCCCAAAGTTGGGAGCTGGAGCGCCAGCTGGAACCGAGTCTACCTTCGGCGGCAAAGGTGAATGCGCGTGCGGAAGCTATGCCTGTGCTTCAGTCGCGGGGCCCCGAGGTTGGGCGCGATGCGAAGGTCGTCACCTGGGTGATGGGGGTCGCGTTCATCGTGCTGCTCGTCGCCTGCGCAAACGTGGCGAATCTCCTGCTGGCGCGCGCGGTGAGTCGGCGCCGGGAGATCGCTCTGCGCCTGGCGCTTGGTGTCACGCGGCGCCGCTTGTTGCAGCAGTTGCTCACGGAAAGCCTCCTGCTGGCCGCGCTGGGCGGTATCGCGGGACTGGCAGCCGCTCAGTGGGGAGGTCAGGCGCTTCGGGCACTCTTTCTCCGAACCGAGGACGCCAGCGCCGTTATGACCGACGGTCGCACGCTGGCGTTCGCCGCACTCATCACGCTGGCCGTCGCACTGCTGACAGGACTGGCGCCTGCCATACACGGCATTCGCGGTGACGTTGCCGATTCGCTCAAGTCCGGCCGGCGAGAAGGCACGTACCGGCGCTCGCGGCTGCGCAGCTCATTGTTGCTGTTCCAGAGCGCGTTTTCGGTCGTGCTCCTGATTGGGGCCGGCCTGTTCGTGCGGAGCCTCGCGAACGTGCGCGCCTTGCGGCTGGGCTACGACCTCGAGCCCCTGGTCTACGTCGAGGCCAAGCCACGAGGTGTCAACCTGTCGGTCGCGCAGGCAAACGCGCTGGCCGAACGGATCATCGAGGTCGCGGAGGCGACACCCGGCATTCGAAGCGCGAGCCTGGCCATATCGGTGCCGTTCTACAGCAGCGAGGGTCGCGGGGCGCCGTTCGTTCCCGGTCGCGATTCCCTGCACAAGCTGGGTCGGTTCACGTTGCAGGCCGGCTCAGCGAAGTACTTCCAGACACTTGGCACGCGAATCATGCGGGGGCGTGGCATCAGCGACGCGGATCACGCGACCTCGGCGCCCGTCATCGTCATCAACGAGGCGATGGCCAACGCCATCTGGCCGGGAGAGGATGCCCTCGGCAAGCAGATGCGGATCGGCAGCGACACCAATCCCTACATGACCGTTGTGGGGGTCGTGGAGAACATGCGCGGCCGCCAGCTCACCGGCGATGCGGAGTTCTGGTACTACCTCCCGATCAAGCAATACCTCGCCCGCTTCGGTTCGCTCTACCCATACGCGTTCGTTCGTGTGAGCGGCCGCGCGGAGGACTACGTCGAAACGCTGCGCCGCCGTCTCCAGCCATTGATGCCGGGCGAGTCCTACGTTTCCGCGGTGCCGATGCGATCACTTGTCTCACCGCGCCAACGCTCCTGGGAGTTCGGCGCGACGATGTTCGTGGCGTTTGGCGCGCTGGCGCTCGTGCTCGCCGCAATCGGGCTGTATTCCGTGATTGCGTATGCCGTTGCGCAGCGCACGCATGAGCTGGGAGTTCGTATCGCACTCGGGGCCGGCCTGGCAGACGTGATCCGCATGATCGTCGGCCAGGGAGTGGCATTCGCGGCCGCCGGTGTCGCGATCGGAAGCGTGATCGCGCTGTGGGCCGGGAAATGGGTGGAGCCGTTGCTGTTCTCGCAGAAGGTTCGCGATCCGCTGATCTACCTGGCGGTGGCCGTCGCGCTGCTGATCGTCGCGCTGGTCGCGACGCTGCGCCCAGCGCTGCGTGCGACCCGGGTGGACCCTACCGTCGCGCTTCGCGCCGACTGATCGGGTGTCAGCTTACGGCTGACAGCTGACGACCGTCAGCCGATAGCTATGGTGCGAAAGAGTTGTTGCGATATAGCCATCGGCTGTCAGCTATCGGCTGTCGGCGACGAGCCGAACACTTCTATCGCTTTACCACCCATGGAGCGGACAGCTCCGTCTTCCCCCAGACGATGCGCAGCGTCCCGCGCAGTTCGGCGTAGCCCGACGTCGGCCGCCCGGACTCCGGTACCAGGTACAGTGCGAGCGATTCCTGCACCTCAGGGAGCGTTCGCGCCGTCAGCCGAACACGGCCGATGTCCTTCTGCGGGTCGCGGTCGGTGCCCCACTGCCCCGTGCCGCGATTGACGATCAGACTCCACCCCGCATTGGTGTACAGGATGAAGAGCGAGTAATCGCCGCGAGGAATTGCGAGGTTGCCAAGCGTGAGGTCGACGTCCGTGTGCAGCGTCGTCGCGGCGTTGGCACCGAAGCGCCATACGGTGTCCAGCGGTATCAGACCGCCTTCCACCTTGCGCCCACGCGCGTGTGGCTGGCCGTAGCTGATGGCGATCCGCGCGGGTCCCGTGAGCGACGCATCCTCTTCGTACCAGCGGTCGCCGATCGGTCGCGCATTGATGTGCACTTCGACCGTAGCGAAGCTGCTGGCTGCGACGCGCAGCGGGGCTTGTTGTTCCTGCGCCGCGATCCGGTTGGCTGCGACAGAGAGCGCAAGCACTACTAACGATTTCCTGAGCATCGATTCCCGACCTTGCTGGAGCCGCGGAGAATGTTGGGCTCGAGGGGTTTCGCGGCAAGTCGGGCGCGCCCGACTCCGGCGACTTCAGGTCCAGGCAACCTCGCCAGGCATCGTCGAGGGTCACGTGCTGCTTTGATCCGAATTTGACGAATCGAAACGAATAACCTCGCTGTTCAACCCAGTGCGAGATACCTGGCCCTGGCGCGAGTTCCCCGAGCGGCGGATCACCCGGATGCCGGTTGTCCCCAGAAGCCGGTCACCCACTCGATCTTTCCCGTTGGCCCGAACACGAACGCATTCGTGCCCTGGCCCATCTGCTTCCCGTCCGCGCCGTTCGCACTCCAGTCGCACAGCACCATGCCCTGACAATGCCGCACGGCGCCCGTTCGACGCATCCGGATGCCGGGCATGAAGCGCTGGGCGGCCGCGAGGTGCGGCAGCAGGTCCTGGAGACCATCGAGATTGCTGTACCGATCCTGAAAGCGCACCTCGCGCGTGGCGATCGACGAGAGCAATGCCTCCCGTTTGCCCGCATCCGGCTCCGCCCATGCCTCGAACCAGGCGTCGGCGGCGGTCTCGGCGCGGGCATTCACTTCGTCGGCGACCACATTGGCGAACAGCGAAAGCTGGAATCTCCATCCCTGCACATGCTCGTCGCGCGCCGGCTTGTCGGCGAGCTCGTGCTTCAGCGACAGGCGGGTACCCGCGCGATCCGGCTCCAGCTCGATGGTCACCCGCGAGGCGCCTGGCGGAATCGGCTTTCCGCTCACGAATCCATAGGTGAACACGATTCGCGTTGGTGGCGTTATCTCGAGAATCTCGCCAGCGGATTCCACGTTGCCGGGATGCCTGATGTAGACGCTTCCGCCGGGCCGGGCATCGATGGTCGATCCGACTCCCCACCATTTGGCGAAGCGCTCCGAGTCCGTGAAGTAGCGAAACACGGTCTCAGGCATCGCATGAATGATGACGGTGCGATCGATCTGGAATGGAAGGGACTGCGGCAGTGTCGTGGTGTTCATGGTCGGCTCCTCAGGATCCGCGCTTCCTGGCGGGCTTGCGACGCCGCTTTGGTCCGCGGCGAGTCTGTTCCAGCTCGGCGGCCAGCTTGAGCCGCCACAGTGCATCGTCCCACATGCGCCGCAGCACCGGGCCCATGGGCCCCAGCGCGTCACGGCGCGCTCTATAGAAACGAAAGCGGCCCTCGGCTCGCGCTTCGACCAGGCCGGCGTCCTGCAGCGCCTTGAGCTGCAACGAGACCGCTCCGAAGGTGACGTCGTCGAGAGCCCGGTGAATGGCGCCGGCGGAACGCTCCTCATCCCACACCAGTCGAAGGATCTCTTGGCGCCTGGGAGACGCAATGGCGGCGATGGTGGACGATTGCATGGCTACATTTTAGATGTAACTAAAATATCTGTCAAGCGTCATCTCGCCGTATCGCCGGATGCGTACCTGGCCGTATACTGGGAGCCATGACCCAACACCTGCGGCGTACCCTCGGCCTTCGCGACCTCATCGTCATTGTGGTCGGCACCGTCATTGGTTCCGGCATCTTTCTCACCCCCGGCGCCGTCGTGACCAACGCCGGCTCGGGCGGCGTGGCCCTCGTCGTCTGGATTGTCGGCGGAATCCTGTCGCTCCTGGGCGCGCTCACGTTCGCGGAGCTCGGAGCGGCCAAGCCGGACTCCGGCGGCCTCTACGTCTACCTGCGAGACGCGTTCGGTCCAAGTCTCGCCTTTCTCTATGGCTGGACGATGTTCCTCGTCATCGGCGCCGGATCGTTTGCCACACTCGGCGCGGCGTTCCCACGGTACGTGAGCGTCTTCGTGCCGCTGTCACCGGTTGCCCAACAGGTGATCTCGGTGGCGATGATCCTCGTCGTCGCGGCGATCAACATCCGCGGGACACGGCAGAGCGCGGACGTCCAGGCGGTCGCGACGCTGTTGAAAGTCGCGGTCATTGCCGCGCTGGCCCTGCTTTTGATCCTGGCAAAGCGCGGCGGTTCGTCGACCGGGCCATTTTGGCCGACGGGTGTCTCCCTCACGACGGTCACGGGCGCCGTGACCGGCATGATCGGCGTGCTCTGGGCCTACGAGGGCTGGCAATATGTGACGTTCTCGGCGGGCGAAACGGTCGACCCGCAAAAGACGTTTGCTCGCGGCATCGTCGTCGGCACGCTGATCCTCATCGGCATCTACGTGTTCGCCAACATCGGATACTTCGCCGCGCTTGGAGTGGACGGCGTGGCCAGCAGCAAGACTGTCGCATCCGACGCCGCGAGCGCGGCGTTCGGTCCCTGGGCGGCCAAGGCGATGGCGGCCGTGATCCTCGTGTCGATCTTCAGCGCGTCGAACGGGATGATGCTCACCCTGCCCCGGCTCTTCTTCGCGATGTCGCGCGATCGTCTGTTCTTCGCACGGCTCGCGGAGGTTCATCCACGCTTCGGGACACCCGCGATCGCCATCGCCGCAACTGCCTTGTGGTCGTCGATCCTGGTGCTCAGCGGCTCGTTCGAGACGCTGCTCACCTACGTCGTGTTCATGTCCTGGCTGTGGTTTGCGCTGGCCGCACTCGCGATCTTCGCATACCGTCGCCGTGAGCCGGATAGTGCTCGGCCATTCCGCACACCAGGCTACCCCGCGACGCCCGTGCTCTTCGTGCTCGCGGCGCTGGTCATCGTGGTCAACACCGTCGTCGCGAAGCCAGTGCAGTCACTCATTGGATTGGGGTTGGCCGTCGTCGGCATCCCGGCGTACTTCTGGTGGAAGCCGCGCGGCGTTGCGACGCCGCAACCAGTTGACGGCTGATAGCTGACAGATGTCAGCTGATGGCTATAGTGGAGTGAAGCCTCTCGCGATATAGCTATCGGCTGACAGCTATCTGCTGTCACCTCTCAGCTCAAAACCGATAGACGATTCGCGCCCTCGGCTCCGGCGTCACCCATGCGTCCTGCTGCGTTTCCTGGATCCGTGCGGCCAGGCGATACGTGTCCGTAAAGCGAATCGCCTGGAATGATGGTATCGGCGGACGAAAAAAGTCCTCCCAATGGCCAACGATGACATGTCTGGGCCGCAATTCCTTGAGAAGCGCGGACGGATAGTCCGTGGCGTAGCCGTAGTTGCCCGCGCAGATGATCGCCACGTCCACCGGGCGCTCATCGTTACCGAGCACTGGCGGGAGCGACGCGTATACCGGTTCGCTGGCTGCATCCTGATAGAAAATGCGAAACACCGGCTTGCCGTCCGCGCCCATGATGTCGATGAGATACGCATAGGTCTCGCCCATCTTCCATCCTCGCGGCGTTCGTGGCAGCGAGGAGCGCGGCTGGGTCACCGCCCCGCCGGCATACGTGTAGGGAAAAAACCACAGGAAATAGAAATTGGGCGGATGGTTGCTCTTGAGCGCCATGAAACGGATCGACGACGTGGCGGACGGATACCAATCACCGCGATGCAGTTTGTCGCCGACGGCGGCGCCCTCGATGCTCACGAGCCGCGACTGCAGGTCGGGGACGGCCCAGAGCAGGTTTTTTGTCGTTGGTCCACCATAGATCCGCGACGTCGTCGGTAACATCGTCGCCACGACGGGGGCGTCGAGCAGGTGGTCATAGTGAGCGTGTCCCACCAGCATCGACGAGACGCCGTCGAGTCGCACGCCCGTCAGCATCCGCTGCACGAGCCCCGTGTCGGGGCTGATGGAGAAGAACGGCAGGAAGGTCTTCATCAAACCGTGGTGCGTGAACGAGGGCGCCGTCACCACGGCATCTTCGCCGTGCCGGATGACGAACCCGCCCGATCCCAGATAGGTGATCTCGACCGAATCCCGACATGCGGCGGTGCACAGCGAAACCGGCGGGACGGCGGGCTTTGGTGCGAGCGGCGCCAGGCTTGGCCTGCACGCGAGCGTCGTCGCCGCGAGTGCAGGTCCAAGCAGAGGCACGAGGTCACGGAGCTTCATGGAAACTCAACGATAGATGTTGAAGCCGGTCAGGATACTTGCGCGGGTGCCGTAGCGTGACGGAACGACAGCCATGTTGATAGGCACGTTGAGCGCACCGGTGCGGAACGTGACGCCAGCGCTGATGGCCAGCGCAACTCCGGCCGGCGTCGCGTTGGGCCCGACGCCAAACTCGAGGTTGCCCGGCGTTCGCACGCCGACGATCCAGGTAAGGCTCGGCAGGAACGTGCCCTGGTCGAGTCCTCCGATAAGGAACACGAGCTCATTGAGCGCCACGGGCCCGTTCTCGAGACTGGCGAACTGACGCTCGAACTGCCAGCCGAACTGGGTGATGACGGGAGCCACGTCGATGTTGTTGCGCGCCTTCAGCGTGTCCGTGAGCGCGCCGCCGAGCCACGTGACGCCGAAACGCGGACCCGATCGGCTCAGTTTGTGAACCAGTTCCGAGGGCTGCTGTGCGCTGGCGAATCTCGGTGTCGCGATGGCCGCGCAGACCACGAGCACTGCGAACGTTTTGCGAAGCATGGTGACCTCCAGGTCGAAGTTGACGCACAGGATGCGTCGATGTGCCGGGATGTCCCATCCGCACGAGCACGTAGGAGTCGCGTTGCCCGCTCCTACGTAGCGATCAAGCCAGGCATACGTATGTCTCTGGGACCTTATTTCGCCGGCGCCATTCTCCAGAAGGCGATGCCCCCAGCCTGCTGGCCGACCTCGACAGACGCTACGCGGGCGAGGACGCGCAGGTCGTAGACGTCGACCTTGCCCGGCTGCGCGCCAACACCCTCGTTGCTGACGAACGCGTAGCGCGAATCGGGGCTGATGACGACACCGTGCGTCACCCCGGTCGAGCTTTTCGTCTGGAGCACGCTGATGCCCGACGCCAGATCGAACACCTGCACGGAGCCGCCCTGCTTGAGGGACGCAATCAGGAGCCTGCCGTCCGGCGTGGCACCGAGGTTGTACGGCCCGCGTCCCGTCTTGAAGCGGCGCGAGACGGTCCAGGACCGGCTGTCCACCTCGACGATCTCGTCCGCCTTGTTGCACGCGACGTAGACCTTCGATCCGTCCACCGACGGCTGCGCCCACGTTGGTGAACACGTTGCCGGCGCCATGGGCCCCGAGTGATGCGCGGCGTGATCGTCCGCCGCAAGCGTGATGGGTCCCGCGTTCGCCCTGCCGAGGCCAAAGCGGCGGGACACCTCGAACGTGCGCGTGTCGATCTCGACCAGCTGGTCATCCATCATGCACGTCGAGTATTGATGTGCGCCGCTCGCGTCCACGCGGCTTCCGTGCGGCATCACGCACGTGGTCACGCGCGCGACTTCAGTGTTGGTCGGGGTGTAGATCGCGGACACCGACGACGGAACCATCTCGCCGTGCAGGTTGAAGTTCACGACGAAGGCATAGAGGCCGTCGGGCGTGACGTCGATCGATGCCGGGAAGTATCCAAGGAAAATCCCCGCCCCGACGAGCGTGTCCGGCCCGAGCGCGAACTTCCAGTACTTGCCATCCGGCGAACCGTGGCCGGTGGTCATATGGAGGAACTTGCCGTCACGCGAAATCTGAAGGCCGTGCGGTCCCTCCATCTCGACGGGCGACTCGCCAACCGGAATCGTCTTTTCGACTGCCGCTCCATCGGGGCCGAAGCGAACGCGATGAATCAGGTCCGCCGACTCCGCACCGACGTATATCCAGTAGTTGCTCGTCGGCTTTTCGGCCGCGGGCTGCTGCGCGTGTGTCACACGCGCGGCAAGAGCAAGCAGCAGCAAACCGGCCAGCTGTAACGGGTTGAAATGCCGGCGGCGGCGGTCCATCATCTAAGCCTCAGCCCTGGAGTGATTCTCGTGAACGTAATCGTCGTTACGCGGCACGTCACGCTCGCCGCTGCCCTCATTGTCAGTGCAGCCATCACTGCCGCCGCTCAGCAACCCGACACCGGTCGCGTGGTCGCGCGGCTCACCGTCGAGCCGGCCACTCTCAGCCTCAAAGCTGGCGACATGGCGAAGCTTGCGGTCACCGCATTCGATGCCCAGGACAACGTGATTCCCGACGCACGGGTGCGTCTCTCGGGACCCTTCGGCGCCGTGATCGTGAGCGGTGGCAACGTGAAGGCGCTCGCGGCGGGCAAATACGAGATCATCGCCTCGGCAGTCGGTGCGACGAGCCCGGTCAGCGTTGCTGTCCCCATCACCATCACGTGGCCGGCGATCACTCGCGTCATCATCACGCCGCAGCCGGGTCGGCTGTACTCTGGCGTGACGCTGGGACACCGCGCGAGTGCGCAGCATGCGGACAGCTCCGAACGCCGCTACGCCGCGGTCACCTGGCGCACGTCCAATCCGGCGATCGCCATGGTCGACCGCTTCGGGAATGTCACCGCCGTGGCGCCGGGCAGCGTGACGATCAGCGCCGAGGCGGAGGGCGTTCGCGGCCAGGTCCGGCATACGGTGCTCGCGAATCCCGTTGCGACGCTGACGATCGATGTGCCCGAAAACTCCGTGCGCAGCGGCGATGTGCTCCACCTCAAGGCAATCGCCAAGCGAACGAACGGGAGCGTCGTCCCCGACGTTCCCGTCACGTGGAGCTATACCTACGCTCCCGACGACACGATCGCCGCGCCCGGTGCCACCGGCGTCATCGATCGTGGGCTGTTCGCGGCCGAAGTTCCGGGCCGCTACACGCTGCTGGCCAACGCGGGCCCGTTGACCGCGCGCAAGGTGATCGACGTGCGTACCCGCGACGCGCGGAGGAAGATCAACCTCGTCGGACGGGGCAGCATCACACACGTACACACGTCCGACCTCTGGCCCTGGGCGGGCAAGGACGGACGCGACTATGCCCTCGTCGGTACGTGGGGCGGCGACGGATATGCCTACGTCTTCGACATCACGTCGCTCGCGAGCCCGGTGATCACGGACTCGATCAAGGTGGATGCCCGTACGATCAACGACGTGACGGTGTCCCCTGACGGTCGCTATGGCGTGCTGTCGCGCGAGGGCGCATCGAATCGCGTCAACGGCGTCGTGATTCTCGACCTGTCCACGCCGGCCCATCCCAGGATTGCGTCGACGTTCGACGAGCGGCTCACGGGCGGCGTGCACAATATGTTCGCGACCGATGACTATCTCTTCGCCATCTCCAACGGCGACAAGTACGTCATCATCGACGTGCGCGACATCAACAAGCCGAGGTACACGAGCGAGTACGATCATCCCAACTCGCGCGTGCACGACGTCTGGGTGAACGACGGCATCGCGTACTCGTCGGAATGGGGCACCGGAGTCGTCGCGGTGGACGTCGGCAACGGCAAGTACGGCGGAACGATCGAGAAACCGGTGCTGATCGGCACCTTCCCGACGACCAGCGGAGCGACGCACGAGATCTATCCGTACTTCCAGAAATCCACGGGCAAGGTCTACCTGTTCCTTGGCGACGAGATCATGTCGCGCCAGGGCCGCGTGTGGGAGGGAACGAACTATTTCCAGGATCTCTTCGGCGACAAGCCCAAGCGCGGCGGTGTCGCCCAGACGTCCGCGGGCTACACGCACATCATCGACTTCACCGACCCGAAGCATCCGCTCGACATCGCCAAGTACCACCAGGAAGAGTTCGGGTCGCACGACATCATCGTCGAGAACGACGTGATGTATCAGGCATACTACGATGGCGGACTGCGCGTCGTGGACGTCTCGGGTGAGCTCGTGGGCAACCTGGCCGAGCAGCGCCGTGAGATTGCCGTCTTCAAGGGCTTCGATCCCAACGGCTACACCGCGAACGCGTCGTTCGCGATGAACGCCATGCCCTGGAAGGGCCACATCCTCTTCACGGATTTCAATTCCGGGCTGTGGGTCGCGAAGCTCGAGCCCAAGCAGATCGTGCCGTGAAATCTGGCGGTCGATGCGGCTGGAACACTTGGGCAGTTGCGATCGCCGCCTGCGCTGGGTGCGCCGAGCCCGTCTCTCCAAGGATCGACGGGTGGGCAGCGACCGCATTTGGCAGTAACGTCGCCTGGTCGGTGAGCGACACGAGCGCATGGCGCGCACTGCTCGCGCTGGACGACGGGAATGTCTTTGTGCTCAACGCACTCGTGCAAGCGCTCGATCCCTCGAGTGGTCGGCCGCGCTGGACAAGCGTCGCGCCGTCCGACTTCCGAAGTCTCGCCCTCGCGGGTTTCGACGGCGTTCGAGACGCGTCCTGGCTGTACTTCACAACGACCTTGGGAATCGCGAAGGTTCGCGCGCCCTAGGAGCTCGACGCTCCCCACCAACTCTCCATTGACAGCCCCAGTCCTCACGGCCACATTCCCCTCACATGGTGAGTGCTCACAATGTGAGGGCAATACATGGCGCGTGAATCGTTGGGACTCGTCCAGGGCACGGTGGATGTCCTGATCCTCAAGACACTCACATGGGCGCCGATGCATGGCTACGGCATCGCCCAGTGGATTCGCGAGCGCACCGACGGGGCGCTCGCGGTCGAAGACGCAGCGCTGTATCAAGCATTGCACCGCCTCGAACGGAAGCGCTGGGTGGAATCGGAGTGGGGCGTTTCCGACACCAATCGCAAGGCGAAGTTCTATTCGATCACGAAGGACGGCCGCAAGCAGCTCACCGCGGACGTCGCGGAACTGCGCCGCTACGTGGACGCCCTCTTCAAGGTGCTGCAGCCGGCGTGAGCGTGGACCATGCTCCCGGTGTCCGGAGAGTATTCCGCTTTCCATGGCGGTCGCGTCGTCAGGTGGCCGACGACGTGGATGACGAGCTGCGCCTTCATCTCGAGCTCGTCGCCGACGATCTCCGCACGGCGGGCTGGCCGGATTCCGAGGCCCGGGCGGAAGCCGAGCGTCGGTTTGGCGATCTGGAATACACCCGCAACTACTGCCGCGCGGAGGACGCGCGGCGCGAGCAGGAGAAACGTCGCATGACATTCTTCGATGAGCTCAGGCAGGATCTTCGCTATGCGATGCGGTCGCTCCGCAGCTCCCCGGCCTTCACGGCGACGGCGCTGCTCACATTGGCGCTCGGCATCGGGGCGAATACGGCGATCTTCAGCGTCGTCCGTGGCGTGCTGCTCGACGCCCTGCCCTTTCCGCAATCCGACCGGCTCGTCCGGGTATGGCAGGCCAATCACGCGCGCGGCAGCGAACAGGCGCCAGCGTCGGAGCCAGACTTCTTCGATTGGCAGCGCGAGAGCCGGCGCGCAGCGTCGATGGGCGCCTACTTCTTCGCCAACGGGATGACGGGGGTGGATCTCACCGGCTCCGGAAGTCCGGAACGGCTGTCTGCCGCGCTGGTGACGGACGGTTTCTTTCAAACGCTCCGCACGGTGCCGCTGCTCGGACGAACGCTGATCGCGGACAACCATGTTCCCGGCCGCGATCGCGTCGCTGTCATCAGTCACGGACTGTGGATGCGTCGGTTCGGCGGAAATCCCGCCATCATCGGCAGCACCATCACCCTGAATGGAGATCCCTTCCTCGTCGCAGGGGTGATGCCGCAGGGCTTCGTGTACCCGTCGGACCAGGCGCTCGACGTCTGGATTCCGCTGTCGTACTTCGGCCCGGAGTCGATCGGTCGAAGCCGCGGCGCGCGCTTTCTCAGCGTCGTGGCGCGACTCAATCCGGGCGTGACCGAGTCTCAGTTCCATGGCGAGCTCGCCGCGATCTCCACGCGTCTTGCCGCGCAATATCCCGACGACGATCTCGGCTGGGACGACGTTTCGATGTTGGGCATCCGGGAATCCATCGTCGGCGAAGTGCGGCAGCCGCTGGTGGTGCTGATGGTCGCCGTCGCGATGCTGCTCCTCATCGCGTGCGTGAACATCGCGAGCCTCCTGTTGGCGCGAGCCACCGGACGCCAGCGCGAGCTGGCGCTGCGCGCGGCGCTTGGCGCGGGCCGCGGGCGCATTGCCCGCCAATTGCTGACCGAAAGCGTGACGCTCTCGCTGATTGGTGGCGCGATCGGCGTCGGGCTCGGACTCGTCGCGGTGCGCGCGCTGGCCGCCGCCGGGACCAGCGAGCTTCCGCGATCCAACGACATCCGCATCGATGGCCTCGTACTGGCATTCACCTTCGGCGTCTCGCTGTTCTCCGGACTGCTCTTCGGCATCCTGCCGACGATTCGCGCATCGTCCGCGAAGCTCGAGCAGACACTGCGCGCTGGTGCGCGCGGGTCCATCGGTGGAGCCGGCCAGCGCGCTCGCAGCGCGCTCGTCGTCGTCGAAGTCGCGCTGGCGGTCATCCTGGTCGTTGGTGCCGGTCTGGCGACCAAGAGTTTTGCGAGACTGTTGGCGGTCAACTCAGGGTTCCAGCCGTCACACGCGCTCGTGGCAACCATGACCGTGCCTCCGCGGTACAGTGCGTCCGAGGCTCGCGCGAACTACTTCTACGCCGTCCTCGACGCCATTCGGGGCATTCGCGGGGTCGAGGCAGCCGGTTCGATTCGCGATCTGCCCCTCCGCGCGAACGGCGAATCCGTCTCGTTCGGCGTGCCAGGGCGAACGTTCGCGCCAGGCCAGGAGCCCTCATCGCGCTACCATCACATCACCACGGACTACTTCAAGGCGATGGGCATCCCATTGCGAGCCGGCCGAAGCTTCGCTTTGACCGATCGCGCGAACACGCCGCCCGTGATTGTGGTGAATGAGGAATTTGCCCGCCGCATCTGGCCAGGTGAGAATGCGATCGGAAAGACGGTGACCTTCGGAGACACACCGCTCACGGTCATCGGCGTCGTCGGAAACGTCAGACAGCGCGGACTGGCCGAGCCGATCGAGCCGGCGATGTACATCCATGTGCTGCAGAATGCCCGCGTGCGCATGAGCATCGTGGTGCGCACGGCCGGCGATCCGTTGGCGTACGCGGGCGCGGTGCGGCAGGCCATCTGGTCCGTGGACGCGAATCAGACCATCACGAACGTCGCGACGCTCGAATCCGTGCTGGGCGACGCGGTCGTGCGACCGCGGCTGCTCGCCTGGCTGCTGGCGCTCTTTGGCGCCATCGGCCTGGCGCTTGGTGCGCTCGGGATCTTCGGCGTCCTGGCATACGCGGTGACGCAACGGCGCCAGGAGATCGGCGTGCGCGTTGCGCTCGGCGCGTCCCCGCGCTCAGTGCTCTCGCTGATCGTCGGCCGGGGTATGGCGCTCGCCGGCATCGGCGTCGTGCTGGGCCTCATCGGCGCGCTGCTCCTGACGCGATCGATGCAGACGGTGCTGTACGACATCCAGCCGTCGGATCCGCTGACGTTCGGCGAAGTGGTCGTGGCGCTGCTCGGCGCGTCGCTGCTGGCCAGCTGGCTCCCGGCGCGGCGGGCGCTGGCGATCGACCCCGTGACTGCGCTGCGCTACGACTAGGGACCCGAGGCGGTCGATTCGACCGCCTCGCCCATCGCGGTCCATCGCGCGATGGCCGTGTCGAGCGCGCGCTTGAGGTCCTCGAGCTCGTCACCGAAGCGCTTCGCATCCGCGATGCCGTTTGCCCTGGTGTAGAGCTCCGGGTCCTCGAGCGCTTTCGTCAGTGTCGCGATTCTCGCTTCGAGCGTCGCGATCTCCGCTTCCAGCTCGTCGAGCTCGCGCTTGGTGCCGCGCACCTTGCGGCGCGTGTCCCGCTCCGACGGCGATTCGTCCGCCCGGCGCGGCGCCACCTTCTGCCGCTCGTGCACGCGACGGAGCGCCGCCTCTTCGGCTGCGCGAACGCTCGCAGCGTGCGCGCGCTCGGCCGTCACCTGTTCCCACTCGCTGAACCCGCCACCGAACTCCGTTATGTGCCTTTCATGGAGGATCCATAGCTTGCTGGTGAGAGCACGCAGCAGCTCGCGGTCGTGGCTCACCAGCACCACGGTGCCGTCATAGCGTTCGATCGCATCCTCCAATGCTTCGATGGACTCGACGTCCAGATGATTCGTTGGTTCGTCCAGAACGAGCAGATTGGCGCGCGAGAGCATCAGCATCGCCAGCGCGACGCGGGCGCGTTCGCCTCCCGACAGTGTGTCGGCCCGCCGCTGAGCGTCGTCCCCCGAGAACCCGAACCGACCCAGGTGTCCCTGCACGAGGCGACGCTCCCAGGTGGGCCTGAGGTCCGCGATCACGTCGTAGAGCGTTCGGTCCATCGGCACCTGAGACAGGTCCTGACGATAGAATCCCGCCGCGATAGACGCGCCGGTCTTCAGCTCACCTGCGGCAATGGGGTGCTCGCCAAACAGCGCCTTGAGCAGCGTGGACTTGCCCGCGCCATTCGGACCGATGAAGCCGAGCACGTCGCCGCGCATCACGCTCCCGGTGAACTTCTCGACGAGCATGCGACGCTCGACGGCAACGCTCACCTTCTCCGCGGACACCACGCGGTCGCCGCCCCGCTCGGCCACGTCGAACCGCACCGACATCGTGTCCTCGTCGGTCACCGGCGCGCTGAGGCGAGGCATGCGCTCCAGCCGCTTTCTGCGGCCCTTGGCCTGCCGGCTGTTCTGTCCCGCGATGTTCCGCGCGATGTAATCGCTTTCACTGGCGATCTTTTTCTGCTGCTGCTCGAACCGGCGTTGCACCGTGAGGCGCCGCTCGGTGCGTTGCGTCACAAAGGACTGATAGCCGCCGACGTAGCTCGTCGTGGTGTTGCCCTCGAAGTGCAGAACGTGGTCGACCGTCGCGGCGAGAAAGGCGCGATCATGGCTGACGATGAGGACGGTGGTATCGATCTCCTTCAAGTAGTCCTCGAGCCAGCGCGTCGTCTCGAGATCCAGGTGGTTGGTCGGCTCGTCGAGCAACAGGATGTCCGCCGTGCTCACCAGCTGTCGGATCAGCCCAAGACGCCCCCGCTCACCGCCACTCAACGTGCCGACGTGCGTCTCCCTCGCCCGCTCCGGATCAAAACCGAGCCCGTGGAGTACAGAATCGATCCGCGACGTGACCGCGTAGCCACCCTCATGCTCGAAGCGCTCGAGATCACTGGCATAACGATTCATCGCCTCGGGAGAGGCGTCCGTTGCGAGTGCAGCGGCCTGCTCGGCGAGCGAGCGCTCGAGCGCGAGGAGCTCACCGAGCTCTCCCGCGGCCGCCTCCCATACGGAGGTCGCGTCGCCGAAATCCCGGTGCTGGTCCAGCATGGACACGCGGAGGCCGGGTTGTCTGGCGATCGTGCCGCGCGTCGGTTGCTGCGCGCCGGTCAGCAGGCGAAAGAGCGTCGTCTTTCCGGTTCCGTTCCGGCCAACGACGCCCCAACGGTCGCGCGCCGCCACCGTCAACGTTACGCCCGAGAAGAGCGTAGTCGAACCATAGTCCACACCGACGTTCGAGAGCGAAAGCTGGGTCATGAGCCAAAGGATGGGCTCGTGAATCTATCCTGGGAATCGCCGCGGAAGTCGCGCGAGCGCCAAGTCGGTCGGCGGACGCAACCGTGAAAAGCTCGATTCAACGGAGGTATCCAAATGCCCGCGACGTTGCGGCGTGAAATGACTACCAGTGGTATCCATCGCGCGGTCGCCGCGGCCGCGCGAAGGCTTCCACCGATTGCGCACGAGGGTTTGCGGCTCGTCGTCAAGCACAGCGGTGGAGTCACCCTGCTGCGACTCGACGAAATCGAGTGCCTGGAAGCTGACGGCAACGTTGTCGTCGTTCACACGTGCGGCGGTGACGCGCACCGCTTGCGCGAACCGCTCGGCCGGATGCTCGAGCGCCTCGGCGGACACGGCTTCATCCGCATCCACCGGGGCATCATCGTACGCGCCGGTGCGATCGCCGCGATCGAAAAGGGAAGCTACCGCAAGGCGGTCGTCATCCTCAGGTCGGGAGTGAAGCGCGAGATCGGGCGTGCCGAGTTCCACAAGTTGCGCTCGCTCTGGCAACCGGGCGTGCTCGACCTGCAGGAACTGAGCGGCAACCTGCATCTGGTACCGATGGCGCCCTGACGGGCGCCCACGGCAACGACTCTACGTCGCTAAACGCCGCACAACCGCCGCACGCGCTGGATGCGTTTGGTCGGCGGGCCAAGCTGTTCGAGGTTCTCCATCGCTCGTACGGTACTCGTGACCGCGCGTGCCGGCCTCCCGCCTCCACTGTTGGAGGCAAAGGCCTGGTCTACTGCGTAGTCGAAGTTGATTGTCGTTGCCCGTTCGGCATCGACTGCCGCTCGACGCACACTATCGAATTGCGCGGGCGACATTCCCGGCACGCCACGGAACCGCACAAGTCCGCGGCGATCGCTGAAGCGCACCAGATGGCCGGCCGAGTCGAACGTGAGGGTTACGCTGGTTCGCGCCGAGTCGAACGAGGGAAAGTAGGCCGTTGTCGTCGTGGCACCGGAGCCACCTGTCCGGAACAACCGACATTCACCCGCCGAGTCCACCGGCTGTACGTCCGGAGTGAAGGCGCGAACGGCGGCGTCGTCGGTCTGGGTCACGATCGGCTCGCTCACCATGCGAACCCTGATCGCCGGTGTATCGGCTCGCGCCATCCTTGGCGTGTTTGGTTGCGCGGCCGGCGTCGAGCGGCAACCAGCGCCTGCGAGCACGCAGAAAAGGATCGGTGCCGCTTTCATTGGTTCCTGGGATCAGTGACGTCCAGGCGCACCGTCCGACAGTTGGCGTCCGTCGGCGAGCTGACGACTGTCAACGACAACAGCCGCATGGCCCCCGTGGAATCCTTGCGAGTCCAGGTCAGCCCGGAGATTGGAGGCGCCGTGATCGCTGGTGCCCAGCCGGAGTCCTGAAGCTGCTTGCCGTAGTGACCGAGGATGTCCTGCGGGCTCATCGATGTGTTGAGCTCGGTCATCGTACCCGATGTGCCGCCCCGCTGCGAACAACTCCGATTCTGGCCATATGCCTCGGCGCCTTCGGGGTTGAACAGCGTCGGATAGGGCGAACGCGGCATCTCGCGGGGGCGCGCGGGAGGCGAACACGGGCTGGATGCGAGCGTCGCCATCAGGCGAAAGACGACGGTCGAGGAGGTTGCCTGTCGGCGCGATATCCACGCGACGAGATACTGGCTGTCGCGGCACAGCGAGGCGGCACGCCGGCTGCCGCTGGCGTTGCTCGACGCCAACGCTGGACGGAACCCTCCTCCCATGTATTCCATCCTGGGCGGCGACGACCATCCGCGCCGCTTCAGATCGCTCTCGAACTCCAGCAACAGCGTGTCCGATGACGACGGCACGTTCACCACGCCGACAACCACGCTGCCGGCAAACGCCGATCCGACGATGCGCGCTCCTGCCGGCACGGGTACGCGGGCGCTCACCCACTCGGGCAGCTCGCCGACGAGGATCTGGGGCTCGCTGCTCGTTCCGTACCCTCCTCCGGAAGTCGCAAGCGCGACGGCCAGCTCCACGGGAATGCTAGCTGGCTGCTTGAGTGGCTCGCGTTCCTGGGCGGCCACTTTGCCGGCGGTTATGGCCAGCCCAATCAGCGCGGGTCGAGCCCACGCCCGACACCATCTTGCCATGAGAGCTCCTGGAAAACCGCACCGAATGGCGGTGCGCCTCGCCGTGAGCTTCCTCGCAGGACGGCGTTTCGAGCACAAAGTTGCCAGCGACGTGGGCTCCATTGCAAGTTCCGCCGATGCATGATGCCGCGATTCTCCTGAGCGCGTCCGACGTCGAGCGGTACCTGGACCATCGCGAACTGCTCACGCAGCTGCACGCGGCGATGTGCGCGTACGCCACTTCGAACATCGAGGGACGCCGCACGCACAGCCCGATTCCGAGCGCCAGCCCGCATTCGGTGATGATCGTGTTTCCGGGCCTCGTGCCGGGCATACCGGCGTACACCGTGAAGGTCAACGCAAAGTTGCCGGCATCGACGCCTGCCGTGCGTGGCCTGATCGCGCTTCACGATCTGGAGTCGGGCCGTCTGCTCGCCGTGATGGACTCGATCAAGATCACCGAGGTCCGAACCGCCCTCACCGGAGCGCTGGCGACGCATGCGCTCGCAAAGCGACGGGTCGCAAGAGTGGCTGTCATCGGGGCCGGTGTTCAGGGACGTGCGCAGTTGCGCGCCCTTCGCCTGGTGCGCGATATCGATTCCGCGACCGTGTTCGACCTGCGGCGCGAGCGCGCCGACGCGTTCGCGGAGACAATGGGGGAAGAGCTTCAGAACGAGATCACGGTCGAGGCGAGCGTGGAGCGCGCCGTCGCCGACGCAGATGTGGTGATCGTCGCGACGTGGGCCACCACGCCGATCCTCTCCAGCCGCATGATCGCGCCAGGAACGCACATCACCTCCGTCGGCGCGGACGAGCCGGGCAAGGCCGAGCTCACCGCGGACCTCATTTCGCGATCCTACTTCGTCTGCGATGACGAGGAGCTGGCGCTCGAGATGGGCGCACTCGCTGGCGTGGGGCTCGGGCGCGAGGCCATCGGCGCCACGCTTGGCGAAGTCCTGTCAGGGGCGAAGCGTGGGCGCATGAGCGACGATCAGGTAACGCTCTTCGGCAGCGTCGGGTTACCCTGTCAGGATCTGCCCGCGGCGTGGATGGTGTACCAGAAAGCGCGTCAGGCAGAGAGCGCGACGTTCGACTTCCATACCTAGAGACGGGTTGACGGGTTGACGGGTTGACGGGTTGACACGTTGAACGGTTGTCGGGTTTCAGTCCGGCTGACAACTCGAGAACCCGACAACCCGACAACCCGACAAGCATTTCTTGTTCAGTTCCACCGCAGCCCGCGCAGCTGGTCGAGATTCACGTTGCCGCCCGATAACACTACCGCGACCCGTGAGCCAGCCGGCAGCTTGACGAGGCCGTGCAGCAGCGCAGCCACGGGTGCGGCCGCGGCGCCTTCCACGACGAGCTTGCAGCGCTCCATCACCCAGAGCATCGCCTCGAAGATGTCCTTGTCGGGCAGCGCGACGATCTCGTCCACGAACCGCTGCACCACCGAGAACGTGATCTCGCCCACACGTCGAACGCGCAGCCCATCGATGACGGTCTTGCAGTCGATCGTCTGAAGCGCGCCGGCGCGCACGCTGTCGCGCATCGCGGGCCCGTCGGACGATTCGACGCCGATCACCTTCGCTTGAGGATTGTGACTCTTGACGGCCATCGATACGCCCGAGATCAGGCCGCCGCCTCCGATCGGAACGACCACGGCGTCGACGTCGGCCCAGTCCTGGACGATCTCCAGGCCGAGCGTGCCCTGGCCCGCGATGAGCTGCTCGTCGTCGAACGGGTGCACGTACGTGAGTCCCTCGGTGCGAACCAGCTCCTTCGCCTTTTCGTTGGCCTCGTCCCAGATGGTGCCGTGCAGGACGACCTCCGCACCATAGCCCTTGGTGGCCGCGATCTTCGCGGGCGTGGCATTGGCCGCCATGCAGACCACCGCGCGGATGCCGTGAATCTTCGCTGCCAGCGCAACGCCCTGCGCATGGTTGCCTGCTGACGAGCACACCACGCCGTGCCGTTTCTGCTCGTCCGGCATCAGCGCGAACTTGTTGAGCGGTCCCCGGATCTTGTACGAGCCAACCCTCTGGAAGAGCTCCGCCTTGAGACGCACATCGAAGCCGGTGCGCTCACTGAGCTGCCGCGACGTCAGCAGCGGGGTGTGCTTGATATGCGGCGCGATACGCGCGCGGACTTCCTCGAAGTCCCGTTTGGTGAGCGTGAACATGGGAGGAAGCTACCGCCCTGACGCGGAGTCTGCGCCGGACGGCGGCTAACCGATGGCCCGCCGGTAGAAGCTCTTCAACCCGAAATGCCAGAAGAACGTCGTGATGAACAGGAGCGCGAGCACGACGACCGGAAATGCCATGTGGGGAATGGACGGCGTCAACGCACCACGCATGCCTTCCGCCACGTAGACCAGTGGGTTGATGAGCACCGCGTATTTCATCACCGGCACAACGTCCAGCCCGCGCCACGGATAATACGCGCAGCCAAAGAACAGCATCGGCGCGATGACGACGCTGAACATGAGGCCGATCTGCTGACCCTCGATCGCGGTGCCCAGCCACATGCCCATCGCGGAGAACGCGCTCGCGCCGAGCAGCGTGATGACCAGCATTTCACCGGCATGCGCCAGCGTGAGCCCGGCGATCGGTCCCATGATCAGTCGCGCGACAGGCAGAACGACCGCCGCCGCGATCAGCCCTTGGACAACTCCCGCGATGATCTTCTCCGCTGCGATGACCGTGGTGGGAACCGGGGCCAGAAGACGATCCTCGATCTCGCGCGTCCATCCAAACTCCTGCACCATCGGCAGCGCGACGGACTGCACGGCCGCGAGGGTCAGGCTCACCGCGAGCACCCCGGGAAGGAGCGCCGACTGATAGCCGCCACGCACGAAACCCATCTTCGGCAGCAGATACCCGAAGACGATGATGAACAGCAGCGGCTGCATGATGGTGCGCACGAGGAAGAACGGCAGCTCCTTGATGGCCACGCGCACGTCCCTGCGCAACAACGCCACGAACACCGTCGACGACGGGACCGCGCGCGCCTCGACGCTCGACTCGCTCAATCGAGTTTTCTCCCGGTGAGAGACACGAAGAGCGTCTCGAGGCTCGGCTCCGCGAGCGTGATGTTCTTGACGTGACCGCCGCGCTCCTCCACCAGCTGGATGAGGCGCGCCACGATGCTGCCGCCGAGCGGACTATAGACGCGCAGCAGGGCGCCGGCGGCTTCCGCCCGCTCGACGTTGGGCAGTGCGCGTGCCGATTCGGCGAACGGCGCCGCATCCCGATCCACGGCGATCTCCACCAGTGTTCCACCAGGCGCCCGGCGCTTGAGCGCCGCCGGCGAATCGATCGCCAGCAGCCTCCCGTGATCGACGATCGCGACGCGATCGCAGAGCCGGTCGGCCTCTTCCATATAGTGTGTCGTGAGGATGATCGTGCGGCCCTGCGACTGGAGCAGGCGCAGGACGTCCCACAGCGCCAGGCGTGCCTGCGGATCCAGCCCGACCGTGGGCTCGTCGAGAAACAGCACCTCGGGCTCGTGAATGAGCGCGCGCGCGATCATGAGACGCTGCTGCTGGCCGCCGGACATCTCGTCGATCTTCGACAACGCCTTGTCGGCGATGTCGAACTGCGCCAGCAGCTCGGCGGCGCGACGTTGAGCAACGGCACGGTCGAGGCCGAAATACGCCGCGTGAAACAGCAGGTTCTCTTCCGCGTTCAGGCTGCGGTCCGGGTTTGGTCGCTGCGGCACCACGCCGATGCGTCGCCGAACCCGCACCGCGTCGGTGATGACGTCGGCGCCGGCGACCCGGGCGTCGCCCGCCGTCGGCCGGACCCGCGTGGTGAGGATGCCGATCGTGGTGGTCTTCCCGGCTCCATTCGGCCCGAGCAGGCCGAAGAACTCGCCCTGGTTGACGTCGAGGTCCAAGCCGTCGAGCGCCACAACCCCGCCCGGAGAACCACCAGCGGTGCGATTGCCACGCCGTCGCGACGGCGGTGGTGGATAGACCTTCTTGAGACCGCGTGTCTCGATCGCGATCACGGCGCTTGCCGAGCGCCGAACTCCACCGTCTGACCGAAGAACGTGGCCTGCATTCGCGAAAGATGGAGTCAGTGAGTATCCGTGCCAACCCACTCCGCGGTATGCTGTTCGGTGTCACGCCGTTCGACGCCGCCACGTTCGTCGCGGTTGGTGCGATCATGTTGCTCACCGCGATCGCCGCCAGCTTCATCCCGGCCAGGCGGGCGACGACCGTGTCTCCCGTGACAGCGTTGCGCGTGTCCTGAGGACGCCCGCCTGGCCGGATCGGGCTACCGCGAGGTGTCGCGATTCACCCGGAGCGACATCGGCCCATATTCGGCGACCGCGCGGACACGAGGGCCTCCGGCGCCAAGCGTGGTCGTTATCCGGGAACCGTTGAAACGCGTCAGCGTGATGGGAAAGTCGACGTCCAAAGGCCCATTCCGCGCCCCGATTTCGAGCTCGGCGCCGAAGTTTCGGGGTACCCTGAGCGTGACTGGCCCGTAGTGCGCGACCGCATCGAGCCCGGCGCCCTGCCACTTCGCGCCGCTGAGGCTCACCGAGATCGGACCGTACTCGACGTGGGCTCGCACATCGCCGCCGATGTCGCTCAACGTCAGCGGCCCGTGGTCCGCACGGAGATCCATCTCACCGATGACGCCTTCGACGTCCAGCGGAGCGTAGTTCACCTGCGCCGTCACGTTTGAACGCTGGGGGACGTCGACCACGATCGTGGCCGAAACAAACCGACGATCTCTGCGCCAGTCATCGCCGGTGGTCGTGCCGCTGACGCGAAGGGGCGTTTGCGAGAGGTCGAGCGAGACCTTTCTGACCAGCTCGCGAGCTTCGTCAATCGTGCCGCCCTGCGCCTGGATCACGAGCCGGACGCGCGTGTCTCGACGCTGCGCGCCCCGAACGCGAACGCCGTTGCGTTCTTCTCCATCCACCGAGACGCGCGACGTCGCTGGCAGCGTTCCCACGTCGCGGACTTCACAATGGACCGCGCGCGGCCGACCGTTCATGGTGCGGCCGAACTCGCGCCAGATCGGTCTGCAGATGTCCGCCCCGTCGACGTCATCGTCGTGGTAGCGCTGCGCGCTGGCGGCGGAAGGCGTCAGGACGAGCCAGCTGGCCAATAGAACGGCCGTGCGAAATGGGGCGGCGAAACGGGACACGAAAGTCTCCGGGCGGACGTAGGCGATGACTCCATGGCATTTGACAACGCCAGTCGCCGGACGGTTGATGCGCCTCGACACGCCAACGCTCCGCGTCATGGACGGAAGCGTCCGGGTTATCGCACCTCGAGGACGGCGGCCACCTCCACCGCGACGTTGAACGGCAACGATCCCGCGCCCAATGCAAACCGCGCGTGCTTTCCCGCATCGCCGAACACCTGCACGAAGACATCCGAGGCCGCATTGATCACCTTGGGATGGTCCGTGAACTCGGGCACGGCGTTCACGAAGCCCTGCACCATCACCATCCGCTGGACGCGATCGAGGTCGCCGAGGTGTGCCTTGGCCTGCGCGAGGATGTTGAGGGCGCAGATACGTGCCGCTTTCTGGCCATCCTCGAGTGAGATCTCGCGTCCCACCTTGCCCACATATCGGTATTCGCCGTTCCAGACGGTGACCTGGCCGGAGACGAACAACGTGTTTCCCGTCTGGACGCAGGGGACGAAATTCGCGACCGGCTTGGACGCCGTCGGAAGCTCGATGCCGAGCTCCGTCAATCGCTTGTCGATGTTACCGGCCATGACGATTCCTCGCTGTAGGTCGTAGCTTGGGGTCAACTCAAAGTTTCACCGGATGACAACCATGCATCGATTCGCGCTCGTTCTTGCCGCAGTGCTGAGCCCCAAAATGTCGCTGCTCGCCCAGAACCCCGAGGAGAAGGCCGCCCTGGCCACGCTCGAGCGTGTCTTCGAAGGCATGCGGACAGCGGACAGCGCGATGGCACGCACCGGCTTTGCCGACGGCGCGCGATTCGCCAGTGTGGATGCGCGCACCACGCCAGCGACGATCAAGTATGACACCATCGACGGCTGGCTGCGCGGCATCGCCAATTCGAACCGGCGCTGGGACGAGCAGGTCTTCGACGTGCAGGTGCGAGTGGACGGCAACGTCGCGCAGATCTGGGCGCCGTACACGTTCTACCTCGACAAGAAGGTCCGGCACTGTGGTGTGGATACCGCCGAGCTGTTGAAGGACGGCACGGGCTGGAAGATCACGCAGTTGTCGGACACCCAGCGCCGTGAGAACTGCAAGGACCCGCTCGCTGGCAAATAAGCGCAAGCGAACTTCATTTTAACGCGGAGGGCGCGGAGGGCGCGGAGCCAGGTTCCGACAGGAGGTTTCTCGTTGGTTGCTTTCTCTTGCGTTCGAGTCCATCGCGCCACGAGAACAGCAAACAATTCTCTGCACTTCTCCGCGCCCTCCGCGTTCGATGATTTTCTCCGACGGGCTCAGGGAAGTACAGACGAGCGCCGAACCTCCACATAGAAGTTGGGATCGACGACGAGCGAGTCGGTCGCTGCAAGCGCCGGCGCCTGGACGCTCGACCAACGCGTGGTCGGATGGATTCGGCGGAACGCTTCCGGTGAGCTGGAAGCCGCGACGTCCACCGGCATGTCGAAGCCATCCACGACATTCGTCCAGCGCACGGACAGCTTTGTGGCGTCCACCCGGTACTCCAACACCGGGATCTTCGTCGTCGTCTGATACTGCTCGAAGACTCGTGAGAAATCGACGCCGGCCTTCGTGTTGATGAAGGCGCGCAGCTGATCGCCCGTGATCGCCTGATGCCAGAACGTGGCATTGGCCCCGCGGAGGATGGAGCGCCACTTCTCGTCGTCGCCAAGAATGGTGCGGATCATGTGGAGCACGGCACCGCCCTTGGGATACATGTCTCCCGATCCCTGATCGTTGACGCCGAACTGCCCAATGACGGGGCGGTCGTTGCGGATACCAGCGCGGCTGCCGATCACGTACTCGGCCCCTGCCTTCTTGCCCTCGAGGCACTCCGTGAAAAGGCTTTCGGCATAGTTCGCGAAGCTCTCGTGGATCCACATGTCGGCGTGGTCCTTCGCGCTGATGCTGTTCCCCCACCATTCGTGCGCGCTCTCGTGCACGATGATGAAATCCCACTTGAGCCCTCGGCCCGTGTTCGATCGATCGCGTCCGAGGTATCCGTTCTTGTACTTGTTGCCGTAGGCAACTGCGCTCTGGTGTTCCATGCCGAGGTGTGGCGCCTCGACCAGCTTGAAGCCGTCGGAATACCAGGGATACGGCCCGAACCAGTGCTCGAAGCACCGCATCATCGGCAGCGACTGCCGGAACTGTACGCGCGCGGTGTCCTCGTGGATGGCCAGCGGATAGTAGTCCATCGTGAGCATGCCACGCTCGCCCGCGTAGTAGTCCGTGAAGTGCGCGTAGCGACCGGCGTTCACGGCGACGCTGTAATTGTTGATCGGGCTGGAGACGAACCACTCCCAGGTGGTGCCGTCCGAATTCTTCGTCACCGAACGCAGTCGACCGTTGGAGACGTCAGTCATCGAATCGGGAACGGTGATCGCCACCCGCTGGCTGTCTGGTTCATCCGATGGAATGTCCTTGTTGGGCCACCAGACGCTGGCGCCGAGCCCCTCGTTGGCTGTCGCGATGAATCGATTGCCGAGAGAGTCCGTCGCCCAGATGAAGCCGCCGTCCCACGGAGGCCGCTTGGCCGCGCGGGGCTTGCCGTGGAAGAAGACGGTGACTTTCCGTGTCTCGCCGGCGCGCTGACCAGGCATGGTCACGAAAAACGCGTTGCTGTCACGACGGAACGTGAGACGCTTCCCATCCTGGATGATGCTGTCGATCTGCATCGGCACCTGGAGATCGATCTGCATCTCTCGGGCAGCGTCGAGCACCCGGTACGTGATGGCATTGCGACCGCGAATGCTGCTGTCGGTTGGGCTGACGGCGACATGCAGATCGTAGAACGTCGCATCCCACCACGAGCGAGCCGGTCCGTTCGAGCCACGAAGCGTGTCCGCTCTGGTGAACAATCTTGGCGTTTCAGCCTGCTGTGCGCCGGCCGCACCAAGTGCGAGACCGACAAACAGCACCAACCGGCGTGGCAGCATTCGGAGCATGTGCAGAGCTGGTTCCTTGAGGTCCACGGCAGGGGCCGGGTGTCGGCGCCGCCTGTCGAATGCTACGTCAGGAACCGACTCGGCGCAGTAATCACTCCTCGCGCAGGGTTTCGGCCGGATCCATGCGCGACGCGCGCAGTGCCGGAATCAAGCCGGCTGCCAGGGCCACCAGCGACAACCCGGCCGCCGACACCGTCAGCACGGTCGGGTCCGCGGGCGCAACGCCGAAGAGGAAGGTGGCAACCAACCGTCCAGAGACCAACGCGCCCGCAACGCCGAGCGCCAGGCCGATGGCCACCACACGGGCGACATCGCCGAGCACCATGCGAAGGACGCGCATGCGATCGGCGCCGAGCGCGATCCGCACGCCGATCTCGTTCCTGCGACGCGCTACGCTGTATGCCATGACGCCGTAGAGACCCAGCATGGAGAGGAGGACCGCTACCGCGCCGAACAAGCCGGAGAGTACGGCCAGCAGGCGCTCGCGCCGCAGGGATTCAGATATTTGCTCGTCGAGCACTCTGAACTCCAGTGTCGCCGCCGGGTACGTGGCCGCGAAGACGCGCTTCAACGACGGCACGAGGGACTGTGGCTCACCAGCGGCGCGCAGCTCGAGCGCCACAAAGGCGCCGGGCACCGTGTCCTGGGTCGCGGCCAGGTACACCGTCGGACTCGACGTCTCGCGCAGACTTTCGTACTTGGCGTTCTGCACGACCCCGACCACTGTGAGCGGCTCGCTCAGCCCGTCACCTGCCTTCGTCCGGAATTGCCGTCCCAGTGGTGCCACGGAGCCGAAGAACTTGCGAGCGAGTTCCTCGGTGATGATCGCGGACTTCGCGCCTCTGGGAACGTCCGTGTGATCGAAGTCGCGGCCGGCAAGCAGCTTGGTGCCGAGCGTCGCAAAATAGCCTTCGCTCACTGAGTTGAACCAGACCACAGCGTCTGCCTGCGACGAGGCATGGAAACCATCCACCAGAAGCATATCGTTCCACGTCGAGTGGCCGATTGGCGTGATCTGCGATGTGCTTGCGGACCGGACGCCGGGAATCGCCCGCAACTGTTCGAGGATCTCGCGGTGCGCGGCCGGATACCGTTCGGCAGGAATTCCCGTCCGGCGCAGGTTTACGCCGGTTACGAGGATCCCTCGCGGCTGAAATCCCGGATCCAGCGTCACCAGGTTGCGCAACGACCCGAATAGCAATCCGGCGCCGACGAGCAGGGTCAGCGACAGCGCCACCTGGATCACTACGAGCGTCTTGCCGATGGTAAAGCGCGAATGACCTTCGGCCACGCCTCTCGAAGTGGGCTTCATCGCGGCCTGGGGACTCACTCGAGTGGCGCGCCACGCCGGTACGAGACCGAAGACCATCGCTGTCAGAATGGCGACGAGCGCGGTGAAGCCGAGGACATGACGGCTGAGGGCGAGATCGAGCGTCACGGGATCAGTGCTGGTCGAGATGAGCGCGACCAGGCCCTGGGTGCCCCATCGTGCCACGAAAAGACCCACGACAGCCCCGCACAGCGCGAGCAGCCCGCTTTCCGTCATGAGCTGGCGCACGAGCCGACGACGCCCCGCGCCGATGGCGAGCCGTACGGCCATCTCGCGCTCGCGCGCCGCGGCACGTGCCATGAGCAGGTTGGCGACGTTGGCGCACGCTATGAGAAGGACAACTCCAACACCGCCCATGAGCGTGGCCAAAGCCGTCGTGTAGCGCTTGCGGAGCGCCGACACACCGCCCTCGCCGGGCCGCGCGGTGATGGTGCGGGTGAGGTACTCGCGCTTGTTGTCCTCGCTCCAGCGCGGCGGCAACGTGGCCTGCATCACCTCCGGAGAAATCGCGGCGAGACGGCTCTTGACCTGCTGGAGGCTCAGGTCTGACTGGCGACGCCCAATGACCCTGAGCCACCAGTTGCTGCGGCGGTCCAGGGCACTCAGGCTACCGCTAATGACCGCCTCGCTGCACAGCGGGACGTAGACCTGCGGATCGCCGCCGATCTCGGCGCCCCGAAATCCCGCGGGCGCGACTCCGACGATCTGAAACGGCTTGCCCTCGAGCGAGATCGTACGGCCCACCACGTCGGTTCGTGAGCCGTACTCGGCGTGCCAGTAACCGTTGCCCAGCACCGCGGTGCCCGAACAACCACGCACGTCGTCTGCGCGTCCGAAGAGACGACCCAGTACCGGCTGCACGCCGAACATCGTGAAGTAGTCTCCACTCACCCATGAACCGCCGATGGACTGTTTCTGGCCCCCGGCCGTGTTAAAGGTGGTCTCGCCGAACGCTGCAATCGCGGTGAAGCCGCTCTGGTTGTCGCGCACCTGCTCCCAAAGCGGATTGGTGAAGTAGCCCTGGTCCTTCTCTCCCATCGCAAGCTGCACGAGCTCGTGCGGATCGTTCACTGGCAGCGGCCGCAGCACCACGGCGTCGATGAGCGAATAGATCGCCGTATTGGCGCCGATCCCGAGCGCGAGCGACGCAACTGCGACGACCGCGAACGCCGGCGCGCGACGCAACGCGCGCAGGACGTACCGAACGTCCCCCGCGAACGAGTCCGCCCAGGTGACGATGTCGGCATCGCGCATTTGCTCGCGCACGACGGTGCGGTTGCCAAAGCGTAAGCGTGCCTGACGGAGCGCCTCGTCCTCCGGCATCCCCTGGACTCGGAGCGCCTCGGCGCGCTCGGCGATATGAAACTCCACTTCACGTTCGATGTCGCGAATGAGCCGGTCGGACCGGAACAGGTTTCTCAGCCGATGGTGCCAGGACATCGTCTCTTCCTCAGGCGTACCGGAGCACGCGGCCAACGCCTTCCGTGAGCCGCGACCAGCTCTCGCGCTCCGATTCCAGCTGTTTCCTTCCCTTTGCCGTGATCTCGTAGAATCGCGCCTCGCGGTTCTTCTCGGTGACACCCCACGTCGCGCGCAACCAGCCTTCCTGCTCCATGCGATGGAGCGCCGGGTAGAGCGACCCTTCCTCCACGCGCAGCAGGTCCGACGACACTCGGCCGATGTGCGCCGTGATCGCATATCCATGCATCGGCCCCGACGCATCGAGCGTGCGCAGGACGAGCAGGTCCAACGTTCCCTGCAGGATGTCGTTTCTGGTCTTCGGCATTGATACCTAGCTTGTTATGCCTAACTAGCTAGGTGCGACAGCCTTTGTCAACCTGTGTGCCTCATGGTGGCGGGGGCTACAGCAGTTCCGTTTCGAACCTGGTGACGCGCTGGAATCGGGCCCGGCTCGCTGCTGTTCGAAGTCTGGTCGCAAGTCGTGACGTGTCCGACAACAGTGGCGGGACGCTGCGGCTATCGCGCGACGCGCGCGATCTCTTCGCGCTGACGCCACGAAACACGATCGCCGTGAAAGCCTCCTACTGGTACGGCCGATAAGTGGAGACCTGACCGACGAGCTTGTCGAGTTGTTCCCGATGGGTTTGTACGAACTCCACGTTGCGCGGATTCGTTCCGGCGGGAGGCATGCCGGGGGGATTGGCCCGTGCAGCGGCGGCCGCAAGTGACGCCTGCATGTAGGCGGTGCCGATCATCACGTATTCGCGCGGAGTGAGACCGACGCCTTTCAGAATCTCACGTGCTCGCGAGTTGCGCTGCAACTTGGTGATCGATTGCGACACCGGTTCGTTGCCCGACGTCGCCATCGCGGCCGCCAGCGAAGGGTCTTGCTGTGCCGCTATCGCGAGTGACCGCGCACCCAGTGCCCAGCGCCGCATCTTGCCCATATCGAGGTTGAAATGGCTGACGTCGACCTCGGTGATTCTGCCCGTCGGTGGCGCGACCTCACCACCGCTCGTTTCAGTTTTTCTGGACTTGCATGCCAGGAGTCCCAGGGTGGCAGCCACGAGCACTGCGCGTATGACCATGCTGACCTCGGCCCGATGATGCTTCTCACGGAGGCACACACCGGGCCGACGATCGTGTCGCAGGCGGCCTGAGCCCCGTACTCAGCGTATCTGCTCCGCGCCCCAGTCCGGTCTTACTTGAGCGGCAGCGTCACCCACCACGGATATGTGTGGCTCTGGCTGTGCGCGGTGGCCGTGACCCAGACACCCAGGTACTTGCTGCCTTCGGGCGGTGTGAACGTCACGACGTATTCCCCGCCCGGCAGCTCGGGAAGCTGAAAGAGACCGTTTGCATCCGTCACCACGGATGCCGCCAGAGGGCCGGTCCTGGTGTCGTCAGGCGCGGACGCCAGACGCGGATATGCGGCCACGCGCACGTTCGGAATCTTGACGGACGTGCCCAGCGTGTCCGGGCCTGCTGCCCCCTCGCTGCTGCGGACCACGCCGCGGAAATACCCTGGCGTGGGAGACGCAGGCGGCGTCGGCATCGTCGAGCCGCCGCTGTCGGTGACGGTGGACTTCGCCAGACCGGTGAGCGGACCATTCTCGATCGGCGCGGCGCCTTCGGAGCAGGCTACCAACGACGCAGCCGCGACGCCGAGAACGACCTGCAGAAGGCGGAATCTGATCACACGTGACACAATTCTCTCCGAAATCGGTTGTATGCATATACCCGAGTGACGAGCGACGCGTCACGCGGACGTTCGTGTGACTCCTGGCAGCATTCCAAGGTATAAACCATTGGGATGGATGTTGCCCGCAGGTACGATTCACGACGTGTCGTCGGAGAATTGCCCAGGTGAGAACATCGACGGTGTGGGGGAAATGCGCGCTTGGCGCGCTCGCGGTTGTCCTGGGGGCATCCGCGCTCCCCGGCCAGGTGTTTGGCGCGGCAGATGTATCCGGAGTGCTCGGACGGAGCGGCGGCGGACCCTGGCGACGCGCCTCGTGGGTGAGCCCCACCATTCTCGCGCAACATCGCGGCGGCTACGTCCACGCAATGGGGCTTTTGGTCGAGGAGACAGGCCGCGTGACCCTGCCCACTGCCAGTCTCGATGCCGCGCTCAGCTCCAGGACGTTCGGCGTTTTCCGCGTTACGGCATTCGGCCAGTACGCGCGCGACACGACGGTGTCGGCTGTCGCCGCGAGCACGCTGAACGTCAATGGCGCGGTATCGGCGCGTTTCGGACGCAGCGGCGTCTGGCTGGGTGGTGGCCGCGCGCGTGGCGGAGACGCGCATCCAACACCTTCCCTGCGGCTGCTTGCTGGCGCGTGGCGAATGCTCGGCGGCGCCGTGGTGAGCGTCGCGATGCAGGACAATCAGCAACGGTTCATGACCCGACAGATGACCGCGCGGCAAGTGACGTATGTCGACAGCACGTACACCGACACGGCGGGATGGCATCGCTATACCGTTGACCGCACCGTCGTCGACACCACGTCCATTCGGCGGCTGCGGCGCTGGACGGACATCGAGGCGCGCGTGGACTGGTCGCTCGGGCGTACCGCGTTGGGCACAGCCCTTTCCGCGCGCCCGTCACTCGACTCGACCCGCGCCGCGCTCGGCGGGCACGTGGATGCGTCGGTTCAGCTGACGCCACGCCTCGCGTTCATCGCGGGCGTCGGCGTGACCCCGGGCAGGTACGCGACCCCGCTGGCGTCGCGCTTCGCGACGGTCGGCTTGCGCGTGACATCCGTCGCGCTGATTCGGCGCGCGCCGGCGGCTCCGGTACGCCCGGCGGCCACTGCATTCCGGGCGGAGCAAGTGTCGCCGGATACCTGGCGCATCACGCTCCGAGCCCCGGGAGCTCGGACGGTCGAGGTCTCGGGAGACTTCAACCAGTGGTCGCCGGTTTCGCTGCGTGAGACCACGCCTGACCTGTGGGAAGTGACGCTCCCACTTCCCCGTGGAACGCACCGGATCAGTGTGCGAATCAACGGCGACTCGTGGGACGCGCCGCCCGGCCTGCCGTCGGTCGAGGACGAGTTCAACGGAAAAGTCGGCCTCATCGTGATTCGATGAAACAGGCCGCTGTGACGCGGAGTGACATCCGCGGGTACAACTGGTCGGCGATGACGGATGCGGACCTCGTGCGTGCGGTCCTGTCGGGGGAACAGACAGCGTTCGCAGCGCTGGTCGACCGCCACGCCCGCATCTGTCTTCGCTACGCAACTCGCATGTTGGGGAACGTGCAGGACGCCGAGGACGTCGCGCAGGAGACGTTCCTCCGCGCGTACGGCGCGCTGCACCGATACGACGAGGCGCTGTCGTTCCGGACCTGGCTGATGACGATCCTGATCAATCGGTGCCGCAGCACGCTGCTGACGCGCAGTCGCCGCGATGCACGCATCCTGTTCGACGACGAGACCGTGCGAGCCGCGATCGATCGGTCGAGCCCTGCGGACGGAGCGCTGCGGGATGCCATCGACCGCGCCGTGGCCACACTCGACGCGCCGATGCGCGAAGCGTTTCTCCTCAAGTACGTGGAGGATCTGAGCTACGAAGAGATGGCAGCCGTGACGGGCGTCGGCATGTCGGCGCTGAAGATGCGCGTGCACCGGGCGTGCGAACGGCTGCAAAAACTGTTGGGAGACGACCGATATGAGTGAACGCCAGGACGAGCTAGCGCCGTCGGTTCTTGCCGCCGTGCGCTCGCTCCATGACGCACCGTTGCCGGAGATCAACGACGTCTGGCGGCAGCGACTGCTTCGACGCGTTGCCGCGGGCGACTACCCGCGGGAGCATGCCGCACGCCACGACGCCACACCGCATCGCTGGAGCGTGAAGCCCTCGAGCGCCATTGCCGCCGGCGTCCTCTGCATGCTGCTCGGTGGCAGTGCGGTCTTCGTAGCCGAACGCGTGGCGCGGCATGACGATCGTCCCAGTCTGGCTGCCTCGCCGTCCGCCGAAGCGGGCTTCGCCGGCGCGAGCGAAGTGCGATTCACGTTGGTGGCGCCCACTGCGCATCGCGTCTCGGTGGTTGGCGACTTCAATGGCTGGAACGCGGCTTCCCTGCCGATGACACGCTCGGCCGATGGAGATACCTGGGAGATCGTCGTCCCGCTCCGGCCGGGACGGTACGCATACTCGTTCGTGGTGGATGGCGTGCTCGCGAGGGATCCGCTTGCGCCAAGCGTCGCTGACGATGATTTCGGCTCCGCCAATTCCGTCGTCCTCGTGCGAGGGTCGTAACGTGGCAGCGAGGCGTACGCTCATCGCAGTCCTGCTGTTGGTCGCAAGCGCGCACGGCGCGGCACAGCTACCCGCCGCCACCGCGTACGAGTTTCCGAAGCGGATCTCCACGGAATCCCGGACGACGTTGGAGCAGCTCGCTGATTCGGCGCATCAGGCCGGGCTGCCGAGCGATCCACTCGTCGCCAAGGCCGCGGAAGGTGTGCTCAAGGGCGCTGACGACGCGCGTATCGTACAGGCGGTGCGAACGCTGGTGCGGGAGCTTGGCGCGGCACGTGCGGCACTTCCGCCCGATTCCCGGCCTGGGACGATCGTGGCCGGCGCCAGTGCTCTCCATGTAGGTGTTCCGCCGGCAGCGCTGCGGCGGCTGTGGATCGCTGGCAACGCAAGGCCCAGCGAGGGCGATCTCGCCGTCGCGCTCGTGACGCTCGCGGACCTCGTGACCAGCCGAGTGGCACCGGAGGCGGCCGCCACATCGGTTCAGCTGCTGCTCAGCCGCCGTGCCACCGACGCGGAGATGTCGGCATTTCGTGCAGCGGTCGCACGCGCCATCAGCGCCGGCAGCGCCCCGGACGCGGCAATCGCCGACCGGACCCAGTCGCTCGTCCAGCAAATTGACGCGCGCGTGCGCGACACGGGAAGAAGTCCAGCGGTGAAGCGTTCCGTGCCGCCAGCCGGACCAGGCGATCAGCCGCCGGCGGTGCCGCCGGTACCATGATTGTCCACCAGGTCGCAGAAGCTGAAGCGATCGTCGCGGAGCACGGTGTCGCCAACAGTGTATGGCACCGCGGCGCTGAACGGCGGCCCGTCGGAGACGAACGTGTGGAACTCACCCTTCTCGCCGCAGGGATCAACTTCGCGCGGTAGGTCGTCGAGCAAGACAGTATCGAAAACGCGTCCCGCGAATCCTGCGTCGAGCTGCGTCGTATCGACGCACACGAGCCGCGCGCGAAAGCCGTCCGCGATGAATCGTCGCGCCAATCGGCCCGTGTCGGTGCCCCAGATTGGGAATAGCGGCGTGACGCCGGTATCGGCGAGCGATCGCTCGCGATATGCGCGGACGTCCTCGAGGAACAGGTCGCCGAACGCGATGTGCTTCACCCGCGGCTGATCGCACCGGATGCGCTCGAGCGCCGCGTGGAACGCCGATTCGTAGGACGCGTTGTCGCTGCGCGGCTCCACGTCGATGACAGAGAGCGGAAGGCCGAGTCGCTGTGCTTGCGCCTCGAGCAGCGAGCGCCGCACTCCATGCATACTGACCCGATCGAAGCCGCGCGTAACGCTGGTGAGCAGTCCAGTGACCTGCCAGGCCGGGTCCTGCGACAGCGCGTGCAGCGCGAGCGCGCTATCCTTGCCGCCACTCCAGCTCAGAATGACGGCCTCAGGCATCGTCCATGAGTGACAGCTGCGCCCCGCGTTGTTCGTGTCGCAGGAGCCACCGCTTGCGGTGCTTGCCGCCGCCGTAGCCGGACATCGTCCCATCCGAGTTGATCACGCGATGGCACGGGACGATGATGGCGATCCGATTGTCGCCATTCGCCCGCCCAACCGCGCGCGCCGCGCCAGGCTTGGACAACTTGGTCGCGATCGAGTCGTATGAGGTGGTCGATCCGAATGGAATTCGCAGCAACTCATGCCAGACGGCCGTCTGAAACGCGGTTCCATCGAGCACGAGCGGTATGGTGAACTCGACGCGTTGTCCCGCGAAATACTCGTCCAGCTCGCGCTGCGCCTGGGCGAGATACTCGTGCCGGCCTTCGACGACCGAGCCACCGCAAATGGTCTCGATGCGGCGCAGCTGGGTGGGCAGCATGGGACGGTCGAGATACTCGCACAGGATGAGGCCGCGATCATTCGCGGCCGCGATCATCGCTCCAAGCGGTGTGTCGATTTCACTTGTCCAGGTTTGCTCGCTCATCGCATCTGCAGCCCGTCTGAAAAAGCCACCACGAGCGGTTTTCGCGTGTCTGCGTATATAAAGTAGCGTCGCACTTGCGAGTCGCTCTGCACAGCCGACACAATACGATCATGCCCCCAACTGCCCACTCGAATCGCACCTGGCGCCGCGCCGTTTCGCGCGCCGCCATGCTCTGCGTGTTGTCCAGCGCCCTTGGTGCGCAACGTACGCCCCTGGTGGCCGGCCGGTCGCCGGTGTTCGCGCCGAATGGCGTCGCCGCAACGAGCCAGCCGCTGGCGACCACCGCTGCGATCGACGTCCTGCAGCGCGGCGGCAACGCCATCGACGCGGCAATCACCGCTGCCGCGGTGTTGTCCGTCGTAGAGCCAATGATGACCGGGATCGGTGGCGACATGTTCGCGCTCATCTGGAGCGCCAAGGAACAGCGTCTGGTCGCGCTCAACGCCAGCGGCCGCGCCGGATCGCTCATGACGCGCGAGGAGCTGTTGCGGCGCGGACGCACCACCAGCATCCCCCGCGGCATCGAGACCGTCACCGTGCCCGGCGCGCTCGCGGGTTGGCAGACGCTGCTCGACAAGTACGGCACGAGCACGCTCGCACAGGCGCTCGCACCGGCCATTCGCTACGCAGACGACGGCTTCGTGGTAACGCCGGTGATCGCGGGCGACTGGGCTGGCCAGGTCAACATCCTGCGGCGCGATCCGGGCGCGCGCGCCACGTTCCTGCGCGACAGCATGCCACCGAAGGCTGGCGACTGGTTCGCCAACCCGGACTATGCGCGTACGCTGCGCCAGATCGCCGCGGAAGGACCGGCGGCGCTCTACGGAGGCACGCTCGGACAGCGTCTCGTGGATCGCGTGAAGGAGCTCGGTGGGTTCCTCACGATCGACGACCTGAAGAGAAACGCACCGAACTGGGTGACGCCGATCTCCGTGGACTACAAAGGCTATCGCGTGTGGGAGCTGCCGCCGAACAATCAGGGCATCGCGGCGCTGGAGATGCTGCGGATCCTGGAGCCTTACGACCTCAAGGCCCTGGGGCATAACTCGGCGGCGTACCTTCACCTGCTCATCGAAGCCAAGAAGCTCGCGTACGCCGACCTCGTGAAGTATGCCGGCGACGCGGATCATCTCACCCTGTCTCCGGCCGAGATCCTCGCCGATCCCTTCATCAAGGAGCGGCGCTCGCACATTGATCAGGCGAAAGCGATGGTTCGCACGGATCCGGGACCGGGGCGTGTCGCGAGCGAGACCATCTACCTCACCGTGGCCGACAAGGACGGCAACATGGTGTCGTTCATCAATTCCCTATATGACGAGTTCGGATCAGGCGTCGTGGTGCCGGGAACCGGCTTCGCGCTCCACGATCGCGGCGCAGGGTTCACGCTCACACCGGGCTTGCCGAACACCGTTGCTCCGGGCAAGCGGCCCTTTCACACCTTGATCCCCGGCTTTGTGACGAAGCCAGGCCCCACACCCCAAGCCGCGGAGCAGCCATACATGAGCTTTGGTCTGATGGGCGGCTCCATGCAGGCGCAGGGACATGTGCAGTTCCTGATCAACCACCTCGTCTTCGGCATGAACGTG
>DASTVV010000016.1:0-56986 GCA_035758925.1 Gemmatimonadaceae bacterium
GCATAGCCGTACCCCGCGCCACCATAGTAGCCGTAGCCGTACCCGTACCCAGAATTATAGGTACGGATGTCGAGGATCGGCGCGATCGTCGCGTAGTACGTGATGTCGAAGTCGGCGTTATCCGGCGAGTAGCGGTAGCCGCGCGCTTCGAATGCGGCCTTGATGGTATAGAGGATCTTCTGATCGGTGATCGAGTTGTCGACCATGGGGTCCTTGATGCCGAACCCGTCGATGCCGTCGCCGTCAGCCGGCTTCGTGGCTTCGATGATCCTGAACGTGCGGCGTCCAGCCAATGTGTTCGCTTCGGGAGACACGGCCGTTCGCACCTGGATGTCTGGTCCGCACGCGCCGAGCCCCGCCAGAAGGCTGACGGCTGCGAGCCCCAGGCGAGCCCCACCCCACTGACCGCGGCGCTGAAGCGAGTTTCTGGTTGACATTCGATGCCCTCCCGGCGAATCGCCCCGGCCGCCAACGCGGCCGTCGTTGGTCATTAGCGTACCAACGCAATCGAGACGCCGCTCGAAGTGGGACCAAAGGCGTACTTTCATCGTCTGAGATGAGCGTTTGGAACACCGCCGAGTTTGGTCGATATAAGACTCAACTGCCTCATCCATCGCATGCCGCCCCTGAGTGTTCTTCGTTATTCCCTCGTCCTGGCGGCCGTTGGTGCCGCGCTCGTTCCGAGCTCGGCGCGAGCCCAGAGCACTGAGCCGCTCAAGGTGATCCGCGTCGCGCCATCCGGTGAAGCGCGACCGACCGCGACGATCACCGTCACATTCGACAGGCCTGTGGCCGGCTCGCTGGATCGCACCATCGATCCACGGACGATTCTCACGGTTCAGCCGCCGATTGCCGGGAAGCTCGAGTGGCGTGATCCGGTAACGCTGCGGCTCACGCCGTCGCAGATGCTGACGCCCGGCATGCGCTACACCGTCACGGTCGCCAACACGTTCAGCTCGATGGACGGCGGCAAGCTGGCGGCGCCCTACGGTTTTGTGTTCCGGACGCAGGGCCCGGTGCTGCTGACCGGATCGCCTGTCTTCGGTGACAACTCACGCGCCGCACACGTCGCGAAGAACCAGCGCTTCGACGTCGTGTTCAGCGCGCCGGTGGACCTGGAGAAACTCAGTGCCACCGCGTACGCCGAATTCAACGCCGCCTGCGCCGGTGGCCAGCGTGTCGTTCGCCTGCGCGCCATTGGCCAGCGGCGGCCGCGAGACACCGATCCGCCCAACTTCCGCTGGGCCGGCGTCAACTATCGCGACATGGCTGGCGACACGCTTCGTCGTGTCGTGCAGCTCCAGGCGCCCGGCCCATTGCCGCACGGCTGCGGCGCCGAGTTGGTGGTGCCGAGCGAGCTGTCCGACGAGTTGCCGCACGGCTATACGCGGTGGGGATTCGAGACCTACGGCGATCTCAAGCTCGTCGAGTTGAAATGCGCGTATGGACAGGATTTCTGTCCCCGAGGTCCGCTGACGCTTCGGTTCAGCAATCCGGTGCGCGGCGCCGAAGTGCTGCGACGTGTGAAGGTGTTTCCGGACGTGAAGTTCGCCGTACGGGACACGAGCGACGAATCCACCACGTGGGCGCTCGACGCCACACTCGAACCGCACGTCGGATACGCGGTCGTTGCCGACACTGCGCTGCGCGACGTGTTTGGCCAGTCGCTGCGCGGTAATCCCGCCCTGGGCTATCGCACCACCGGCTACTCGCCGTCAGTCAATTACGCATACGGCAGGCAGCTCGTGGAGCACGTCGGATTCCGGACTCTCGCGGTGGAATACGTGAACGTCGACACGTTGATCGCGACCATTGCCGCCATCCCGGACTCGCTCGAGGCCCGGGTGCTGTCCGTGTCGTGGGGCAACGCCGAGCTGTGGAACTCTCTCTTGGGCGGAGCGCCACGGACACCGGTCCCGGTTCGCGCCACCGCGGACCATCCGGCTGTCATCGGCATTCCGCTGCCCGCCGCATCGCCCTCTCGCACCAATACGCTCTTTGCCATCCGGGTCAACGGACGGTCTCACGGCCGCGAGGTCGTGAGCGGGGGAGCCGTGGCTGTCGTGCAGGTCACGGACCTCGGTGTCCACGCTCGCATTGGAAAGACCGAGGGCGTCGTATGGGTGACAGGTGTGAACGATGGGAAGCCCAGGACCGGGGCACTCGTCGTGTTGCACGATGCCGTTGGCAAGACGCTCGCAACCGCGCGCACCGACCAGCAGGGGATCGCGCGACTCACCGGTTGGGGCGAGTCGTCCGCCGCGGCGTCTGAGGAAGACGAGGGCGAGGACGAGGGCTATCCGGGCTTCGAAGGCTACGTCAAGGTCTCGCTCGGCGACGATCGCGCGGTGACGCCGGTCAACGGCTACGATCCCGATCTCTCGCCGTGGCGCTTCAACGCCTACAGCGCCTATGGCGATCAGCGCTTTCCCCTTGCCGGCGCGGTTTTCACTGAGCGCGGTATCTATCGGCCGGGCGAGCGGGTTTTCGCCAAGACCATCGTTCGGTCTGGTGCGCTCGGCGCATTGCGTCCACCAGTCGGAGCTGGACGCGATTCGGTCAAATGGATTTTCCGCGATCGCGAGCAAGGTGTCATCAAGGAGATCGTAGCCGGGCTGTCCACATTCGGCACCGCGGATCAAGCGCTGGAGATCCCGACCTCGGCCGCGCTCGGAACGTACGCCGTGGAGGTTCAAACCAGGCTTCAAGGCGACTGGCGGAAGGTGGCCGACGCGTACTATCGCGTGGCGGAGTACCGTCCACCGGAATTCCTCGTGGACGTCGCGTCCACCAACGAAACGCGTTTCCCCGGCGACACGCTGTCGGCGCAGGTGCAAGCGCGATATCTGTTCGGCGCGCCGATGGGCCGTGCGGCACTCACGTGGGTGGCGCAGTCAAGCAGCCTGTATGCGTGGGACCTGGATGTCCCCGGTACCGAAGGTTGGACACTGGGTGAAAGTGGGCCGTGGTGGGAGGAAAACACGTCTCCAACGGCGGTACTCGCGAGCGGCGTCGACACGCTCGATGCGCGCGGCGAACGCAGTATCAGGTTCAAGCTCCCGGCGCTCGCAAAGGGAAGGGCCGCACGAATCGCGGTTCAGGCGACCGTCGCGGATGTCAATCGACAGGTTGTCGCCGCGACCACGACAACGCTTGTGCATCCGGCCGACGTGTACATCGCGGTGAAACCGCTGGGGTCCTCGTACTTCTGGCAAGCCGGCACGCGGCAATCCGTAAGCGTGATGACCGTCCGTCCTACGGGAGAGCGGGTTGCCGACGTACGTGTTTCGGGCACCGTGGTGCGCCGCGAATGGCACCGCGTGCGTCGCGAGCGTGAGGGTGTGTCCGAGGTCGTCGGCGAATGGGTCGCGGATACCGTCGCGCGCTGCGCGGTCACGACGTCGGCGAGCGCTGAAACCTGCGCGTTCACTCCTCCGGCTGCCGGGATCTATACCGTCTCGTTCACCGCCACCGACGCGCGTGGACGCAAGGCATCGACCAGCTTCGAACGCTGGACGTCCGGCAAGGACTGGGTGCCCTGGAGCGACGAGACGCAGTTCAAGATGGACGTCATCCCGGATCGCACGCGGTATTCAGTCGGTGACACGGCGACGATCCTGTTCGCATCACCCTTCATCGACGCGGAAGCATGGATCACCGTCGAACGCGAAGGACTGATCGACCAGCGGCGCATGCGTCTCACGTCAGGCGCGACGACGCTGAAGTTTCCGATCACCGAAGCGTTCGCGCCGAACGTATTCGTGTCCATCGTCGTCGCGCGCGGCCGAAGCGCGAAGCCCGGTCCGCTCGATGATCCGGGGCGACCCACGATTCGCGTTGGGTACGCGGAGATTCGCGTCACCCCCGAGGTGAAACGACTCGCCGTGGCTCTCGACACCGACAAACCGCAATACCTGCCGGGCGACTCCGCTCGCGTGATGATTCGTGTTCGTGATCCGCAGGGCAGGGGCCCCCGCAGCGAGGTGACGCTGTGGGCCGTGGACGAAGGGGTACTCGCCCTCACCGGCTACAAGACCCCAGACCCGATCGATCTCATCTACCGGGCGCGCGGCCTGGGCATGCGGCTGGCAAGCAACATGACGGCTGTCGCCCCGCAGGTACCCGAGGGCGAAAAAGGACGCCGCGAAGCAGGCGGTGGTGGCGGCGCCGACGGCGCGGACGTGCTGCGCTCGCGATTTCAGACGACGGCGTTCTTCATCGGCTCGGTCGTGACGGATACGCAGGGAAACGCGACCGCCACGGCAAAGCTGCCGGACAACCTCACCACGTTCCGGATCATGGCTGTCGCCGTGACCGCGGGCGATCGCTACGGCAACGGTCAGTCCAAGCTGCTCGTCACCAGACCGCTGGTGGCTCGCGCCGCGTTGCCGCGCTTCGTGCGTCCGGCGGATCGATTCGTGGCGGGAGCGGTCGTGAATCGGCGCGACGGGGTCGCCGCGGCGGTACGGATGAAGACAGCCGTGACCGGAGTATCGCTTCGCGGCCAGGCCGAGCAGACCGCGACGTTGGCCGCGTCGCGCGGCTCCGAGGTCCGGTTCCCGTTCGAGACTCCAAAAGGAATTGGCGACACCGCGTCATTCCGCTTTGACGTGACCGACGGCCAGAACGCGGACGCCGTGCGCGTGTCGATCCCGGTGAGGCCGGACTATCATCCGCAGGCGACGGTCGCCTCCGGCGTCCTTCACGACACGGCAAGCGTGGAGATACTGCTGCCGAAGTCGATCGACCCGGCGCGCTCGACGGTGTCGTTGAGCCTTGGGACGTCGCCCATGGCGAGCATCCGCGGCATGACGCGGCGGCTCCGTGTCTATCCATACTATTGCTCCGAGCAGGTCATCAGCGCGGCGGTGCCGCTCATCGCCCTGTATCGCGCCGGGCAGCAGGGGGCGGAGGGGGTGCTGTCGCGCGACCCGCGAGCCGACATCGTCCGCGCCGTAGAGATGCTGAGTCGCCGCCAGAGGACCGACGGCGGGATCGGCTACTGGTCGAACACCGACTGGACGAGCACGTGGCTCAGCTCTTATGCGGGCATCGTGCTGCTCGATGCGCGCGACGCTGGAATACCCGTGGACAGCGTGGTGCTCAACCAGCTCGCGGCATTCGTCACCAGCAAGCTGCGCGGCGACACGAACGTCATGGTCTCCACGCTCGGAACGTGGTTCCGCAGACGCGACATCGCGCTCGGCGAACGGGTGGCTGGCGTCGACTTCCTCAGCCGGCTCAAACGTCCATCGATCGCCGCAGAGAACGAGTTGCTGCGACTTGCGCCGCAGCTGTCGCTCGAAGATCGCGCGCGGCTGGCCGAGGTCATGGCGCGGCGCGGAGAGATGCCGACCGCGACTGCGATCCTGGCGTCAACGTGGGCACAGGTTCGCGTCGAGGGACGTCGTGCGGTGTTGCCGGATTCGGTGGGGCAGTGGTTCTACTTCGCGTCGCCCATCCGCCCGCTGGCCCGTGTGCTGTCCGCGACCCTCGTCATTCAGCCCGAGCATCCGCTCGTGGGGCCGCTGGTGGAGTCGCTCGCGCAGCAGGGTCGCGCGGAGCGGTCTTCGTGGATATGGAACACGCAGGATTACGCGAGCGCGATCGGTGCGCTGGCCAGGTATGATCGCATCCGTCGCGAGCAGGGCAGTCGCGGCGTCACCGTGCGGTCCGCAGCGGGGAAAGCGATTCTCGCCGCGACCGTCGACGGCACCGTGGGTGCCAGCCGTGACTCCACGATTGCGCTCAGTGGCCTGCTGGCGAAATCGGAGCGCGGCGAGTCACTCAAGCTGTCACTTCAGGCTGGCCCCGGTGACGCGGGTGGCCCGGTGTACTACTACCTCACCGTCACGGAGATCCCGGCAACGCAGCCGGTGTCCGTGGAGGATCGGGGCATTCGCGTCGAACGCTGGTACGAGCACGCCACCAGCGGTGCTCCAGTCACGAGCGCCGTGGAGGGCGACCTCGTACGCGTGCGTCTCAAGATCACGGTTCCCACCACGCGGAACTTCGTGGTGCTCGACGACGCGTTGCCCGCGGGACTGGAGGCGGTGGACCTCAGCTTGCGGACGGCGTCCGCAATCGCGGGCCCGGGCGTGAACGCCGCGCGCGACGAGGACGACAATTCCGAAGTTGCCTGGGGCTACGGTCGATGGGACGGTGGCTGGTGGTCGCCGTTCGACCACCGCGAGATGCGCGACGATCGCGTCGTCTACTCCGCGACGGTGCTTTGGCCGGGCACGTACACAGCGACGTATCTCGCGCGCGCGACGACGCCCGGCACGTTCATAAAACCGCCGGCGCATGCCGAAGAGATGTACAACCCGGGAGTTCACGGACGAAGCGACGGTGGCACGTTCGTGGTGACGCCAAGGGACAAGTGAAGACGCGACGGATTCTGGCCTTCTCGCTGGCAACACCGGCCGTCGTTGCGGCGACATGCGCCGCCTGGCTGCTCTGGCCGTTGCCCGCGGACACTCTGGCCCCGTCTCGCGGCCCGGCACTCGTGATCGAGGATCGCAACGGCTTGCCGCTGCGGTCCACACGAGCCGCCGACGGCAGCCGGAGCGAGTGGACTGCGTACGGCGACGTCGATCCCGACGTCATCAACGCGTTCATCGCCGTGGAAGACCGGCGTTTCTGGGACCATTCCGGTGTCGATGTCCGCGCTCTCGCGCGAGCGACACGCGACAACCTCGCCACGGGTCGCGTCGTCTCGGGCGCCTCGACCATCACGATGCAGCTCGCGCGTCTCGTGCGGCCGTCGGAGCGGAGCTTCGTCGGCAAGGTGAGCCAGGCGTTCTGGGCCCTGCGCCTGGAGCGGCACCTGAGCAAGCAGCAGATCCTCGAGCAGTATCTGAACCGGGTGCATCTGGGACAGGCCACGGTCGGGATCGGCGCGGCGACGTCGCTGTACTTCGGAACGTCGCCGAACGCGGTGAGCATCGGACAGGCGGCGACGCTGGCGGGTCTGGCGCACGCGCCCTCCAGCGACAACCCGTTCACCTCGCCCAGGCGGGCGCGCGCTCGGCGCGCCGTTGCGCTGTCGCGAATGCTTCGGCTGGGGTACGCGTCGGGCGAAGACGTAGCGCGAGCGCGCAGCGAGCCCCTGGTCGCCGCTCGTGGAACAACACCATTCCTGGCGCCGCACTTCACGACGCGCGTGATGGCCTGGGCTGATGACGACGCGGCTGTCGCCGGAACGGTCCGCACCTCGATCGACGTCGCACTGCAAGCAGCGCTCGAGGGAGAGGTGCGGCACACGGTGGACATGATGAAGGACCGCGGCGTGCGACAGGCAGCCGCGGTCGTGCTGGATAACACGACGGGAGAGGTTCTGGCGTGGGTTGGATCCCCGAACTTCTGGGCCGAGTTGGACGGGCAGACTGACATGGTGGTATCGCCTCGCCAGCCGGGATCGACGCTCAAACCATTCCTGTACGCGCTTGCACTCGATCGTGGCTATACCGCGGCGACGGTGCTGCCGGACATTCCCCGCACGTACGCAACTGCTACCGGACCCTACCAGCCACGGAACTACGATCGGCGATTTCGAGGGCCGACTCGGGCGCGTGAAGCACTCGCGAGCTCGTACAATGTGCCCGCGGTGGAGCTGGCCGCGCGTCTCGGAACGGGCAGCTTTCTGCACACGCTGCAACTCGCTGGCTTCGAATCGCTCCAGCGCGACGCCGAGTACTACGGACTTGGCCTCGCGCTCGGCAATGGGGACGTCTCGCTCATCGAGCTCGCCAACGCGTATCGCGCGCTGGCAAACGGCGGCGAATGGCGTCCGTGGACGTGGCGCGCGGACGTGGCTGGCAGGCCGGCGACCGCGTGGCGAGAGACGAGCCGTAAGGTCGTCACCAGTGTTTCGAGCGCCATCGTGCTGGACATCCTGCAGGATGCTGGGGCGCGCGTGCCGGGCTTCGGTCCTGTCACGCCATTCGATTTCCCGTTTCCCGTCGCGGTAAAGACCGGCACGAGCCGGCATTTCACCGACAACTGGGCGGTGGCCACGACGCGTGGATTCACGGTCGCGGTATGGGCGGGCAACTTCGACGGTCGGCCAATGCAGGGCGTGAGCGGAATCACCGGTGCCGGCCCGCTCCTGCACCGCGCGGTGATGGCAGTGGCGGCCCGCGTGTCGCCCGGCGCGCTCATGACGCCTGCTGAAGCTGGTGCGGTCGCACTGCCGGTTTGTCGCTTGTCGGGCCTCAGGGCAACGTCCGGCTGCGCGCAGCTCACGGAATGGTTTGCGCGCGGCACCGAACCGGCGGAGTCGGACACGTGGGAAGTGGGCAGCGGCGTGACGCTTCCAGCGGAGTATGTCGCTTGGGCGCGTGACGGGATGCGGCTGGCGGCGGCGACGCCCGACAGCGCAACGGATTCGGTCGCGCCAAGGCGATCCGGCTTCCGCATCCTGTCGCCGATCGATGGCGATCGCTACGCGATTCCGAGTGGAATCGATCCGCGCTACGCAACCATCTCATTGCGGACCAACGGCGCCGGCAGCGTGCGCTGGTCCGTCGATGGTGCCTCGCACGCTGGCGCGCGCTGGGCGCTCGTTCCGGGAAGGCACGTGATTCGCGCGGTCACGGAGACGGGCGAGAGCGCGAGCGCCGAAATCGTTGTCGCGAATCCTGAGTGAGACGCGCGCAGTTGTTCCATTCAGCGCCCTCAGGCAAGGCTCGGAACGCCCTCCGCCACCAGCGGCATGACCTGTTCGGCGAACCGTTCCATCTCCTCCAGCTGAGGACTGCACTGGAGCAGCAGCAGATCGACGCCAACCGCCTCGAACGCCCGCACCTGATCCGCCACCCGCTCGGGCGTCCCAACCAGTCCGGCGCGCAAGCCGCGGTTGGAGTTCGAGTAGTCATCTCCTTCGCCTTGGGTGACTCGCCGCCCGCATAGATCACCGGGCGTTGCCGCGTGCGGCTGGCGACGGGCTTGGGCTCGACGACGAGATCCTCCACCTGATAGTACGTGCCCCGGAACGTCGTCTGCGGTTCTCGCCAGGCAGCGTCGATCACGGCAAGCCATTCGGCGGTGCGCGCGTAGCGATCGTCGTGCTCGTCGAACGCGATGCCGTATCGCCGGGCCTCGTCCTTCCACCACGACGAGACCACGTTGAGCGACAACCTGCCGTTGCTGATCTGGTCGATGTTCGCGGCCTGTTTGGCGAGGGTCGCCGGCTGATGGAACGTCGGTCGGACCGCGACCATCAGCTCCAGGCGGCTGGTCACCGACGCCAGTGCCGCCGCGGTGGACCAGGCGTCGAGCGCCGGGGCATCGATGCCCTTGATGTCGTTGAGGAACAACTCGGCGATCAGCGTCAGGTCATAGCCGATCTCCTCACTGCGGCGAGCCAGCCGCTGAACGTATTGCCACGTCGCGGCCATTCGCTCGTCCGGCACGTTGCGCAACCAGCCGCCGAAGACGGGAAGCCAGTAGCCGTACCGCATCAGGCGCCTCCCACGAGAGTCGGCTGCGAGAAACGGGGCGCCTGCCGGAAATCGATGCCCTCGGCGTCCCACCGTGCGCGGCCTGCGCGAACTTCCAGATAGTCCGCCAGATTCACGAATGGATCGAAGCCGATCACATTGGGCGCATCGGCGACGAAGTTCGACAGCGCGTTGATGTCGTAGAAGTAGTGCGTGCCGTCGCGATCATCGACGAGGAATTCGATGCCTCCGACGTCGAGATGCGCGGCCACGGCGATGCGCTCGACCTCCGCGACGATCTCGCGAGGCGGTGTGGTGCCTTCGACGCGCAATCCGCTCTTGGGCGCGTCCACGGCGCACGCGCCGCGCACCAGCTCGACGCCGCTCGTCGTCTGGCACGCGTCCGCCGGGCAGAGATCGAACGAACCCGTGGCGGGAAAGACGTTGATCGCATAGAGGTAGTTGCCGCCAAGCGTCTCGACGCGCGTGATGTGACCGTCGCGCAGCGGTGCTGCCTCCTGGACGAGCGCGACGCCATCCACGCCAAGGCTCACATTGCCGGACGCCACCGCGTGCGACAGCGCTTCCTCCGAGTCGTAGCGCGTGATGCCGGCGCCACTGCCTCCGATGTTGGCCTTGATCAGGACCGGATACCGAAGCTTGCCTTCCCGTGCGGCCGACACCGCCCGCGCCGCGTTGTTGATCGTGATCGCCTTTGGAAAGGGAAGCCCGAGCGAAGCGAGCAGATCGATCTGATTCGTCTTGGACAGCTCCAGCGAGTAGACGTCGCTCCCGTTGACGACCGGAACGCCGAGACGCTCGAGATGCCGCAGCCAGTGCAACGTGTGAAACGTGGCCTGGACATGTCCCCGCAGGTACGCGGACGGGCTGGCGCGGTTGAACACCACCGACCACGGCGCGATGCCATCGCCGGGAGCGTAGCTGTGGGACGACGCGTCGATGCGCTCGTAGGACACGCCGCGCGAATCCAGCTCCGCGAACAGCGGCCGGAACCAGTCCGGGTGCTCGTAGTAGACGCCGATTGGCTTGACGCTGACTGCCATGTGCCTCTCCGTTGTTTCGACTGTTGCGACCCTCGGCTCGACCGCCGCCCCAGCGCCGTTGCCGTCGGCGGCCAAAAAAAATCCCGCTCCGTTTTGGGGAGCGGGCCGGTAAGTGATCGGTACTGGTCTCTAGATCACGCGTCCATCATGGGTGCGCATGGACGCCCGGCCGGCTCCCCGATTGGGGATACCAACAGGTGCAGAGACACATGTGCATCATCGAGACGCGTTGCGTCATAACAAAAAAGCCCAGCGGGTTGGCCGCCGAGCGTCGCTTTTTAGCCTTTGTTTTTCGTGGCGGCAATAGGCGGCAAATGACCACGGAACGGCGATTGTGTGAAATACGATACAGCGTGCCTGTGGAATGTGCAAGCGCTGGTTGCGCGCGCGAACACGGCAGATGACATGAGACGCTCATGAAACTGGCCACGACCTCGCGTGCGCGAGGCGCGCTTCTCACATTTACCCAGTCGTTACACCCGCTACCACCACTCATGCGCAACCACTCTCGCTTCTTCGCAGTCGGGGCGTTCGCCGCGCTTCTTCCGACCTCTCTTGTCGCGCAGCGTCCGGCGGGCGCACCCGCACCGAATGGAACCGCGACGCGACAGGACTCGAGCCGCGGGCCGGCGGACAGCGCCGCCGGACGACGCGGCAACACCGCCGCGGCGCTGGACGTCGTGGCCATGACGCAAATACCGCCCGTCGTCACGCGCCGCTCGATCTCGGTGCGCGGGCAAACGATCAACTACACGGCGGCGGCCGGCATGATGCCCATCAAGAACGGCGAGACCAACGTCGTCGAAGGCGGCATGTACTTCGTGGCGTACACGAAGGATGGCTCGAGTGCGGCGACGCGCCCCATCACCTTCGTCTTCAACGGCGGGCCTGGATCGTCCACCGTGTGGCTCCACCTCGGCGCTTTCGGTCCGAAAAAGGTGCGGCTCATGGCGGACGGCAGCGCCCCACCGCCGCCCTACAACTTCGAGGACAACCAGTACACACTGCTCGATCAGACCGATCTCGTGTTCCTCGATCCCATCGGCACGGGGTACAGCCGGGCTGCAACGCAGCAACTGGGCACAAAGTTCTGGGGCCTCGAGGAGGACTTGCGATCGGTGCAGGAGTTCATCCGGCTGTACCTGACGCGGTACGATCGGATGGCGTCGCCCAAGTTTCTTGCCGGCGAGAGCTATGGCACCACGCGCGCGGCGGGCCTCTCGGGGACGCTCGCGGACGCGGGCATCGTGCTCAACGGCGTAGCGCTGATCTCGACGGTGCTGAACTTCGGTTATTCGTCGCAGTCACGCGGCAACGACCTCGGGTTCATCAACTTCATCCCGACATACACGGCGACGGCCTGGTACCACAAGAAGCTCCCAGCGGATCTCCAGCGACTCTCGCTGGCGGACGTGACCACGCAGTCGGAGAAGTGGGCATCCACGGATTACGCCGCGGCGCTCATGAGGGGCAACAGGCTCACGACGGCGGAATACAAGACCGCGGTCGACCAGATGGCGCGCTACACGGGACTCGAGCCCTCGGTCATTCAGGAGAACGACCTGCGCGTGTCGCTTCAGTCGTTCAACACCGAGCTGCTCCAGGACCAGCGCAGGACCGTGGGCCGTCTCGACAGCCGCTTCACAGGGTTTGCCACGCTCGTCGCCGGAGGTGGTCGCATCGGCGGCGGACCGCAGATCGGCGATCCGAGCGAGGTGGTGATCCGCAATACCTTTACGCCGGTGCTCACCGACTACAACAGGCGGGAGCTGAACTACCGGAACGAAGACAACTACTTCATCCTCGGCGGCGGCATCGGCCCGTGGAACTATCCGCAGAACCAGTACGCTACGGTCGTCCCCAATCTCGAGCGCGCCTTCGCGAAAAACCCGTACATGAAGTTGTTCGTCGCCGAGGGTTACTACGACGGAGCAACGCCATTCTTCGCGGTGGACTACACGCTGGCACACATGTCGGTGGATCCCGCGGTCGGGAGGAACAACATCACGGTGGAGCGTTACCCCGCTGGCCACATGATGTACATCGAGGAGGGGTCGATGAAGAAGCTCCGTGCCGACATGGCGCGCTTCTACGACAGCGCCACAAAGGGCCAGGTGGTTCCATGAAGACCTGGGCCTTTGCACTGGCGCTCGCGGTATGCGCCGGTTGCCGCGAAGAGCAGCCCGCGGCGAAGCCCGTGGCGGACACTACGCCGCAGGGCCCCCTCGAGAACACCGACCCGACGCCCGTTGCCGCCCCAGAGCAAAGCCGCATCGGTCAGATGCCGTTGCTTCGCGGTGCGCCGGCGGACGCGAGGTGCAGCACGAGCGGAGTCGCGGCGCCCAGGCTGGTAATGGAAGGCGACGTGCCGCTGCGACGGATCACCGTCGGTGTCGGGGACACCACGCGCGCGTTCCGGCCGACGTACATCGAGGTGGCGTCGCATCAGGCCGGCGCTGACGGAAGGGAAGAGAACGAGACGATCTATCTCGGCTTCGACGCCAACGGTGGTGTGGAGAGCGGACGGCGCCAGTACTTCATCACGGGTAACGCGCCGATGCCGGGCCCACTGCTTCCCGAAGACGCCGACGCCGCGAAGCAGCTGGCGCTTCAGGTGCTCGAGCGCTGTAAGAAGTAAGTCGTCCCTTCGCTACCTCCAGTTGGGCGCGACCGCGTCGCTCTTGCCGTCGATGTACCTGTCGAACCAGTAGAGTTGCCAGTTGAGCGATTCGACGAGATGCTTCGGCTCGCCGGTCCGCGTGAGATTGTGGTTCTCGCGCGGGAAGAACACGATCTCGGCGGTCTTGTTGAAGTGCTTGAGCGCCCGGAACCACTGTTCGCCCTGCTCGATCGGCACGCGATAGTCGTTGTCGGAGTGCAGGATGAGGATGGGCGTCGTGACGTTCTGCACGTACTTGAGCGGCGAGCGGTCCCAATAGAAGTCCATCCGTTGGAAGATGTCGCCGCTGAAGTCCTCACGATGCCCGTAGGCGCCGTCGCGCGTCCCATCGTCGCTGATGAAGTTCGAAATGCTGCGCAGCGTGACGGCGGCCTTGAACAGGTTGGTGTGCCCGACGATCCAGTTGGTCATGAAGCCGCCGTAGCTGCCGCCGGTGACGCCGAGCCGCGTGCTGTCGATCCATGGGTTCTTCGCGAGCACGGCGGACACGCCGTTCATGACGTCGACGTAGTCCTTGCCGCCCCACTCGTTCACGATGCCGCGCTGGAACTTGCGGCCGTAGCCGGTTGATCCACGCGGGTTGGTGAAGAACACCGCCCACCCTCTGGCCGCGTAGACGTGGAACTCGTGGTACCAGTCCACGCCGTACATGCCTGCCGGCCCGCCGTGAATGTTGAGGATCATCGGATACGTCTTGCCGGGCTCGAATCCCACCGGCTTCACGAGAAAGCCGTCGACGTCCCAGCCGTCGGCGCCCTTGTAGGTCATCCGCTCGACGGGCGGCAACGTCAACTGCTTCCACAGGGAATCGTTGAGCGTCGTCAGCTTGCGCTCACGTGAGGCGTCCAGCCCGGCCGCGTAGACGTCGTCGAGATGCGTGAAGTCGTTCGAGAGATACACGATCATGCGAGCGTCGGTCGCGAGGTTCACCGAACGCACCGCGCGGGCTCCACTCGTCACCGGCGAGACCTTCTTGGCGGCGACGTCGACGCGAAAGACGTGCGTCTCGCCGCGACTGCCGGACGTGAAGTACATCGCCCGGCCGCCATCACCCCATTGCAGATCGCCCGGCAGCAGGTCGAGGTCCGGCGCCAGATCGGTCGCAGCGCCGCCAGCGCTCGGCGCCAGCATCAACTGAACCGGGTCCTCTTCTTCGGCTGAGCTGATGAATGCGATGGACTTGCCATCCGGCGACCAGCGCGGCGAGTTATCGGGTCCCAGGCCAGTCGAGATTCTCGTGAGCGACTCACTGCCGCACGGCCGTGCGCTGGCGCTGGCGCCATCAGTCCCGCCCTGCTGTGCACCGAGGCATCCAACCGAAACGACCCAGACGTCGCTGTTCCGGTCCTGGTCGAACTCCTTGCCCGTGCGGTTGGATACGAAGGCGATGCGCGTGCCGTCAGGCGACCACTGCGGATCCGTGTCGTTCCAGGCGTCGCCGCCCGTGATCTGGCGCGCCGTCCCAGAGCGGGTGTCCACGATCAAGACGTGCGACCGGCGGTCGTCGAACCAGCCGGTGTCGTTGAACTTGTAGGAGATCTGTGTGTAGTGTCGAACGTCGCTGCGTTCCCTGCCCGCCGGCCAGTTGTCGCTGGGGCCGGTGCGGCTGAGACACGCCGCCTGGGCGCCATCGGGAGCCCATACGCAGCTCGACACGCCGTTCCTGATAGAGCTGACGCGACGCGGTGCGGGCCCGCCGAGCGTGAACACCCAGAGCTGCGATCGGGCAGTCCCCGCGCGCCGCCCGCCGGCTGATCCAGTGTCGTCCGGCGACCGCGATGAGATGAACGAGACGGACTTCCCGTCGGGCAACCACCGCGGTGCCCCAGGCGACCAGCTCTCGTCAATGAGGATCCTGGGGGTGCCCGTGCCGTCCGTGTTCGCGATCCAGATCGCGGGTATCCGCCGGTTCTGCGCCCGGTCCACTCGCGTGACGACATAGGCGACCTGCCTGCCGTCGGGGGAAACCCGCGGATCGCTGGCAAACTCGAAACTGAAATAGTCTTCGGCCGTGATTCCGCGCTTTTGGGGCTGTTGCGTTAGCGCGACGGAGGGCAGAATCAGTGCAAGGATAGCCAGACGCATAGAGTTTCTCTCGCGGGGTCACGGAAAACCTCATCCGAATTCAACGAATGAAGCCGAATCGGACGTAACCAAGAAATAGTCCTTCGCGCCCGGCGGGAAGGTGCTTGATTGTGGTCGAGGATATTCGGTCGAATTCGGGAAATTCGGATGAGTAGTTGTTGGCCCGGCGAAAGAAACCCAACCGAGGATTTGAAAACGTGATTCGTCGCTTCATCCTGTTGCTCGCGTTCGTGTCTCCACTCGGAGCTCAAGTCCGGCAAACCGGATACGTGCCCGGCGCGCTCACGCCACATCAGCTGCTCACGCGCGACATCTACAAGCAGCTCATCGAGATCAACACCGGCGACAAGACCGGGAAGGTGACGCCAGCAGCCATCGCGATGGCGCAGCGGTTCCGCGACGCCGGCATCGCCGATTCCGACATCTTCGTCGGTGGGCCGCGCCCGGAGAAGCACAACGTCGTGGCGCGCATCCATGGACGTCCGGGCTCCACCCGCAAGCCGCTGCTGCTGCTCGCGCACATCGACGTCGTCGAAGCGCTGAAGGCCGATTGGTCCGCCGATCTGGACCCGTTCGTTTTCACGGAACGCGATGGCTACTACTACGGCCGCGGCACGGCCGACGACAAAGCGATGGCGGCGATCTTCGTGGCCAACGTCTTCCGGTTGAAGAAGGAGGGATACGTCCCGGACCGCGACGTCATTGTCGCGCTGACCGCGGACGAGGAGGGCGGCACCGCCAACGGCGTCGAGTGGCTGCTCGAAAACCACCCAAAGCTGGTGGATGCCGGTGTGGTCCTGAATGAGGGTGGCGGTGGTACGACACGCGGCGGCAAACCGTTCCTCAACAGTGTCCAGGCGACGGAGAAGGTGTTCGCGAACATCACGCTTCGCGCCACCAATCGAGGCGGTCACTCCTCGGTCCCGCGCGCGGACAACGCCATCACGTCGCTCGCCGATGCGCTCGCGAAAGTGGGACGCTACAGCTTCCCGATCCAGCTCAACGAAGTGACGCGCGCGTTCTTCACGCGGACCGCGGACGTCGAATCGCCCGAGATGGGTCGCGCGATGAAGGCATTGGTTGCAAATCCGAACGATGCCGCGGCAGTGCGGGTCGTCACGTCGGATCCGCGGTATAACTCGATGCTGCGCACGACCTGTGTGGCCACGATGCTCAAGGGCGGGCACGCCGAGAATGCTCTCCCACAGCTCGCGGAGGCGAACGTGAATTGCCGCATGTTCCCCGGCGACACGCCGGAAGGCACGCGCGACGCCCTGGCGAAGCTGGTCAACGACACCACGGTCCAGGTCCTGTCCGCGCGCGACGACCGACCGAAGGAGCCGCCCACGGCGCTCCTGCCCGAAGTCATGGAACCGATCACGCGAATCACGCACGAGATGTTTGGCGACATTCCGGTGATCCCCACGATGTCGACAGGCGCGACGGATTCACGGTATTTCCGCCAGCGGAACGTCCCGGCGTTCGGCGTCTCGGGGATATTCTCCGATCCGCTCGTGGACGCGCGCGCACACGGCCGCGACGAGCGCATGAGGATCCAGTCCTTCTTCGAGGGCCAGGAGTTCCTGTATCGCCTCACCAAAGCGCTGGCGGACAAACCCGCTGTCACTCCGTAGGCCGCCGGCTAAGCCTGCCTCCGCCAACCCAATCCGAGCTCAAGGTCGCCATGGCTTTGAGCTCGGAGCGTGTCGGGGCATCGGCCGTTGCATGCCCTGTCGGAACCCGCGAACATTCACGTCATGAGGGATAGAAATCGCCGCCCGGCGGATGCGGCCGAATCCGACCAGGACCAACCCGCCGCCGAGTCGCAGGGCGACGGCACGGGTGCCGAGCCGGTTGACGCGGCTCCGCTGGACGCCATCGCGCCAGAAGTCGCACACCTGGACCAGCAGCTCACCGAGCAGCGCGACAAGTATCTCCGCCTGGCCGCCGAGTACGACAACTTCCGCAAGCGCAGCGCAAAAGAGCGGATGGAGGCGTCGTCCCGGGGGCAGGCCGAGTTGGTTGCCCGGCTTCTGGACGCCCTGGACGACCTGCAACGCTTCGCTCATGTGGATCCGGCATCGACGGATTCCCAGACCCTCCACAAGGGGATCGCGCTGGTGGAGCAGAAGGCGCTCAAGGCGCTCAACGCCGCGGGGCTGGAGGTGATCAACCCTGTGGATCAGACCTTCGATCCCACCCTGCACGAAGCCGTCGCCACCGAGCCGGCACTGTCGCAGGAGGATGATCATACGGTCGCGAAGGTGTTCCAGCCGGGGTACAGGTTCAACGGCCAGCTTCTCCGTCCAGCCCGCGTTGTCGTGAAGCAGTGGCACGGCTGAGCCCGTACTAACCCCTATGGCGCAGAGTAAGGACTTCTACGCGGTCCTGGGTGTTCCGTCGGCGGCTTCCCAGGACGAGATCAAGAAACAGTACCGCAGGCTCGCCGCGAAACATCACCCGGACAAGAACCCGAACGACGCGCGTGCCGCCGAGCGCTTCAAGGAGATCTCCGAGGCGTACAACGTCATCGGTGACGCGGAGAAGCGAAAACAGTACGACGACATGCGGCGGCTGGGTGCGTTCCAGGGTTTCGGCGGACGCCCGAGTGGGCCTGGGGCCGGCGCCCGCGGTGGTGCTAGGGATGGAACGGGCGCCGGCTACGGCGGCGGATTCCGCTTCGAAGAAGTGGATCTTGGCGGACTCGGTGGCCTGGGCGATCTCTTCGGCTCGATGTTCGGCGGCGGCCGGCGTACTCGCGAGCCCGAGCGCGGACAGGACGTCGAGGTCACGCTCGAGGTGCCGTTCAGAACCGCAGTCATCGGCGGCAAGGTCCCCATCGAGCTGGAAGTGAACGAGGAGTGCCCCGTCTGCAAGGGAAGCGGCGGCGCACCCGGTTCCAAAATGCAGACCTGCCCGGAATGCGGCGGACGAGGCTCGATATCGTTCGGTCAGGGCGGTTTCGCGGTCCAGCGGCCGTGCCCGCAGTGCCTGGGTCGCGGTCAGATCCCCACCGAGGCGTGCCCGAACTGCGGTGGATCCGGCGAGGTCCGCGCGCGTCGCAAGGTGGTGGTCACCGTACCCGAGGGAACGGATACAGGAACCAAGGTGCGTCTCCGCGGCCAGGGAGGTCACGGTGCAAAGAGCGGCCCTCCGGGGGACCTGCTGATCAACTTCGTGGTCCAGCCCGACCGTTTCTACAAGCGCGAGGGGCTCGATCTCGTCGCCACCGTTCCGATCAACATCGCGCAGGCGACGCTGGGCTCCAAGGTCAACGTCCGCACGGTGGAAGGAAAGAAAGTCTCCATCCGGATTCCCACCGGCACGCCGTCGGGCAAGCGATTTCGGGTGCGCGGGCAGGGCATTCGTAAGGGCGAACAGCGCGGAGACCTGATCGTCGAAGTCGAGATCGTGGTGCCCGAGAAGCTCACCGCGGAACAGGAGAAGATGATGCGGGAGTTCGCCGAGGCTGGCGGTCTGAAATACTGAACCGCACTGGGACGAACTCCCGCAGGATCTGAGCGCCGTTCCTACTTCGCGCTGGCGCGCTCCAGCTCCGCGTACATCAGCTCGTGCAGCCGCACTTCCAGACGTCCGAGCGACGAGCATGGGACGTAGTCACCCGCAAATGCAATCGGCTTGGCCGCGGCGCTGAGGGTCGTTGTGACCTTCGTTGCGCCAGCGGCATCGGCGGCGACATGCGTCAGCAGCGTCAGGTGCACGTCATACGTGTCCGCGTTCTGGTCGATCTGCGTCTTGCCGCAGTTGATGTACTTGCTGAGCGCGGTCTTGCCCAGGATGCGACGGATGTTGACGCCGGAGTTGCCGACCGTGTGCGTCGCCGGGTCGAGTGTGGTGAGCTTCAGCCCGACCGAATCATACGCCGCGGGCATTGCGGCCCAGACGCGACCCATCGGATACGACACGATCCCGACGTAGGAATCCTGGACGGGAATGGTCTTGATCCTGATGGAGCCGACGCCCTGGATCGCGACCTGTGTCGTGGTCTCGGATGGCCGTGCGGCCGTGTGAGGTGTGGCGGTACCGGACGAGCTGCAGGCGAAGAGCACAGCGGTGGACAGGAGAACGACTGGACGCATCGAGAATCTCCTCAGCTGGTTTGAACGCGTAAGAACGTGCGCATCCGCGCGTACGGTGGCAAGTTGGCAGACGCTGCCTTAATAGGTCCTCAGATGCTGCTGGGTTCCGCGGCCGTGAGCACCGGCTGCAACACCGTGCGCCTCGAGAGCGCCGCGGCCATCACCGCGCTCAGGAACATCAACAGGGCGAGGAACAGAAGACCTCCCCGGAAGCTCCCCGTCACATCGCGGACGAGCCCAATGACGTAGGGAGCGACGAAGCCCGAGATGGCGCCGAACGAGTTGATGAACGCGATACCTCCGGCGGCAGCCTCGTCTCCGAGAAACTTGGACGGCAGGGCCCAGAAGGGGCCATAGCGTCCATTGATTCCGACCGCCGCGAGAGAAAGTGCCGAGAGCGCGATCATTGGTGACGAGAAGAAGGCGCTCACGACGAAGCCCGCCGCTGCCGCGAGGCTGCACCACGCAATGTGCATGCAGCGTTCGCCGGAACGATCCGAGCTCGCGGCGATCGCTACCATGGCGACCGCCGCCACGAGATTGGGGGCGGCCGACATCATTCCGACGGCAAAGTCGCTCGAGCCGGAAAAGCTCTTGATGATCTGCGGCAGCCACAACGCCAGGCCGTACGTTCCGGCCGACCCCACCGCGTACAGTGCCCCCAGCTCCCACACCGTGCGGTGCGCGAACATGGCGCGCAGGCTCACACCATGCCGCTGCTGTCGGCGCCGGTGCTCGGCTTCCAGCGTGGTCTCCAGCCATGTCCGCTCATCGGCGGTCAGCCATTTGGCGTCGGCGGGACGCTCGGTGAGCGCCCAGAACACGGCGATCCCGAGCACCACCGATGGCAGTCCCTCGAGGAGAAACAGCCACCGCCAGCCGGCAAGGCCGCCGACGCCATTCAGCCCCAGAATCATCCCGGAGATCGGTCCGCCCAACACCGCGGAAATCGGAATGGCGGTCATGAACCAGGAGATGGCCTTGGCCCGGGCGTCCGCGGGAAACCAGTTGCTCATGTAGTAGATGATGCCGGGGAAGAACCCGGCCTCGGCCACTCCGAGCAGGAATCGGATCGCGTAGAAGCTCGCCGCTCCCGAGACGAACATCATCGCGGTGGAGAGCAGGCCCCACGTGATCGCGATGCGCGCAATCCAGAGGCGGGCGCCCACGCGGTGGAGCAGGATGTTGCTCGGGACCTCGAACAGCGCGTACCCGATGAAAAAGATCCCGGCGCCCAGGCCGTACGCTCCCGCGCTCAGGTTCAGATCCCGGTTCATCTGGAGCGCCGCGAAGCCAACGTTCACGCGATCGAGAAAGCACACGACGTACAGCACGAACAGGAAGGGGACGAGACGCTGGCTGACCTTCCGGATCGTCGTGGCTTCGATGCTCATTCCGATTGGTAGTGGGCGCGAACCGCGCGAAGCAGCGCCGAAGCTGTGCGGTGGCGCGCCGGGGCGCTAGTACTTCCTGAGGCGCAGCAGGTCCATCGGATTGAAGGTGATCGCTCCGTATCGCGCCGTCCAATGCAGATGCGCGGCGGTAACTCTGCCTGTGGCGCCCACGAGTCCAATCTCCTGGCCCTTGGCCACGGTGTCGCCAACTGCGACGAGCGGCTTGCTCAGGTGAAAGTACCCCGTGACGACGCCCCCTCCGTGGTCGATGTAGATGACCTTGCCGGCGAGAAAGAACGTGTCGACCAGCGCGACGACGCCCCGATTGGCTGCTCGAACCGCCTCGCCGGTCTTGCCGGCGAAATCGACCCCAAGGTGTCTCGCCGTGGCGGCGCCGTTGAAGACGCGACCGCTCCCGAAGGAACTCGTGACGCGCGTGGCGCGCGGCCGCTCGAACGGCGCCGTCCACAGCGCAGGCGCCGCATGCGCGCTCTGGCCCACCTGTCGCGCCAGCGCGTTCTCGCGCTCGATGCGTGCCTTGAGCGCCGCGTCCTGCGGCGCCGTGAATTCGGAGTCGACTTTCAGCGGCTCAGCCTTTGCTTTCGGCAGCGGGGGGACGTTCAGCGTCACGGACGTGCTATCCATCGTGCCTGACGAATCGGCAATCGCGGCATGGGCGACAACGCTGCGAGCAGCGTCCACCGGCACAGCACCGATGGCATGCCATACGCTGTCTGCGCCCCTGGTGAAATGCAGAGGCTCGCCCGCCATCGTGCCCGTAACGGAAGCGACACCCGCTCCGGAGAGCCTGAAGTGCACCAGCGAGCCGGGTTCGGGCCGCGCCGGAGACGCGGTGAGTCTAGGCCTGGGATCGATGGTTTGCGCCTGAAGCGACAGCGCACTCAGCGCCAACAGCGAGATTGCAATTCTCTTGGGGGACGTTGCGGCAGTCATCGTCGAGGGGTTGGCCAATGCTCGCCCGAAATTGCAAGAACCGAGCAGCCAACCTCGCTCAGCGCTTGAAGAAACGGTAGTAGATGTCCTGCGCGCCCTCCGGCCCCTGAACCCACGCGGCGATATAGAGACCCGGTACGGTCGTCGGCGCTATACGGTGTGAATACCCCTCCGGGAGCGAGCTGTTCACCGTCGCTGTCTGCGGATATCCCGCCAGTTGGTTCAACGAGAGCTCGAAAGCCCTGGGGGCACCCGAGCGGGTGGAGAGCCAGAGCACCGACCACTGATGCTGCTGATCAGCGTAAAGCGCCGGGAACAAGTGCACCACGTTGCCGGCGTCATTGGTGATCTTCGCTGGCGCGCTCCAGGTCTTTCCATCCGGTGACGTGGCGTGAAAGAGATCGGATTTCGGATTCAGCCACGGTGTCTCCTGGGTGAGATCGTGCCGTTCCCAGACGAGATCGACGCCCGCTCCGGTGCGCGCCGCGAACGGCAAGTGATCGTGCAGCGTGGCGCTGTTGACCGTGAGCGGAACCGCTGCGTCGAACGTGGCGACGCCCGGACGCTTCACGGCAAGATAGATATCGTCCTGCTGATTGCTCGTGTTCCGGACCTTGCTCACGAAGTAGATCAGCACCGTCCCGTCGGCGGTTCCGGTGATGGTCGGCACCCAATCGTCCACGTTGGGCGTGTTCGTGGCCGGAACCTCGGTGGCCGTGTTCCAGGTAACGCCGTCCGCCGACGTGTTGTACATGATCTGGCCGACGTTCAGCGCGGTCCATCGGAACCAGGTCAGGTGGAAGAGTCCCTGGTCGTCCTGGTACAGGTTGGGATAGAAATCACCCGCGCTGCTTGTCGTCACGCGTGCCGCCGGCGTCCAGTCGCGCCGGTTCTTCGTGCTACTGACGTAGAGGTCGGGATTCGCGCCGCGGTCGGAGAACCACGCGACAATGATGGTGCCGTCTCGCGCGAGCAGCACGAACGGATCCTCATCCTTGGTGGGGCTGTTGACGGACAGCAGCGTCGGCTCGGTCGGTCCGGGTCCGGACGATCCCGCGATTTCCTTGCACGAGACGATGGTTGCCATCAGGATACCAGTCGTCAGCGACCGAACGATCAGCGTGCGGGTTCGCATGCCGCGCCTCCGGATCAGGTCGCGACATGATGAGGGCGCCGGTACGATCGCGCCAGCCCTTTTGCGTTTCGGGACGGGCGCGCCGGTCGTCTTGTGGTTAGGATCACAGCCGACCGAACGGCCGTTGCTACGTCGGCTTCCTCCCACCTCCCAATGATCACGTCACGGCAAATCGCCTGGCCGGCATACCTCGTCAGCGCAACGATGATTGTCATTCCGATCGTCGACGCGGCGACGACCCTTTTCCCGTGGAATTACTCCGAGCCGCGCTGGCGCTTCGGAGCAGTCGGCATGTTGAGCAATGCCCTCCTGATTCCCACGGCTGGATTGCTCGTCGCCCACGCCACCTCGCTCGTGCTCAACCACACCGGCGTGCGTCGTGCGATCAGCATCGTCGGCTATGCCGCTGCAGGTCTGTGTGTCCTGGCGCTGGCGATGTTCGCGCTGGACTCCCTGCAGACGCGCGCGGCCGTGCGGCCCGAAATGCGCTTGTCGTTCAACGTCGCGTCGATCACCGCGGCGCTGAAGACGCTCCTTGCCGGCGTCACCTATCTCACCTTCGGGCTGGCTGGCCGGAGGAGCGCAAAGCAGGCCGCTCCCGGCGTTCCGCTCATTCCGACGCCTGGAGAGAAGGTGCCGAAGGCGCGATGAAAAAGCGCCCGGCTTCGGAGATCCGAAGCCGGGCGCCGATTACCGCGGGAGCTCCGCGGCCCAACTCTCAGCTGATGACCTGCGCGTTCTTCTTCCGACGACGCTTCGCCATCCCGGCGAACGCGGCGAGGCCGGTGCCCATCAGGGTCAACGTTGCCGGTTCGGGCGTGGTCGTCGTCGACCGCGGATCGAAGACCAGAAACTCCTGCTGCGAGTCCGGCGCGTATTTGTTCACGGCCGTCAGCACGTAGAACTTCGACGCATCAACAGAACCATAGTTGGCCGCCGCCATGCTGGCCCAATAGCTCTGGCTCGTTTCGCCGCTGCCGCCGGTTTTGTCGGGCGACGCCGCCGCGAAGATGTTCCAGATTGCCGACTGAATCGCGATCGTCTTGTTCGCGTTCGCTCCGGGATTGGCATCGTACTGCTGCGTGAGCCAGGCCGCCTGGAGATACCAGTTGAGGTTGTTGAAGCGCGTGTTGCTGAGATTCCCGCTGCTCAGCACCGTCTTGTTCGCCCACCAGGTCTCGCCCAGCGAGACATCGTGGAAGAAGTCCACGCAGTTCAGCACGACGGGCTGATTACCCGAGGTGAGCAGCACGCCCGAGTACGGGCTCACGTAGAAGCTGCCGAAGCCGTATGGGCTCCAGATCACCGGAGTTCCGCCGGGCACCGTTGGCGACGTGAGCTTGACCTGTTCCTGCGCCAGTGCGGCCTGGCTGGCAACGGTGACAAGCAGCGCAGCGATGAGGTTCTTCGCGGACCAGCGCTTCATTCGTCGGCTCTCAGCGTGAATTGGTTGAGGACGGGTCGTGCCGAGCACATCTAGCCGGTGCCAGCCTAATGCAGAGCCCGGACCAAAGGAACGTTTGGATGAGCGAGCTTCAGTTATGTTGTTCTAAGATGTTGATTTACAATGCGTTAGGTGGTTTATCTGGCGTTAATCGAGGCACCGTTCTCCCGGTATTACCCGCCGTTAATGTGGGCAAACTTGTGGATAGAGTGCAACACTGTGCTGGTCCTCAACCGCACCGAAACCGGTTACCGGAGCACCGGTTCGCCATGCGACTCCATCTGGCGCAGCACCATGTCATAGTAGACGCCGCGCGTTGCCATGAGCTCGTCGTGCGTCCCGCGCTCGGTGATTCGACCGTCCTCCATCAGCAGGATGAGATCGGCGCGCCGAACTGTTGAAAGGCGATGCGCGATCACGAACGTCGTTCGGCCGGCCAGCAGCGCCGCCATGGACGCCTGGATGAGCTGCTCGCTCTCGGTATCCAGGTTGCTCGTTGCCTCATCCAGGATGAGGATCTGTGGGGATGCCACGATCGCCCGCGCGATTGCGAGGCGCTGCTGCTGGCCGCCGGACAGCTTCACTCCTCGTTCGCCGATGGGCGTGTCGTACTGCTCGGGAAGCCGAACGATGAACTCGTGCGCGTTGGCGCGTCGGGCAGCGTCCTCGACCTCCGCATCGGAGGCATCCCTCCGCCCGTAGGCGATGTTTTCGCGCACGGACCCGTCGAACAGGAACACGTCCTGTTGAACGATGGCAAGCAGGTCACGATAGCTCCGCAACGTGAGCTCGCGGATGTCGGTGCCGTTGAGCAGAATCCGCCCGCGCGTGGGATCGTGGAAGCGGGCCACGAGATCGGTCACGGTCGTCTTGCCCGCGCCACTGCGTCCCACCAGCGCCACCACCGAGCCGCCCGACACCGAGACGTTGAAGTCGCGAACCACGGGCTGGCCCTCGCGATACTCGAACTCGACGTCCTCGAAACGGATCTCGCTGACCACCTGTGGCGCCGCGTGCGCGCCGGGCCGGTCTGGCTTGTCGTCGTCCATGCCAAGCACTTCGAACACGCGTTCCATGGCGGCCAGCGATCGCTGCAGCTCCGAGAAAGAGTTGACGATGTTCCAGACGGGGCCCAGCAACAGGAACGTGTACCACTGGAACGCCATGATGTCGCCGATGGAGGCGCCGCCGACGACATTGAGGTAGCCGCCGTACCAGACGATCACGACGTTCACACCGGATTGCAGCAGCCCCCAGGACGTCCAGAGCACCAGCTCGCGGCGGTGCGCGAAGAGCTCTTTGCGCAGCACCGTATGTCGTCCAAGCATGTACGTCAGCAGCTCCTGCATTTCTCTTCGGAACGCCCGCACCACGCGGATTCCCGAGAACGTTTCGCCCACTCTGCCGTCGATCTGCTCGACGTCCCTTCGGACCGTGCGATAGATGGGGCGGATGCGTCGCGCAAACATGAAGCTCATCAGCATCACGCCGGGCAGGATGGCCATCGCGGTCAGCGCCAGGCGCCAGTTCATCACCATGAGAATGCCGATGGCGATGAGCAGGCGAATGACGGAGATCGAGGGGGAGACAATCGCCATCTGCAGGAGACCGGTCGTCGTCTCCACGTCACCAGTCAGGCGCGACAGGATGCCGCCCGTCTTCATTTCCCACAGGTTCGGCAGCGGCAGGTGCAACAGCCGCTGGTACAGCGAACGCCGCAGGGAAAGCATCACGCGAACGTTCAGCAGACGCTGGCGATAGTCCTTGAGCGCTCCCATCAGGTTGGAGAGCATGACGACGCCAAGGAACGCCGCGCCCGCGAGGTTCACCCGTGTGAGGCGCGACGACAAGTCCAGCCCTGTGTTCAGCAGGACGCGATCGATGATGAACCGCATGAACAACGGCTCGATCATCTGCAGGCCGGCCACGACCAGCGCGAGGATGAAGACCGCGGTCAGGCCGTAGCGGTGCGGCTTGAGCCAGCGCAGATACTCGCTTAGGAACTGCCGCCGTTTGCCGCGCCGCGCACGCCGCGCCTGTGCGGCCGACGCGCCCTCCTCGCTCGCTTCGAGCGCCTCGTCCAACCGCTGCTTCCTGTAGTCCTGAACGAACTCCCGATAGCGCTGCCGGGAAAACCGAGTCTGCCTCATCCGCGATCCGCTACAGATAGCTCAACCAGCGCGACTTCCTGGTGGCCCTCATGCTCGCGAACCACCGGCAGGGGAAGTAGAGGGCGACGACACAGATCGCGAACACCAGGTACAGCAGCGCCAGGCTCCACCGGTAGCCAGGAGGCACCTCCGGCGGCGCCACGGGGTGGTTTCCGAAGAGCCAGGGGTTCACCTGACCCTCGCGAATGAGCGATACGATGCATGCGGCCGCGTGGATGACAGGGATGTGCAGCAAGTAATAGAAGAACGGCACCCGTCCGAAGGTCGTCGCGACCCGCGCTGCCGAGCCGCGCCAGCGTTCCGCCAACCCGAGCAGGACCAGCAGCGGGCCCACGGTCATCAAGAGGAAGTCGAGCGATGCCGGGTATTTCGATGTTCCAAGGAAACGGAGCAGGGCGGGGGCCGCATTGTCCGTGCCGCGCCACGCACGCTGATCGCCCACATCGAGACCGCGCAGCAGGAGGAACGCTGCAACGAGCGCGACGCCAAGCTGAATGCACAAACGCGTCCTTCGGGCCGAAGAAAGCTCCATTACGGCACCGAATGCGTATCCCGCCATCATCACGCCGATCCACGGCACGATGACGTACAGAATGAGCAGCGGCGGTCCCCCGGCACCGAGCCGCACTTCTCCACCGTAGAACAGGAACTTGAGGAGCCAGGGAGGGTTGTCTCCGAAACTTCCGAGGGCACCGATCCCCGATGCGAGCACTCTGGAAAACACCACGAGACCGACGCCGATTGCCCCGATCGCCCGGAGCGGCAGATACACGGCCGCGCCGAGCAGCGCCATGCACCAGCCGAGCATCCAGATCACGCCGGCCAGCATGTAGCTCGCGAAATCGAAATTGAACGTCCACGAGACGCGGATCACCGTGAGCTCGAGCAGGACGAGCCAGAGGCCTCGTGTGATCAGGAACGTCGAGAGCGCAGAGCGATCGTTGAGCTTCCTGCCGTGGAGATAGGCAGCGGTTCCGGCCAGGAACACGAAACCCGGCGCCACGAAGTGCGTGATCCAGCGCGTGAAGAACACGCCCGGCGTCGGCCCGCCTGCGGGCACACCGGCATACACACGCACGTGATCGATGGCCATCAGGATCATCACGACGCCGCGCACGAAGTCGAGCGATTCGATGCGTTCGCCTACGCGCGGCGCTGGAGTGGCGGTGCCAACGTACGCTGGCGCCTGAACCTTCGCGGCAACATCGGTCATTGCGCGTTCCCTCCGCTTGGGGCCCTACCCACCGATCATATCCGCCGGGGCCCTATCCACTCGGATTACATCCGCCGGCCCTATCCACCGGATTATATCCGCCGGGGCCACGTACTGCTCTTATCCGAATTCCACGAATCCAAACGAATAGTTCACAGAAAAACAAAAGCGCCTCGCCGCTGGCCGAAGAGAATTGTGTTCTTAGGGGCGACGCTTATTCGATCAAATTCGTCGAATTCGGATCTCTTTCGTTGAATTCGGATCAGGTAGTACGTGGCCCTGGCGCGACAGACTCGTGTCCGCTTGCCGGCACAAGCACACGAGCGCAAGCCGCGAGTGCTACCGCGATCGACAGCCACAGAAGACCGAGTCCGGCCGCTGCCTGCTGCTCGACGAGGTAGAAGTTGCAGAGGCGCGTCGGGGCCGCGACATACAGCCACCCCACGGCCGCCCACATCGGAAGCACGTTTGCCAGGACAAAGCCCTGTCCCATGCCGCCAAGGGAACGCCAGCTGAGGGCGACGGGAATCCCTACGAGGAGCGGCAGAGAGACGAACTTCGTCACTTCCATCAGCGGTTCCGCAAGCGCCAGATCCAGCGCGCGCGGCACCATCCACCAACTGCTGACGATGAGCGCGAGGAGAGTACCCGTAACGCCACGCGCATTCCAGCTCACGAATATGGACGTGAGCCGCGTCGGTAACGACACGGCAATCAACGCGCCGGCTACCGCCAGCAACGGGATCTGCACGAGCATGTGCACGACCATCACTCGCTCGAGCGCGTGCCTGACCGGAGGCAGCGCCAGGACCAGAATCAGTGCAGTGCCCGGCAGCGAACTACTCATCCGAATTCCACGAATGAAAGCACGAATGGTCCTGGGCGACATCGCGTCTCCGCGCGCCATTACGGGCCCGGTCTATTGGTTTTCATTCGTGCCGTCATTCGACGGTTTTCGTGGAATTCGGATGCGTTGGTCGTGTTGCCCGCCACGCGCAGTACCTCCTCCGGCGACGCATCGGCATCTAGAACGGCGGCGAGGCGCCCCTCTCGATCCAGCAGATGCACGGCGGCGTTGTGCTGAAAGTCGCCGCGGCCGTCGGGAATCACGACAATCCCGAACGCGACGAGCAACTGCCCGAGTTGCCGTGGGTCGCTGACGCGCGCGAAACGCCAAGTTGCTCCATTGGCTCTATAGTGTGAGGCGGCGGCTCGGAGATGGCCCGGTGTGTCTCGCGGATCGAAGCTGATGCTCACCAATTGCAGTCGATCATCAGCGGCGACCGCCTGCTGGCCGCGATCGATCCGCTGGAATCCGGCGCTCAGCAGTTTGCAGACGGACTGGCACTGCGTGTAGATGAAGTCGACGGCGACGGCGCGGCCGCGGTATGCCTCGAGGGTGAATGGCCGTCCATCCTGATCTTCCAACCGAATGACGGGAAGAACGCGCGGCGCGCGCGCGATGGCGCGCCTGCGCGCCTGCTCACTCGTTACCGCACGCAGCCCGTCCGTGCCGTGCCAGAGCAGCGCACCGCCGATGGCGCACACGAGGAGCGACGCCATGGCGGTACGCCACCAGCCCGACTCAGGTACGGACTGCCCTCGCACGAGCGAGGAATTTCGCGACGAAAACCACCGCGCCGATGACCACCAGCAGCGCCATCGCCGAGCCGGCCAGGTCATACACGGTCCATTGCGGCATGTGAACGGCCCATCGCCTCGGCACGCTCACGGCGCCCGCCGCCAGGAACGTCGACGCGAACGCCAGGCCGCCGGCGACGAACATCCAAAATCCCAGCTTGTCCAGCGGACCGTCCGATGCGCCGGTGGTCGAGCGCAGGAAGTACATGAAGCCGAACAGCATCGAGACCACGCCGAGCAGCAGGTAAATGTGGAAGTGGCCGGGCACCCAGAGCGTGTTGTGCATCACCCGGTTGATGGCAATCGTCCCGTCGAGCACCGCCGGCACGACGCCGACGCTCCAGCCCATCACCGAGACAAAGAGCAGGGCCGCTGCGACGTTCCACTTCATGCCGGACCGGTGCACGTTGGCCAAGGTTGCCGCCGCCGTCACCGCCAACACGGGGAGACTGCTCGCGTAGGACAGAATCTGTCCCATCACGCTCGCCCACGTCGGATTGGCGAAATCCATGAAGAGATGGTGCGGATACACCGCGAGCACCATCAGCATCGTGGCGCTCCAGGCCAGGAGGAACGGCCTGGACGACTTCCAGGGACGGCGCGTGAACGTGGGCAGGATCTCATACACGCCTATCACTGCCATGTAGATGGTCGAGTTGATGAAGACGTGTCCGAAAAAGAAGATCAGATTCTTGGCCAGCAATGCATTGACGGCGAATCCCGGCGAGTAGGCGTGGACCAGCGAGATCGTCAGGATGACGGCGCCGATAGCAATCGCGGGGATGTTGATGATCGTGACCACGGTGCTTGCCACGACGGCCGGCGGTGGCGGCTCCGCCGTGCTGCCGCCGAATGCCTGAGGCCAGCCGAGCGCCTTTCCCAGATTTCCGTAGCGAGCGAGAATGGCCCGTCCGGTGTCGAGAAAGAGCAGGAGGAACCCGACGCCGACCAGCAAGACGCCAACGAGGTAGCACGCCGTCGCCTCGACGCCCCACACGCCCTGCGAGTGCGCCGGAAGTGGGAAGAGAAACGTCCAGGCCGCGGCGAATCCGCCGATGAAGATGCTTCCGAGCACGAGAACCACCCCGGCCAGGAAGCAGACGAGATTGGCCAGCAGGATGGCCCTGCTGAGGCTCACATGACGTGACAGGAAGTACCACATCACTCCCGCACCGCCGAGACCGGAAATCGCCACCATTCCGATGCCGTGCGCGGTGAGGATCTGGTAGAAACGATTCGGCGGTATCGTGATGATCCCGGCCTGCGACGCGCGCATGAGCAGGCCGAAAACCATCAGCAGGGCGAGCACGAGGGCGGAGATGCCCATGTAAGCGGACACGAGCCCGCGGCCGGCGCTGGTCCCGGGCTGGTAGGTTGGCTCGGCGCTTCGGGTCTGAACGTCAGGCGCTGGAGTCGGGGTCATGGGCTCACTCCGGTCGTCGCATTGACGACGAGTTGCGAAGCCATCGTGTGGTGGCCCAGGCCGCAGTACTCGAGGCACAGGACACGGTAGGTGCCTGGCGTTGCGAACGTGTGATGGATGACGTTCGTGAACCCAGGCATGGCCTGTGTCTGCGTCACGATGTGGCCGAGGGAGTCATAGACCGCAAACCCGTGATTCACGTCGGCTGTCGTCACACGGATCTCGACCGGTTGACCAACCGGAATGGCCGTCGGCGAGATCTCCCACGCCCATTGGTGGCCGGTTGCGCTGATCACCACGGCCGGCTGCGGACCGCTCGCGGAGTAAGGCGTCTTGGTGAGCGAGTAGCCGATGACTGGCACGAACACCAGCACCAGCCCCCAGAAGATCGTTCGTCGCCAGCGCGCCGTGGCGATCGCGATCTCCTCCGCGCTTCCGGCCTCGCCCGCGGATCGCGCGACCATCGCGAACAGGGCGACGAGCGTCAGGCCGAGCACTACGGACACCAGTACAGCGATACGCTGCTCCATGACGCCTCCGACAGCTTGAAAAGCGGTGAGTATTACCGGCTACAAACGTCGGGCGCAGCGAAGCTGCACGTTTTCGGTGCAGTGTCAAGCAACCGGCATACGGGTCACCGGCAACAGCCGTGTGCGTTACGGAGGCTTTCCCATTCCGTGCCGGTCCGGGTCAACCAACGCTAGAATACCAGACATGCTTATCTCGCTCCGTCATTCGCGCTCGGCCCTGTTGGCGCTGGCGCTTATCGCGTGCCGTTCGTCAGCGCCCGCCGACGCAGGCGGTGGCCCAGTACCGGCCGGCGGCCAGAGCCGACGCAGCGCCACGTGGCCGCAGCAGCTCGCGATGGAGTTCGGGCGGGCTCCGGAACCTGCCCCCGCGAAGTGGATGGGCCTCATCGGCGAGTACGGCCCCGACACGACGCTCCGCTGGATCGCGCTCGAGCGCGACCGCCGGATGCACATTCTCGATCAGTACGGGAACTACGTCCCGCTGGCCGAGAAGAGCGACTCGGTCTTCGAGGCGCCACGCTCGACAGCCTCCGTCTCCGGCGAGCTGCATTTCCTGCGCGACTCCGCGGGTCGGGCCACCGCCATCCGCCTCGGCGACATGATGATGGCGCGTCGCAAGATCGAACCGCCGCCCGGAGTCAACCAGCTTCGCATTACGCCGCTGCGTCCCGTGGAGGAGCTGCGGCGTGAGGCATTGAACGCGCGTCCGCCGGCAGAAACCGGATCGTTCAAGCAGCCAGACCTGGTGGAGCTCGTGACGCTGGACTCCACGATCAAGCTCGAAATCCGCTACGCGACGGAGAACAACTTCCTCGGCACGAAGGTCTACGAGCAGCCGCGCGCATTCATGCAGCGTCCGGCGGCCGAGGCCCTGGCGAAGGCGAACAAGGCGCTCAAGCCGCTGGGATACGGCTTGCTCATCCACGATGCGTACAGGCCGTGGTATGTCACGAAGATCTTCTGGGACGCCACACCGGACAGTCTGCGATGGCTCGTGGCCAATCCGGCCGAGGGCTCGCGCCACAACCGCGGTGCGGCCGTGGACCTCACGCTCTACAAGCTCGAAGGCGGACAGGCCGTCGAGATGCCGAGCACCTACGACGAGAGCACGACGCGGGCATACGCGTCGTATCCGGGCGGCACCGCGCTACAACGATGGTATCGCGCGCTTCTCAAGCGCGCGGTGGAACACGAAGGGTTTACCGTGAATCCGCGCGAGTGGTGGCATTTCGACTTCAAGGATTGGCGGAGCTACCCGATCGGCAACATCCCGTTCGATCAGGTGCGCCCCGCACCGACAGTGGTCAAATAGCCAAAGTTGCAGCGGTTGTCGGGTTGTCGGGTCTTCCAGGTTGTCGGGTTGAGCCCAACCCGTAACCCGACAACCAGCTAACCCGAGAACCGACCTTCTAAGCGGCTAGAACCGGCAGGGCAATCCGCTGGCCACGGGCTGACTCGATGATGCCGCCACCAAGGACCCTGTCGCCGTCGTAGAAGACGGCCGACTGTCCCGGTGCGATCGCGGCAACCGGCTCCTCCAGTGCGAGCTCGACTTCGTGGCCGTCGTCCCTGATGAGGGTGACTGACACCGGAGCTGCCCGGTGCCGGACCTGGACCGAGATCGCGCGTGCCGACGCGACGTCTCCGTGCTCGACCAGCCAGTTGACCTCGCGCGCAATCAGCCCGCGTCCCAGCAGCTCGGCACGTGGGCCGATCACGATAGCCCGATCCGCAGGCCGAATGGCCACCACGAACATCGGCTCGCGGAACCCGCCCGGAACGCCACGGCGCTGGCCGATCGTGAAGCGCGCGTACCCGTCGTGCTGGCCGACAACCGAGCCATTCGAGAGGACAAAGGGTCCCGCGCTCAGCGAAGGTGTCTCAGGGCCCAGCTTCTTTCGAATGATCTTCGTATGATCGCCGTCGGGTACGAAGCAGATGTCCTGGCTCTCCTGCTTCTCGGCCACGACCTCGAGCCCCAGTAGATGGGCGACAGCGCGGGTCTCGGCTTTTGTCTGCGATCCCACCGGCAGGAGCATGCGGGACAGCACCGAATGGTCGATACCCCACAGGAAGTACGACTGGTCCTTGGAGTGGTCGATGCCGCGGTGGAGCGACCCATCCAGGATTCGCGCGTAGTGCCCGGTCGCGACGTATCGGGCATCGATCGAGTCCGCCTTGCGGACGAGATCCCGAAACTTGGTGAAGGTGTTGCAGCGCACGCAGGGAATCGGCGTGCGGCCGCGCGAGTACTCGTCGACGAAATTGTCCACGACGTCGTTGCCAAACGCGCTCTCGAGGTTGAGCACGTAGTGCGGCACGCCGAGGGTCTGACACACCCTGCGCGCGTCGTTGATCGAGTCCAGCGAGCAGCAGGGCCGGTCGGGAACGTCGTCGCCGTAGCAGAAGAGCTTCATCGTCGCGCCCACGACGTCGTAGCCCTGTTCGACGAGCAGCGCCGCCGCGACGGACGAGTCCACGCCGCCGGACATCGCAACCAGCACCCGCTCTTTCGTCATACCGCCGCTAGTCGGCGTGCCTTCGCGACGAGCTTCGAGAACACCTCGACCGCCCGGTCCACCGCTGCCTCGTCGCTCATCGATCCAAGCGACATTCGAATGGCCGCACCAAGGAGATCGCGCGGGACGCCGATCGCGGCGAGCACGTGCGAGGGGCTGGTGCTTCCGCTCTGACACGCCGAACCGCCCGATGCGGCAACGCCCTGCAGGTCGAGCGCCATGAGCATCGCCTCGGTGTCCGTTCCGGGAACCGACACGTTGACGATATGCGGCGCCCGCTGCTCGGCGGCCGCGCCGTGAATGACGGCATCGGGCACGCGCTCGAGCAACGCACGCTCGAGCCGCTCGCGCAACGCCGTCAGACGAGCCATCTCCGACTCACGCTCGGCGACCGCCAATTCCGCGGCGCGCGCCAGTCCAACCGCCGCAGCAACGTTCTCGGTGCCGGGACGCTTGCCGCGCTCCTGCGAGCCACCGTGAAACAGCGACTCGAGCGCCGTTCCACGACGAACGAAAATCGCCCCGCAGCCCTTGGGAGCGCCGATCTTGTGACCCGAAATCGCGAGTGCGTCGAACGGCACTTTGCGGGCGTCGATCGCGACCTTGCCGAAGGCTTGCACGGCGTCCGTGTGAAACAGCGCGCCGCGCGCCTTGGCCGTTGCCGCCATTTCCTCGATCGGCTGGATGGTGCCGATCTCGTTGTTGACCCACATGACCGAGACCACGGCGACGTCCTGGCGCGTCAGCTCGTCGAACGAGGCCGTATCCACCACACCGTTCGGCTTGACTCGACAAAGACGCTCCTCGGCGCCTTCCCTGGACGCCTGATGCACCGCGCCGAGTACCGCCTTGTGCTCGATTGGGGTGGAGACGACGGCATTGCGGCCGTTGCCACGGACGGCACGCCAGCCGCCGAGGATGGCAAGATTGTCACCCTCGGTGCCTCCAGACGTGAAGCACACCTCGTCTGGCCGCGCGCCAAGGGCGTTTGCGACCCTTTCCCGTGCCTCGTCCAGGGCAGCCCGAGCTTCCCGTCCCCATCTGTGGGTGCTGGACGGGTTGCCGAACCTCGGCCCGTAGAACGGCGCCATGGCCTCGAAAACCTCGGGGCGGACCGGCGTCGTGGCAGCGTGATCGAGATAGATAGGATCAGGCATGACAACAATATAGGACCATTCTGAGCTCCCTACTAATAGGGATTTCCCTGCTGCGGGCACTCGTTGCTGTCGGGCGACAGCGCTCTATCGGGAGGCTGAGTTCTCGAGGGTCGAGGGACGTATCCGGGCGGCTGAGAACTCGTCCTACAGGCGGACCCTACAGCGCCTTTTCCCGCCGGCTGATCCTGCCACCGTCTCCTTGCATGAGCCCCTTTCGCGCAACGCTACTACTGGCGATTCTGGCCGCCACCGCGAACGGTCAGGTCATTCAGGCGCGTCAGCCAAGGCTGCTGGATCAGTGGGTCTTTGGCCTGAGTGGCTTTGGCGGAATCCCGGTGGGTGAGTTCAAGCAACACGAGGATGGTGGCGGCGGAATGGAGATGACGCTGGGCTACCAGATGTTCCGCCGACAGCCGCTGGTGCTGCGCGGCAATGCCGGGTTCCTCATGTATGGGCGCTACAGTCGTGACAACGAACGCGACGTCTGCGACAACTTCGGCAACTGCACCACCGAGACGTTCTTCTACAACTCGCGTTACCACAACATGACGTTCCTCCAGATCGGTCCGGAGATCATGGCGACCGACGGACGGTGGCGTCCGTTCGCATACGCGCTCACTGGCGTGACGTTCTTCAACAGCTGGGCCAACTACGGCTGGTCGAACGGCAGCGGCACGCCGTCCCGGACCCTGTTCTCCGCGCACAATCTTTCGTCGGCGTACGGCGCGGGAATTCGTCTGTCCAGCAACAACGGCGGACGCGAGGCAGGGTGGGAGCTGGCGTTTCGCCTGACGCGTAACGCCAAGGCCACCTATCTCACGGACGACAGCGTCTTCCCGCAGAGCAACGGCAGCTGGATCGTCTCGCCGCGAACGGGCGCCGCCAATGTGCTGGGCATCCACCTCGGCTTCTTTGTGGGCCCATTCGTGAACTGGAACGAACGTCGGGTGCGCTGAGAAGCGATCGCGCGAACGCTACGACAACCCGGCGGACATGTACTTCCCGATCGCCGCAACCGTGCGATCGATCTCATCCATCGTGTTGTAGAAATGCGGCGAAAACCGGACGCCGACGTGGTTCGGGTCCGAGCTGGTGGCCACGACGATTCGCTCCTTCTCGTAGAGCGTGGTGACGAGCTTGCGCGGCTCGAGCTTGCCAGGCTTGAACACGAGAATCGCGGCAGATCGCGCTGCGTCCGGGTGGGTCAGGAGCGTTCCCCCGCTCAGCTTCTGCAGTTCCGTCATGAGCCGCTGCGCGAGCTGGCGCGAACGGCGTTCGATCGTCGCGCGTCCGATGTCGTCCTGCAGCTTCACCGCGGTGCTGACGGTGGCGAGGGCGGCTTCGTCCCGCTGACCGAATCCCTCGAACGTCCGCGAGATACCGACGGCACCGGGATACAGGCTCACGACGCTCGGCGAGATCCGGTCGTGGACTTCCTTGTTGATGAACAGGACGCCGGTCTCCTTGGGACCGCACGTCCATTTGTGAATGGAACCGGAGTAGAAGTCGGGACGCATCTCGGCGAGGTTCACGTCGAGCACGCCGAATGACTGGGCGCCGTCAACGAGCGACAGGATGCCCCGGCTCCGGGCGATGCCGCAGAGCTGCGCGACGGGCAGCACGTCGCCCATGATGTTGGTCACGTGCGTGATCGCGAGGACCTTCGTTCTCGGGGTCATCGCCTTGACGAACGCGTCCGCATAGGCCTGTGGGCCCGGATGCGGGCTCACGACCGGGACTTCCACGACGGTGAAGCCGAACCGCTTCGCCTTCTCGCGCCACGCGACGATGTTGCTGGCGTGGTTGTCGCCGAAGACGACGACTTCGTCACCCGACGAGAGGTGCAGCCCGCTCGAGACAAAGTTGTTCGCTTCGCTCGTATTGCGCGTGATGACGACTTCCTCGGGGGTCACCCGCAGGGTCTGCGCGATGAGGCGGCGTGATTCCTCGCGCCCCTCGGTCAGCTTCGCGCGGCTTGCCGCAGACGGGTTGCCGTCGAGAAGGCGCGTGTTCTTCTCGAGCGCCTCGAGGACCGGAACAGACGTCGGACAGATGTTCGCCGCATTCACGAACGCCAGATCGGGCGGCATGAGAAAGCGGGAGCGCACCGCTTTCCAGAATTGCTCGTCCGGCTCCGCGGGTGTTGCGGGAAGTGGCGAGTCGATCAACCCGCGCGGGAAGTCGCGCAAAAACGCTGCGGACCCTGTGAGCGCGAGAAGCCTGGTGAAGTCGCGACGCGAAACGGTCATGGAGCCTCCGGGCGTTGGCGAGAATTCTAGTTCTCAAGAGGTGCTTGCGCACGCCGAGAAAGAGAACGACGCATCCGAATGCCACGAATTCCAACGAACAACTGCCTAATTGAGCTCTTTGGTTCTTCCCATAGAAACTTCGGCTCTATTCGATCAAATTCGCTGAATTCGGATGCGTGTTTGCTCTTGCCGTGTGCGCGAATCAGGACGGCGGCAATGGTGGCACGTTGGTCCCGAAGAATCGTGCGCGAACCTCCGCCAGTTTCGGGAAATACCGGATGCTCGCGGTGCGATGGAGCATGCTGGCGCCGGACGAACCGCCGGTGCCGGCCGTCATCGGGCCCAGCATTCGCTCGACGAGTTGCGCGTGCTTGAAACGCCACTGCCCGAACTCCATTTCATACTCGAGCAGCGCCTCAGCGATGAAGAAAGGAAGGGTCGGTCCGGGCCCGAGATACAGCGCCTCGAGCGACACGCCTTCGTGCTCGAGGAATCCGAGAAAGAGATCCTGCATCGTCGGCTGGTCCAGCCAATGCTGGACTGCGTCCGGAACCGGACCGTGGGCCCGTACCAGGTCCAGGAACCATTGCTCGCGCAGGCCGGACGCGGCCTCGATGGCGCGGAACTGCACACTCTGCGATCCGCTCGAGGTTCCCAGACCCTCGCGGAACTCAGCGAAGTGCTGCGGCGGGAGCAGCGCGAGTGACGAGAGCTGCGCGGATACGATTCGCATCAATCCATTGATGCGATGCAACTGCCAGAGGGCGAGGCCGCCGTTGCCGCTGGTGAACGCATCTGCCAGGGTGTGCAGGTCCCGTAGCAGCACCTTGAACCACAACTCGCTCGACTGGTGCACCACGATGAACAGCAGCTCGTCCGGATGTTCCGGCCTGGACCGTGGCCGCTGAAGATGGAGCAGCTCGTCGAGCGCCAGGTAGCTCCCGTAATTGAGTTCGTCGCTCAAAACGTGGACACCTCGAGCGCGACGACGTCGTCGACGCGCATCGTTTCGGTGGTGAAGAACGGCTCGCCGTGGCGCGCGCGGATCATCGCGCCGTAATACGCCGAGTAGTGCCGGATGACGTCGTAGAGCGGCTCACCGGTGGGATGCACTTCTCCGGCCTGCGTCGCGCCCCCGAACTGCGTCTCGAAGCAGCGGATGGCCTCGAGCTTCTGTTCGAATTCGTCCGAGATGTCCACGATGAACGTCGGCTTCTCGAAGTCCTGCCTGAAACTGACGCAGTGAATCACTTTTTTCGGCCGGTGCTTCGGGACGTCGGGAGCCACCTTGGCCAGGCCGGCGATGAAGCACGCGTCTCGTACGAGCTCGGAGGTCACGCGGTGGTCGGGGTGTCGGCCCTGCCGGGCCGGCGCGATGACGATCCTTGGCTGGAACCTGCGAACGACGCGTGCGACGAGCGTGCGGGTTGCGGGGTCGTTGACGATGGCAGCATCGGGCAGTCCGAGGTTTTCGCGCGCCGAGAGGCCCATGATCCTGGCGGCCTTCTCGGCCTCCTCCGCCCGCGACTTCGGGTCGCCCTTGGTGCCCATCTCGCCAGCGGTCAGGTCCACCACGGCCGTCCTGTAGCCCTGTTTCGCGGCCTTGATCAGCGTGCCGGCGCAGGTGAGCTCGACGTCGTCTCGGTGCGCCGCGATTGCGAGGAGGTCAACGGTCATGGATAGGCGATTCGCCTTGAAAACCTAACTGTCATGGGTGTTCGCGTCTTTCGCGCCCATTCGCGTTCTTCGCGATAGCGGTGTGGAACTGCAACGCACGCTACGGGCGCGAGCTATTCGTAGCGGAGCGCTTCGATGGGGTCGAGTCGCGCGGCGCGGCGGGCGGGGAGCAGTCCGAACGCGATCCCTATCCCGACGGAAACGAAGACCGCGAGTACGGTAAGGTCGAGCGGCGGTACGGAGTCGATGTGCATCGCGACGTTCGCCAAGCGGCCGATCCCCAGTCCGACGACGATCCCGGCCATGCCGCCAACGCCTGTGAGCGTAGCCGCCTCAACCAGGAACTGCTGCAGGATGTCACGTCGCGTGGCGCCGACGGCCTTCCGGATCCCGATCTCGCGCGTGCGCTCGGTGACCGAGATCATCATCACCGCCATCACGCCGATGCCGCCCACGAGCAGGCCAACCGCGCTGAGCGCCATCATGACGAGGAAGAATGCGCCGCTGATCTTGTTGAAGAGATCCAGGATCTGGTCCTGAGTGATCATGTCGAACGTGTTCTTGTCCGCCGGCCGCAGATGTCGCATCTCGCGGAGCGCGACGGTGACCGCGTTTTGCGCATCGTCCACGGTGACGCCATCGCGCGGCTTGACGCAGATGAAGAGCGCGTTGGTCCTGTCGATCGTGAATTGATGGTCCAGCATCCGGAACGGCACGATCGCGAACTGCTCCTGGCCCGGCGGCTCGAAGATGTTCGCCGCCGCCTGGTAGATGCCGATCACCCGAGCCGGCCGGCCCCCGAGACGCACCCACTTGTCGAGCGGCTGCACGCTGCCAAAGAGCTTGGTGGCCACGTCGCTCTCGAGCACGACCACAGCCGAGCCAGCGGACATCTCGGACTTGGTGAACCATCGGCCGGTCGTGAGCTCCCCGCCGTAGATCTCCGGATAGCCGTCGTCCGCGCCGCTGATGATACCGATGCCGGTGCGCGTGCCGCCGTATTCGATATTGTTGAGGATCTGGCCCCACAGGGATGCGTACTTGATCTCGGGCAGTGCCGCGATCCGTTCGCCCTCGGCGAAACTGAGATCCGGCCGGATCCGCACCCACTTGGGAAGGTTTTCCGGGTTCAGCGGCGTCTGCGAAAAAACCTTCATCACGTAAAACGTCGTCGGTCCCGAGACTTCCAGCGTGTTCAGAATCTGATCCTGGATGCCGCGGACGATGGACGCCATTGCCATCACGCAAGAGACGCCGATGACGACGCCGAGGATGGTGAGCGCCGATCGCATCTTGGCGACGCGCAGAGCGCCGAGGGCGAGCGTGACGTTTTCGCCGAACGAGAAGAAAAGGCGGAGGGCTCTCATTCCGCCCTCAACGCGTTCACCGGATCCAGGCGCGACGCGCGGTCGGCGGGGTAGACACCGAACAACACACCGACGCCCGCGCCGAGGCCCAGCGCCAGCATGATGGACCATATGGTGACGCGCGCCGGCAGCGGGGACACGGCCGCGATCATCCCCGCGAAGAGCCACCCACCGAGCGCGCCCATCGCGCCGCCGATCGTCGCCAGCATCGTGGCCTCCGCAAGGAACTGGCGCCGGATGTCGCGATGTGTGGCGCCCACGGACTTGCGCAGCCCGATCTCGTGCGTCCGTTCCTTCACGGACATGAGCATGATGTTCATGATCACGATGCCGCCGACGACGATCCCGATCGCGACCATCGCGGGTACCACCGCGAATAGCACGCTGGTGAGCTGTTTCCAGAAGCTCACGAGCGCGTCCGCCGTCTCGAGCGAGAAATCGGGTTCCTGACCTGGCCGAAGTTGATGGGCCACCCGCATGGCCTCTTCGGCGCGGGTCATGGCGCCAGTCACCTCGAGCGCCGTGGGCATCTTGACCGAGATGGTCGTCGTCTGCCGCCGCCCGTAGATCGACTCGAACGTCGTGATCGGCATCAGCACGAACCCATCGAACGACTGACCCAGCACGCGGCCTTTCGGCGCGACCACGCCGATGATGGTGAACAGCTCGCCCCTGATGCGCACTTCGCGACCCACGGGCTCCACTTCCTCGAAGAGCTTCTTCGCGACGTCCGCGCCTATGACGGCGACGTTGCGGCGCTGTCGCACGTCGATCTCGTTCAGTGGCTCGCCGCTCGAGAACCGATAGTCCTGCACCACCTGGTGCTCGGGGCTGACGCCGAAGACCAGGACGTCGCCCAGCGTACGCTCATGCCATACGACATCCGACTGCGGCGTCGGCCAGCCGGACGTGATGCTGATGGCCTCCGCGTCCGGCAGCGCGTTCCGCACCACCTCGGCGTCCGCGTACGTGATCTTCGGGCGGCGCTGCATGCGGCGCCATTCCTCGGTTTCGATGAGACCGAGGTTGATCGGCGTCCGACGTACCTGAAACGTGTTCGACCCGATCATCGCGTTCGCGACGTTCTCCTTCACGTACGCATTCATGCCCTGGATGATCGCGATGACCGCGACCAGGAACGCGACGCTCACGATGATCCCGAGCAGCGTGAAGAAGCTCCGCAGCTTGTTGGCGCGGATCTGAGTCAACGCGGTGAGGAGGACGTCGGCGAACCTCATGCTCGAAAACTATGTCTCTCGGAAGGATTCGGTGACAGTGCCGCGCGTCGGGCCAGGTACGTTCGAGATCCGTTCGCCGGGCCAGATACGTTCGAGACGCTTTCGGCGGGCCAGGTACTGCTTTGATCCGAATCCCACGAATTGAAACGAATAGCGCATTGCCCGGACAACCACCAATGCTCCTGCAACTTGTCGAGAAGGAACTGAGCTACCTGATCGTTGCTGCCTTCTTCGAGGTGTACAATGAACTGGGCTTTGGCTTCCTGGAGTCACTTTATGCCCGTGCACTCGAGATCGCGCTCACGAAGAGAGGACTCACCGTGCAACGCGAATTCCCGGTCCCTGTCTACTTCCAGGGACAGCAAATCGGCTTTCACCGCCTGGACATGCTTGTGGACGGGCGCGTGGTCATCGAGATCAAGTCGACCGAGCTCTTACCCCCCATAGCCAAGAGACAGCTCCGCAGCTACGTGACGGCGACAAAGCTCGATCTTGGCATTCTGCTTCACTTCGGTCTCAAAGCAGAGTATCACCGCGTCCTGGGTGCGCGAGTCTCCTAGTAGCCGAGGACTATTCGTTCAAATTCGGGGAATTCGGAGCAAAGCAGTACCTGGGCTGGCGCGTGGGCCTCAAAACGACAGCAGCGCGAGCTCACTCGTAGCGTAGTGCCGCGACCGGATCGAGTCTGGCTGCGCGTATGGCCGGCAGCAACCCGAACAGCACGCCCGTGATCGCGGAGACGCCGAGCGCCGCCGCCACCGCGTAGAACGGCGTAGACGCGGGGATCGACGGCCAGGCGGTTCGTACCCCGACCGAGACCAACACGCCCAATATGAGGCCGAGCGTCGCCCCGATGCCCGTCAGCGTCACGGCCTCGACCAGGAACTGCCAGAGGATGGTGCCCCTCGTCGCGCCCAGCGCTTTGCGCACGCCGATCTCGCGCGTGCGCTCCGTGACGGAGATCATCATGATCGCGATCACGCCCACGCCGCCGACCAGCAGCCCGACGGACGACAGGGCGATACCGACAACGAAGAACGTCCCGAACAACTGGTTGTAGACGCCCATCAGGCGATCCTGCGTGATGATGGCGAAGTTGTTCGGCTGTGAGGGACGCAGGCCACGCTCAGCGCGCAGCAGCGCCGTCACTTCATCCGTCGCCGTTTCGACCGTCACGCCCTTGAGCGGCTTGACGATGAGATTGTTGCCGCGCATCCAGAAGTTGAGGTGCCGGCGCGCGGTCTCCCAGGGCACGATTGCTTTCGGCGAATCGCCACCTCCCGCAGACGTCGGCGTGCCCATCGGGCTGGCCGTGTAGTGGTAGATGCCGATCACGCGCAGCTTCGTCCCGTTCCCAACGACCTCGACTTCCTTGTCGAGCGGGTCCGAGTCGCCGAACAGCTTCTCGGCGAGCTTCTCGTTCAGGATGACGACGCGCGCTGCCCCCTCATTCTCTGCAGGCGTGAAATTCCGGCCGGGGAAAATGTCGCCTCCGTCCACGGAGGTCCAATTGGCCGTGTAGCCCTCAACGCCCGCGTTCAGCTCACGGTCGTGATAGCGGAACCGCAGGCCGTTCGCGACGTGCGCCGTGACCGCGAGGATGCTGGGGAGGCGCTCGATGGCGTGGACCTCCGACATCCGGATCATGGGGTTCCGGCGCTCGGGGCACGTCTCGTCCGTCCCGTCGCACACCTGGAACGCGGCGAGGTTGCGGCGATAGATGAAGAACGACGTGGGCCCGGCGGCTTCCACGTCCCTCGCAAAGCTCTCGTTGATTCCGCGCACGACGGACGACAGCGCGACCACGACGAACACGCCGACGGCGACACCCATGATGGTCAGACCCGCGCGCGCCTTGTTTGCGCGCATCGCGTCCAGCGCGATGCCCACTCCCTCGAACGCATGCGACAGCCGTGAGGTGAGTCTCATCAGGTCTCCTGGCGCAATGCTTCGATGGGGTCCAGCCGTGAAGCGCGCGTCGCCGGATATACACCAGACACGATGCCGACGACCATGCCGAGCATCGTGGCCGCCACCAGCGACCATGGCGCCACGGCAGCCGGGAGCGGGGTCTGCGCCTCGACGAGCTTGGCGCCTAGCAATCCGAGCACGATGCCGATGATCGCGCCCAGGGTGCTCAACGTCGCCGCCTCGACCAGAAACTGGTTCCGAATGTCCTTGCGCCGCGCGCCCAGGGACTTGCGAATTCCTATTTCACGCGTTCGCTCCGCGACCGCGACCAGCATGATGTTCATGATGACCATCCCGCCCACAACCAGCCCGATTGCAGGGAGGGCTGTACCGGCGATGGTCATCACCTGCATCGTCTTGTTGAACGACACGAGCGCCGAGGCCGACGTCTCCATCACGAAGTTGTCCGGCTGCGACGGCCGGAGCTTCCGATGCCCGCGGAGAATCTCGCGCGTGGACTCCATGGCTTCGTCCATCAAGAGCGGCGTGGACGATTTCACCATCATGCCGTCGATGTCACCGCGCGGATTCGTGAGTCGGTGCAGGGGAGAGTTGAACGGCGCGATGGCCAGCTTGTCCATCGACAATCCGAATAACGACCCCTGCTTCTCGATGATCCCGATGACCGTATACGGAACACCGCCCAGCCGGATCTCGCGTCCCACCGGGTCGAGGCCCGGGAAAAAGAACGAGGCCACTTCAGCGCCGATGACGACCACCCGGCTCCCCAGCTCCATTTCCTGCTGCGTGAACGCGCGGCCGGACGTCAGGTTGTACTGCTTGATCGTGAAGTAGTCGCCCTCGACGGCGTGACCTTCCACCTGTCGGGGCCGGGCCCACTGTGTGGTGGCCCACACGTTCTCCGCGCTTTCCACCGCCCATCGCGCGTCGGACGGCAACGCCCCCGCCACGATCTTCACGTCGGCCTGATAGAACCGCGGACGCCGAATCCACTCCCGCCACTCGGCCTCGGTCGTGTTGTCGCCGAACCAGGGGAAGCGGCGCAGCGTGTAGGTGTTGGCGCCGAGCAGCTTCCCGATGAAGTCATTCTCGACGTAATTGCGCATGCCCTGCACGATCGAGACGACCGCGATGAGGAACATGACGCCGATGATCACGCCGAGGAGCGTGAAGAAGCTCTTGAGCTTCTGAACACGGATCTGCGCGAGCGCCAGGCGGACGGATTCGAAGAGAGGCATCTAGGCCCCCGGAGTGTGTTCTCTATGGCAGCGAGCCCTACTCATATCGAAGCGCTTCCACCGGATCCAACCGCGACGCCCGCATCGCCGGCAGCATGCCGAACGCGACGCCCAGAACCGCGCTGGTCCCCAGCGCGGCGAAAATCGCCATCGGCGGCGTGGACGCTTCGATCGGCGTCACCGCGCGAATCAGAAACGTCAGAGCCCCCCCGACGATGAGACCGACGATGGCGCCGACCGTCGTCAACGTCGCCGCCTCGACGAGGAACTGCCACAGGATGGTGCCACGCGTCGCGCCGAGCGCTTTGCGGACGCCGATCTCCCGCGTTCGCTCCGTGACGCTGATCATCATGATTGCCACGACGCCCACGCCGCCGACGAGCAACCCGATGGCCGACAACACGATCATCACGAGGAAGAACACGCCGACGATCTTGTTGTAGAGCTCCATCAGCTTTTCGGGCGTCGATACGAAGAAGTCGTTCTGTTGCGACGGTCGCAGGTGACGCGTGACCCGCATCAGCGCGATGACCTCGTCCATCGCGCCGTCACGGTTGACACCGTCGCGCGGCTTCACGGTCAGGTCCATCCACCACGTGCCGATGTTGAGGCGTCGCTGCGCCGTCGTGAACGGGACGACCGCCTTGCCCTTGTCATTGCTATCGAACGCGTTCGCGATCGGCCGGAAGACGCCGATGACCGTGAAGAGCTGCCCGCCGAACCGCACCTCTTTGCCGACCGCCTCCTCGCCGAGAAAGAGCTTTTCGACCACCTTCTCGTTGACGAGCAACACTCTGGCGGCCGCGTCGTTCTCTGTGGCGGTGAAGTTCCGGCCAGCGATGATGTCGCCGCCCTGAACGTCGAGCCAACCGGGTGTGAACCCGTCGACCTGAATCCCAGGCAGCTCGCGGTCAGCGAACTTGATGGGCGACGAACTGCCGATGTGCGCCGTGACGCCCTTGATGAACGGGAGGGTCTCGATCTCCCGGGCCTGCGCCAGCGTCAACGGCGCGTTGCGGCGCCACGGACAGCTGTCGGCGGACCCGTTGCACGACGTGATCTCCGCGGGCCAGCGCGTGAGGAAGAACGTCGTCGGGCCGGCGGCCGCCATGCTGCGCGAGACACCGGCGTTGATGCCGTGTACCGCGGCGGACATCACCGTCACGACGAAGACGCCGACCGCGATGCCGAGAATCGTGAGGCCGGCGCGCACCTTGTTGGACCGGATGGCGTCCAGCGCGATGACGACGCCCTCGAACATGTTCGCGAAGCGGGTGCCGAAATCCATGGTTACCCCGGCTACTCCTGCCGCATTGCGAAGATGGGATCCAACCGGGCGGCTCGACTGGCTGGATACGCGCCCGCGATGATGCCGACTCCGGCGCCGATGAGGACGGCCAGCGCGACCGACCAGGGCGCGACGGCGGCGGGGAGCGGCGACACGGCGGCGACGGCCTGTGAGAGCCCGATGCCAAGTGCCACGCCGATCGCGGCACCGATAACGCTGAGCGTCGCCGATTCGACGAGGAATTGCGCCAGGATGTCGCGCCGGCGAGCGCCGAGCGACTTGCGGATGCCGATCTCACGCGTCCGCTCGGCAACCGCGACCAGCATGATGTTCATGATCACGATGGCGCCGACCACCAGGCCGATGGCCGGCAGCACCATGCCAGCGAGCACGAGGAATTTCTTGATGGACATCCAGGAAGCCAACGCGGACTCCGGCGTCTCGAAGACGAAATCGTCCGGCTGTCCGGGGCGCAGGCGGTGCCGCCGCCGCATGACCTCGCGCGTGATCTCCTTGGCATTTTCCAGCGCCGCGGGCTGGGACGTCTGCACAAGCACGCCATAGAGGTTGATCCGCGCGCGTGTCAGTGTCGCCATCTGCGAGCCAAACGGCGCCAGCACCTGGCGGTCGAGATTCAAGCCGAACACGGAGCCCTGCTTCTCGAGGACGCCGATGACGGTGAAGGGGAAGCGATTGATGCGCAGCTCGCGGCCGATCGGGTCGAGACTCGGGAAGTAGTGCTCCGCGATCTCGGTGCCGATGACCACGACATTAATGCCGAGCGCGTCGTCCTGGTCGCCGAAGGCGCGCCCCTTGGTGACGACGAGATTCTTGATGTTGAAGAAATCCGGAGTGACTGCCTGCGCGATGACCTGCGGCCCGCCGTTCCGGAACGCGGACGACCCCTCCGACCAGCGGATGTCCTGCATGGCCCACTTCACGTCGGGGGGCAGCGCCTCGCGAATGGCCTGACCATCCGCGGGCGTGATCATCGGCCGGCGCTGCCAGGCGCGCCATTCCGCTTCCGTGACGTCGGTGTTGATGTCGGGAAAGCGGCGCAGGTTGAACACGTTGACGCCGAGGAACTTCGCGGCGAAATCCTGCTCGACGTACTTGCCCATGCCTTCCACGATCGACACGACCGCAATGAGGAACATCACGCTGATCGTCACGCCAAGGAGCGTGAAGAAGCTCTTCAGCTTCTGCACGCGCAGCTGACTCAGCGCCAGGCGGATTGCTTCAACGAGAGACATCGCGAAAGTGGATGTTGTTCGGCCCGCGTGTTTTGATAGTCACGCGGGCCGCCGAGTACTACATGAACTACGGAAGACACCAGCGCGGGTTACAACCCATGCCGCTGGGCAAAGGCTTCGCGCCGATCGTCGGAGTGAATCACACCGTCGCGCAGCACCACCACGCGCCGGGCATGCGCCGCGATGTCGGCTTCGTGCGTCACCATGATCACCGTCTGGCCCTGGCTGGCCAGCTCCTCGAACACCTTCATGATCTCTTCCGACGTCTGCGAATCGAGGTTACCCGTCGGTTCGTCAGCGAGGAGAATGGACGGCTTGTTCACCAGCGCACGCGCGATGGCGACGCGCTGGCGCTGACCGCCGGAGAGCTCGTTGGGGCGGTGGTCCATGCGGTCGCCCAGCTGTACGCGCTCGAGGGCTTCGCTCGCGCGCCGGCGACGCTCTTCCGACGAGACGCCGGCGTACACCAGCGGCAGCTCGACGTTGTGCAGCGCGGTTGCGCGCGGCAGCAGGTTGAACGTCTGGAAAACGAAGCCGATTTCCTTGTTCCGGATGCGCGCCAGCTGATCGTCCGTCATGGACGACACGAGCGTGCCGTTCAGCCAGTACTCGCCGGCGGTGGGCGTATCGAGGCAGCCGATGAGGTTCATCAGCGTCGACTTGCCCGAGCCCGACGGGCCCATGATGGCCACGTACTCGTTGCGGCCGATCGCGAGGTCCACGCCGCGCAGGGCGCGCACGACTTCGCCACCCATGTCGTATTCGCGCTTGAGGGCGCGAGTCACGATGACCCAGCGCTTGTCCGGCGCCGATCCCGACTGGCCGACGACGATTTGCCGCTCGGCCGTCGTGCCCATCGGGATCTCAGCGATGTCGGTTGATGTCGGTGTCACGGGCGTCACGATTTGGTCGCCTGCTTGGTTTTGGTGTCCGTCTTGGTATCCGTCTTGGTGGCACGCACGAGCGTGCCGTCCTTGAGCTCACGGATCGCCTGGTAGGTGCCGGCGACGATCTTCTCGCCTTCCTTGAGTCCCGTCATGACCTCGAAGTGCTTCTCGCCGGCTATACCTACTTTTACGGGCCGGAACGTCACTTTGTTGTCGGTGCCGACGACGAACACGCCCTCGACGTCCTTCTTGCCCACGTCCTTCGTGGGCTTCGGACGGCCGAGGCCGACGGCCGTATCACCCTTGGCAAGCTCTTCGTTCTCGCGCACGGTGAGCGCGATGATCGGGATCGACATCACGCTCTTGCGCGAGTCGGTCACGACCTTGGCCGTGGCGGAGAAGTCCGGGCGAGTTTCCGCCGGCGCGTTCACCAGCTGGATGGTCACCTCGTAGTCCACCGCCTGGTCGGCGCTCTGCTGCACGGCCACGCCCTTGACCGAGCTGTTCGAGATCTTCGTGACGCGGCCGACGAACGTCGTGTCCGGGAACGCGTCGATCTGGATGACGGCCGAGTCGCCGATGCTGATCCGCGCGACGTCGGTCTCGTCCACCTTGACCTTGGTCTCGAGCACCGACATGTCGCTGATGGTGAGCAGCGTCGCGGCGTCCTTGTTGAACGTGCCGGGGACGGCCGTCTCACCCTGCTCGACCACGAGGCGCGTGACGCGTCCGGCCATCGGCGCATAGATCGTGGTCTTGTTGAGCAGCGTGCGCGCCTCCTTCAATGCCGCGCGCGACTGCTCGACGAGATGCTCCGACGACTCCTGCATGGCCGTGTTGACGTCCACCGACGTCTTGAGCTGCTCGATCTGCTCGTCACTCACGAGCTGCGAGTTGGCCTTCTTCATGGCGGCCATGCGCTCGTACGCCTTCTGCGACTGGATCAGGTTCGCCTTCGCCTGCGCGGCCTGCGCCTGCGACGACGCCATCGCGGCTTCGGCGCGCGTCACCGAAGCTTCCGCCTGCTGCGGATCGATCTGGACCAGGAACTGTCCCTTGGTCACCATCTGGCCCTCCTTCACGGCGAGATTGGTGATCTTGCCGGAGACGTCAGAGGCGATGTCCACCTTGGTTTGGGGCCGCACCTGTCCGCTGGCGGTCACGGAGGCGACCAGGTCGCGCTTCTCGACGGGCTCGATGCGAACCTCGACCGCCTTGTTGCCGCGCTTGGCGGCGCCCAGGCCGCCCACCAGCACGACGACCAGTCCGACCGCGCCGACAATCGACCACTTGACTCTTTTGCTCATTTAAGATTCCTCTGCCTCAGCGGAGGGGACGGCCGACGGCGTTTTCCAACGCCGCATAGGCCCGGTGATAGTCGTAGATCGCGTTCAGGCGATCGATCTGTGCTTGCTCAAAGGTGCCGCGCGACGTCGTCACGTCGAGGAAGGTGGCTGCACCAACCTTGTAACGCTCCTCAGCGAAGGACAGCTCCTCGCGCGCTCGCGCGGCGTTGATGTCCTGCATCTGCGTCGTCTTGATCGCCGTCTGGAGGTTGAGGTACGCCTGCGTGACGTCGGCCGCGAGCTGGAGCTCGCGCGCCTTGACGTTGAATTTGGCGTTGTCGCGCTGGATCATCGCTTCCTGAAGGTTCTGCTCGCGGTTCAGGTTGTCGAAGATCGGCATCGAGATGAACGCGGTGAACGCCATGGGCGCGCGGGTGAACGAGAACGGGAATCTGTTGTTGTCCGCCCGCACCCTGGCTTCGACGTCCGGCGTGAACTGGGGCAGCGCGCCGCAGTTCAATCGGGCCATGCCGGAAACGGCCGACCGCAGCGAGTCCTCGAAGAGGCAGCCTGCAAGGTTACCCTCGTACTGCCGGCGGACATTGTTGATGGCGACGTTCTCATCCGTCAGGCGACTGGAGTTGCCACCCCAACCGGTGCTGAGCGACAGCGTGGGCAGGTACTGGCCCTGACGCGCATGGACGCCTGCGCTTGCCGCGTTTTCGCGCGAGCGCAGCGCCGTGAGGCCGGGGTTCTGTCGGGCGAGATCCCTGAGGCTGTCCAGCTTGAAGTCCACCGGTGTAATCGCGAACTGCGTCGTGAGGACGACACTGTCCGGTTGCTGGACGCCGAGCTGTTCGTAGAAGCGCAGCATCTCGACCGCCGCATTGTTCTTCGCCTGAAGCGCCGCGACCTCGGCCTGGCCCATCGCGACTTCCGCGCGACGCACGTCGAGGATGGTCGCCGCGCCAACGGCCTGCCGTGCCTTGGCCAGCTCGAGCTGCCCCTTCGTGGTCTGCAGCAACGAATCCTGCAGCGCGGCGCGCGCCTGCATCTGCAGCACCTGCAGGTAGCGCTGCGTCACGTTGGACCGCAGCAATTCCTGCATGCCGGTGACGTCGGCTTCGGCGGCGGCCGCGTTGGCGCGATAGAGCTTGGGCGCGAACAGCACGGCGCTGTTGATCGTGTAGTTGACGTTCAGTCCGTACGACGACTGCACGACGTCGGACTGGTTCGCCAGCGCGATGCCGCTCACGAACTGCTGGCCGGTCTGCTGGTAGCGCCCGGACAGATTCGCGCTGACGGAGGGGAGCAGCGTGGCGTACGCCGTCCTCACCTGGAGGTCGGCGCTGCGCCGGGCATTCACGGTCTGCTGGAATAGCGGGTTATTGCGCCGCGCGAGCGTGATCGCCTGGTCGAGCGTCAGCGTCGTGGGGGTCTGCGACTGCGCCGTCTGTGCGACGAGTGCCAACGCTGCCAAGGGCAGGACAAAACGCATGACTGGACGTCCTTTCTGTATGGTCTGAGTGGATTACGGAGAGGTTCCGACTGGTGTTTCAGGGCCCCTAGCGTGGAGGATCGTCCCTGAGTGCCACCAACCCCCTCTCCGCGATTACTACCTTAAGTATGCGCCCTTGCCCGTCGACCCAGAGCTCGCGCGTAACCCCCGCCGCCTCGGTAAGGGCGAAGTGCTGGCTGGGGATGAGCCGTCCAGCCACCTCCACGCTGTCGGAGCCGCGGCGCTCCAGCTGAAACCTCATCTGGCGGCCAATTCTGGGAGAAATGGCGTTGGCCTGGCCCTGGTCGCGGGCCAGGAGAATGAAAAAGAACTGGTGGAATACGTTCTCGTCCAGTAGCAATGCACCGCGCTCCAGCAGGTACTCCCGCGCCGACTCGCCGGTCGTCGTGGTTATCAGGACACTGAACCGGCCCGGACGGCCCCGACCCTTGATCCGTTGGACGGACTGGCCCTTCTGGGCAGCCTCTGCTTCGTACGACACCGGGACCCCCAGGGAGTCGGTCCCCAGCGTGGTGTTGATGCGGTCATCCCCCAAGGCGATCTGTGCCGTGGCGCGGTACACCTGGCCGCCCGGGCCGGGCGCCCGGACGATCCGGAAGGACTCGCGCCCGAGCGGCAGGCCTTTCTGCGTGACGGACAGGGTGCCCTCGTCGACGACGGCGCTCGACTGCGCGAGGGCAGGTCCGGCGACCGCCAGCGCCGCCATGAACCAGAGGCGCATGGGTCTATGTCTCCGCCACGAGCGGCGCGAGGAACACGCGCTCGCGAACTCGACTATGAATACGCTCGTAGATCAAGCGTCCCTTTTCGGCCGACGCCAGACTGGGACGGCCGATGCAGCCGGGGCTGCCTTTCGGGATCTTCAGCCAGCCGCGGCGATATCGTCGCAGTTCCTCCCGTGACATCATATAATCCTGCGCGAGATCCATCCGAACGAGCTCGGGAGCCAGGAACAGGATCAGAGACGTATCCACCTCATCGCCGTGCATCGGCTCGGTCTGCGATTCCAGCAGATCGCTCAGATTCATGGCGAAGATGTCGACGGCACGCACGCGGGCGCCGGACGTGATCACGGTGGCCAACGCTTCGAGGTGCGGGTCGTGTTCATGCGCGGTCAGGAGAATGAACTCGTTGATGCCCGTGGACTCCCAGGTATCCACCAGGTCGTTCAACGCGCGGTGCAGCGTCTTGCGCCGCAGGGACGCGTTGCCGGCGTACTTCACCTCGGTGGACACGTTTACCCCATATTCCAGCGTCGGTGCCCTCAGCACGCCGAACTCGGCCGAGAGATCGTCGGCCAGTCGCTCCACGATGATGGTATCACAGCCCAGCGGCAGGTGCGGCCCATGCTGCTCGCACGTCCCGACGGGGACGACGAGGCGCGGGTCGGCATCGATGGCCTTTGCGATTTCGTCCGGACGCATCTCCTTGATGCGGCGCGGGCGGGGAGCCGATAGAGGCTGAGACATAGGGCGACGGTCTGGATCACGGCGACATCCATCGCTCTGCTGGCCCTGAGCGGATGGCTCGGCGCGACGTCGGTAGAGTATCTCGTCCTCGCGACCACCGCCACGTCCGTGTCGCTCGCGGTGGTGTCGGGCCTGGACGCGCCGCACCGTCGCTGGGCGGTGGCGTGTGTCGCGACACTGCTGATGACCATCGCGATCGGCGCCACCACGCAGCATCACCTCACGCGCCTGGCACGCGATTGGTCCGCGGAACGCGAGCGGATGAGCGACGACGCGCTGTCGCTGCTGCGCGACCGCGTGACCGACGCCAGCGAGGAGCTCCAACGCCTCGCACGGGCGTCGCTCGGGGCGCCGGACGATCGCGGCGCCGCATTCGACCAGCTGACCAGCGCGACGGGGAGCAGCGAGAACGCTGTCGTGCTGTTCCGCGACGACTCCGCCTTTGCGTGGAGCGGGCGAGTGCGCGTCGCCGTCGACTCGCTCTCCGGTTCCATGGGCGTCGCCGGCACGCCGTTCTACCTGGGTCTCTATGCGATCGCATCCGACACGAATGGCACACGGACGCAGCGGGCGGTCGCGACGCGGCTGCTGTACGCGGCGCCTCCCGCGGACGGTCTCGCGGAGTCGATTGCCGGCGACGTCGCCGCGCGCACGAGCATCGCGAGCTTCCGATTCGTGCCGGCCGCGGATTCCGCGTCGCTGTCCGGCGCGCGCGTCATCAGCGTGCAGGGTCGCGGCCTTTTCGCCGTTCGTGCTGAGCCCTTGACGCAGGGCGAGGTGCAGCTGCGACTCCTGGAGCGGGCCCGGCTTCCGGCAGGCCTGCTCCTCGCTGCCGCATTCGCCTGCTTCATCGTCGCGGCCTGGCGCGGGCGCAGGGTGCTGCAATGGCGCGCGGCGCTGGTGGCCGTGGGCCTGGCCTGCACCGCGCTCACGCCTCTGAGCGCGTACTCGAACTATTCGAGGCTGTTCGATCCCTCGCTGTACTTCACGCCTCTTGGCGGTGCGCTCACGGCCAATGCGGCGGCACTTGGTCTGACCAGCGCCCTGGTGCTGCTCCTGCTGCTGGCGGCCGTGCGAAAGCAGGCGCGTCTCCGGGACCGCTGGCTTGGTGTGGCCGGCGTGCTGGTAGCGGCGGGGCTCGGACCGTTCCTGCTGCGCGACCTGGCGCGTGGCATCCAGATCCCCACGTACGGGGTGAGCGCGTCGCTGTGGCTCATCTGGGAAGTGCCGCTCTTTCTCGCCGCGGCCTCCGTCATTCTGGCCGGGGCGGCCGCTGGCGGCCTCGTTCTTGGCGCGTCGCGCGGGTTGCCGCCAGCCCTCGCGCCCGCGCTCGCGGTGATTGCCTCCGGCATCGCGCCGGTGGTCTGGCAGGCGCCGGGACAGTGGCCATGGTGGTACACGTTCCTGTGGATCGCGGCCATCGCCGCACTCGCAACGTCGCGGCGCACGTCGGCGGTGATCGTCGCCGCCGCCACGGTTGCCGCGCTTGGCGCGACGACGCTCGTGTGGGGAGCCACGACGCGGGCACGCGTGCGCCTGGCGGAGCAGGATATTGCGACGCTGGGCGTGGGTGACCCGGACGCACGCGCGCTGGCCGCGCGTCTGGGTGCCCGGTTCGCGGAGGCGCCGGCCGGCACGCGGCGCGCGCTGCTCGAGACCTACGCGACCTCGGATCTCGCGTCCGCCGGCTATCCCACGTGGCTTGCCGTCTGGCGTCGCGACAGCGTGCCGAGCGACACGCTGTCCTCGGCGCCGCTCGCGGTGCAGACCGAGGCGTTGCGTCCGTTCGTCGCTGGCGCGCGCCTCGATGGAATGACGCGTGACATTGACCTCGCCGCGTTTCCGGCGCTCCAGCACGCGATCGTGGTTCCAACGGACAGCGGCGTCGTGACGATCGTCGTGGCGCCACGGACGCGTCTCATTCCATCCGATCCGTTCGTGCGACTGCTGGGCATCGATACGCCCCCGGAAGTCGAGCCGCCGTTCGTCGTGCAGGTCGCGCCGGTGCCGCGTCCATCCACCGGCAGCTCGCGTCCCTTGTGGCGCAGGGAAGGGAACGAGCTGCACGGCGACTGGATCGCGACACTGGGAAGCGGCATCGCGCCCGTGCACGCCGAAGTGGAGCTGCGACCGCTGTTCGCACTGGTGCAGCGCGGCGCGCTCATCGTGCTGTTCAATCTCGGAATCGTCGGACTGCTGTGGCTCACCAGCGTTCTGGCCGACGGAATTGCGGTGCGATGGATGTCGGTACGGCGCCGGCGGTTGGCGCGCAGCTACCGCGTGCGACTGACGCTGGCGCTCTTCGCGTTCTTCATGGTCCCGGCGATCGCGTTCGCCATCTGGTCGTACCAGCAGCTGTCCAGCGACGCGGCGCGGTCGCGCGAGCTGCTCGTGCGCGAAACGCTTCGTTCTGTCGCGCCGGCCGGCGCGCCGCACGACTGGATGACGCGCGAGAGTCGCCGCCTCGGCTCTCCGCTCTTTGCCTATGAGGGGGGGATGCTGCGTGCCGCCAGCGACACGCTGCTCGAGGAGCTGGCGCCCGTCGGCCGCATGCTCGAACCGGACGTCGCGGAGGCGTTGCTGGTCCACGGGGAGGTGGGCGCGCATCGCGTGGAGCACGTCGGCAGCGATGGTACCGAGACGCTGTTCGGTTATCGCACCGCTGCGGTGGAACCAGGAGCGCTCGCCGTGATCGCCGCACCGGCCCGTGCGGATGAGCTGTCGGTCGGCCGCCGCGCGCGTGACCTTGGTGTTCTCGTGCTGTTCGCGACGGCGGTTGGCGCGCTGGCGGCGCTGTGGCTCAGCGGCATTGCCGCGCGTCAGCTGGCGCGCCCGATTGGATCGCTGCGCCACGCGGCGCTCGCGCTGGCGTCCGGAGAGCGTGAGCCCAGGCTGGAAGGCCAGCCGACCGCGGAATTCCTGCCGGTGTTCGCGGCGTTCCGACGGATGGTGGCCGACCTGAACGCGAGCCGCTCGGCGCTCGAGGAAGCCCAGCGTCGGACCGCCACCGTGTTGCGGAACGTCGCGAGTGGCGTGATCGCCGTGGACGACGGCGGCGTCGTGACACTCGCCAACCCCCGCGCGGACGAGTTGCTCGGTTCTCGACTGCCGCCCGGTACGCGGCTCTCGGACGTGGAGCCCATCGCGCTGGCCGCGCTGGTGCGACGATTCCTCGCCGGCGAGAACGACGACGAGGAGTTCGAGATGCCGCACGGCGAGCAGCAATGGCGCGGGAGGCTGACGCGCCTCCTTCGCGGAGGCGCCGTCGTCACGGTGGACGACGTGTCCGAGATCGCGCGCGCGCAGCGCGTGCTGGCGTGGGGCGAGATGGCGCGCCAGGTGGCACACGAGATCAAGAATCCGCTCACGCCCATTCGGCTGGGCGTGCAGCATCTGCAGCGTGCGCGCCAGGACAAGCGCGTCGACTTCGACCGTGTGCTGGACCAGAACGCCGAGCGCATCCTCAAGGAGATCGACCGGCTGGACGAGATCGCGCGCGCCTTCAGCCGCTATGGGCAGCCACCCGAGCAGCGCGGGGGCGCCGAGCCGACCGACGTCGCGTCAGTGCTGCGCGACCTCGTCGAGCTCGAGACCATGGGCGAGGATCATGTGCGCGTCTCGCTGCGCGGCGCCGAGCGGCCGATGATCGCGCTGGCACGACGCGAGGAGCTTCGCGAGGTGCTGCTCAACGTCTTCGAGAACGCGCGACTGGCGCGCGCCAGTGAAGTCGCGATCACGCTCGAGAACGGCGACGCCGGCCGGTCCCGCGATCCGGAGACGGCCAGCCGGGTACGTGTGTCCGTGCAGGACAACGGGCACGGGATCGCGAAGGACATCCTGCCGAGGATCTTCGAGCCGCATTTCTCGACGCGCACGAGTGGCTCCGGCCTCGGTCTCGCGGTCAGTCGGCGGTTGATCGAGAGCTGGGGCGGCACGATCGAGATCACGAGTGTCGAGGGATCGGGCACCCAAGTGCGGATCGAGCTGCAATCTGCGTAGGCAGGGATCGGCAACAACACATCCGAATTCAACGAATGGGACGAATCAGCTCGATGTAATTGCAGGAGTCTCGGCCACCATTGACCATCCTCCAGTACCGCGAATGAGTGAACTGGTGCTTCAAAACACAAAGCACCGCGGACCACGTCGGTGATGAGGTGGACTGTTTCAGGTCTATTCGGATGAATTCGAAGAATTCGGATGCGTTGTTCGTTTACGCGTTCGCGATGCCTGAGCCAACGAGATAGGCGAGCGCCATGATGGTGAGCATCGGGTTCACGCCTGACGAGGCAGGGAACAGGCTGGCGTCGGCAACGAACAATCCCGGTACGCCGTGCACCTGGCCGCGCTCATCACAGACGTTGGCGTTCCGGTCAATGCCCATTCGCGCCGTTCCCATCTGATGAGCGCTGAAGATGCCGCAGTGATTCGCGTGTACGGGTAGCGACCGGATCGAGCGACAGTATTCCTCGAAGTCGGCCGATCGCGTCGACGCGAGACGGCTGAAGTGGTGGTCGCGCGAGTGCAGCGTATGGATCTCGCGCGCGCCCGCTGCCCAGTGGACACGCGCGGCGTTGACGATCCCCTCCTGCAGCAGCTCGCGTTCCATCTGACCGAGCGCGTAATCCGC
>DASTVV010000024.1:0-31897 GCA_035758925.1 Gemmatimonadaceae bacterium
GCGTTGCCCGACGTCGAATCGAGCTTCATGAATTCCGCGAACGCAGCGAGTGCCTCTCGCGGTCGCGCATCGCGCATCAACGTGTTGCCCAGGTTCAGCCACGCGGTGGGGAACGTGGGGTAGCGGCTGATGTATGACCGATATCCGGTCGCCGCCGTTTGCCAGTCTCCCCGTGCCGACGCCATCGCCGGCTCGGCCCACATGCGCTCGCGGTCCGTGATGCGGGACATCCCCGCGTTGGCATGCCTGAAGTGCTTCTCGGCTTCGGCTCCCATGTTCGTCCAGGAGAACACGCGGCCCAATCCCACGTGCGCCAGCACGAAGGTGGAATCGAGCGCGACGGCTCCTTCGTACAGCGCGCGAGCGTCCTGCATCCGGCCGTTGTCCCACGCGCGGCTGGCGGCGGCGTATTTCTCCAGCGCGTCGAGCGAACGCGTCGTCACCTGGGGCAGGGGATTGCTGCGGCGCAGCACGGAGAACATGGACTCGCCCAGGTCCCGGCGAAGCTTGTGCGAGAGATCGTCCAGCGCGTCGATGATCTCGCTCTTTCCGCGGGCTCGGACGGTTTCCGTGGCGAGCGCGGATCCGCTCGCGGGATCGACCACGCGAGCGGTGATGACGTACGTGCTGTCGAAGATCGCGATCGAAGGGACGATCACTGCGCCCCAGCCATCGCGCGTCGCGACCTCGCGAGCAATGCGTTCATCCAGCACCGTGTCGGCGCCGGTACGCTGCATGCGCGCCAGCGTTTCGGCGATGCGCGGTCGGGACACGAGCGTGACGCGTTCCGACTGTCCGATGCCGGCCGATAACGCGCTCACCAGCGAGTTGCGGAACACCACGTCGCCGGTCGCGTTGTCCACGTCGGCAATGATGATGGCCGTGCGCTCCTGGAGCGATGCGCCCGAGCCCGGCCGAACCATGAGTGCCAGCGCGGCGACTGCCAGCACGGCCACGGCGACCGCCGCGTACCGCAAGCGCCGGCGTGGAAGCGCCCGGTGCGCCCGGGTGGCGGCGATCGAGCCCGAATCGAGACGCAGCGCGTCGCGGAACTCGCCAGCGCTGGCGAAGCGGTTCTCCTTGTCCTTCTCCATCGCACGTTCGACTGCCTCCCGCACGGCGGGCGGGACGTCGTCGCGCAGCGAGCCAAGCGACTCGGGGTCTCCGGACAGGTGCCCCGCCATTGCGGCCCGAGCGGAGCGGCGGCCGAATGGAGGCTGGCCGGTCAGCATTTCGTACACGACGCAGCCAAGGCTGTAGATGTCGCTCCGCGCGTCGAGATCGCGAAAACCGAGGGCCTGCTCGGGACTCATGTATGCCGGGCTGCCCACCGCGATGCCGGTGGCCGTGGCGGTTGCGTCGTCCTCTCCGAAGCCCATCGCGCGCGCGACGCCGAAGTCCGCCACGATGGCGTGGCCGCCCGTGTTGCCGCTTCCCGGCGTCAGGAGGATGTTCTCGGGCTTGATGTCGCGGTGGATGACGCCTTGCCGGTGCGCGTAGTCGAGGGCGTCGGCCACTTCGCGCGCAATCTCGAGCGCCGTGTCCACCGAGAGCGTGCCCCGCAACAGCCGATCGCGCAGCGACTCGCCGTCGACGAACGGCATCACGTAATACAGAACGTTGCCGGCGGTGCCCGAGTCGTGAACCGTGAGGATGTGGGGATGCTGGAGACGCGCCGCGACCTTGATCTCGCGCACGAAGCGATGGGCGTTGGAGTGCGCGCTCACCTCGGGCTGCATGACCTTTACGGCCACTTGGCGGTCGTGGCGCAGGTCTCGCGCGAGATACACGACCGCCATGCCTCCGCGTCCCAGCTCGCGGATGATTTCGTAGCGCTCACCCAGCGCGCGACGCAGCTCTTCGACGGTACCTAGAACGCTCCCCTCCATCGGTTTGCGACAATGACCGCCACGCCAATCTTACCCCTTGGCGCGCGACCCGGCCAGCAGGGCGGGCTTCTTCCGTGTCGGCCCGACGGCAGGCATGATTTCGCCCCATGCTACGCACACTTGCCCGGATATCGGCGGCGATACTCGTCGTTGCGGCGCCCGCGAGCGCGCAGCGCCCGCTCAAAGTCCTCATCTCCGTGGACATGGAGGGTCTGACCGGAGTCGTCACAGGCGATCAGCTGGGCCCGGCGGCCTTCGAGTACGGTCGGTTCCGCGAGGTCATGACGTCAGAGGCGCTCGCGGCGGTGGAGGCGGCCAAGGAATCGGGCGCCACGGAGATCGTCGTCGTGGACGCGCATGGCAACGGTGAGAGCCTGCTCATCGAGAAGTTCCCGGCCGACGTGCGCATCGTACGATCCTGGCCGCGTCCGTTGATGATGATGGAGGGCATCGACTCGACGTTCGGCGCGGCTGTATTCGTCGGGTATCACGCGTCCACGACGAATCCGCGTGGCGTGCGCGCGCACACGATTTCCAGCGCCAACTATGCGGCAGTCCTGCTGAATGGCGTGGAGATGCCGGAGGCCGGCATCAACGCGGCGATCGCGGGCTACTTCGGCGTGCCGATCGTCGCGATTTCCGGCGACGACGCGGCAGTCGCGGAGGCCCAGCAACTCATCGGGCCGATGGAGGGCGCCGTCGTGAAGCACGCCATCAGCTTTCACTCGGCCAACACGCTCACGCCGGAGGCCGGACGCGCGCTCATCAAGGAGAAGGTGAAAGCCGGCCTGGCGCGGCGCGCCCAGCTCAAGCCCTACGTCGTCCGCGCTCCGGTTCGGCTGGACCTGACGTTCAAGAACTACACTCCCGCCGAGATTGTCGCGTATCTCCCCGGCATCCAACGAGTGAATGCGCACACGATCCGATTCACGGGCCGCGATATCCTCGAGGTGTCGCGCTTTCTCGAGTTCCTCGGCACATATCAGGCGGGAATGACCCCGTGAGAAGCGGTCCCCAGCTCGGTTCCCCGGATCCGTTCCCCAGTCGGTTGACCCTGTCCCCAGTCCCCGTTCCCCAGTCCCTGTGAAGGTGCACGGCACCGCGACCGCGTACCGCCTGTACGACGTCGGATACGAAATCGATCTCGACTGGGTGGCGTCGCTGCTCGGTGCCGACACGCGCGGTCGGACCCGTCCGGCGCGCACCGAAGCGCAGGCCTTCCGCATTCGTAACCCGCCTCTGTCCGCGGCGCTCGGCGAACGCGAGCTCGTCAGCGAGGGAAAACGGCACGTGGGCCAGCTCGCTGCTCACGTGTTCGATTTTGGCGTTTGCTCGCTGCGCTTCACGGTACCGGGCGCGCCCGGCTGTTCGTGGTCGGACTTCACCTCCTTTGGGTCGGCGCTGGATCAGGCGCCGGAGCTCACGCTCCTGTTCGAGCGGGAGCTGCGGGCGCTGGCCGCACGCATCGCCCCCGCCGTTCAACGGCCGCGCGTTGCCCCCGTCGTCGAGGAATACGTCGTGTTTCGGATACAGCGCCTCGAAGTCGATGGCGGCCGCCCCGCCACCGACGTGCTGACGGACGAGTATCTTGGCGAGCTGCTGCTCGGCGAGCGGCGCGCATTGTCGATTGCGGCCCGCAAGGAGCTTCTTGGCAATCGGTTTTCGTACTACGCGGACGATCTCGCGGTGCTCACCTGGGACAACGCGCTGGTCGTCGAGCCGCGGGAGTCGGATTTCGACGTCGAATTCGTCCTGGAGTTCGCCAACGCGCAGCTGCTCGAATTCCGTGTCTACGATGCGGAGCTGGACGCGGAGCTGCCGGCGCTGTATTCGCGCATCGCCGCGGCCAGGCGACGCCGACGTCCGAGTCCGACATTTCGTTTTGGCGGCGTGCTCAGCGACATGCAGACGCGCGTCGCCGACATCACCGAGGTCGTGGAGCGGGCCGACAATGCGCTCAAGGTGATGGACGACGTCTACCTGGCGCGCATCTATGAGAAAGCGCTCGCGCTCTTTCGTGAACGCTCGTGGCGCAGCGGCATCGACCGCAAGCTCGGCATCTTCCGGGACACGTACGCCATGCTGAACGACGAGGCACAGACCACGCGCGCCGAGCTGCTCGAGCTGGCGATCGTGGTGCTGATCGTGGTGGAGATCGTGCTCGGCCTGTCTCGCTAGGGGCTGTAGGCGCGACTCAACAGCCGGTCGATCTCCGCCCGATTCTGACGAACGAAGTCGACATTCGCCGCGTTGACGTTTGCCGGCACTCCCGTCGCAGTAGTGCGCATGCGATCGTCCGCCATCGTCGCGCGAAAGTACGCGGTCGTGGTCATCACGTACTCGCGGGGCGTCAGTCCCGCGTTGGAGAGAATCGCCAGGGCGCGCCGATCGCGCTCGAGCCGCCTGATGGAACGAAGCAGCGGCTCCTGGCCCGTCGGATGGACGGCGGCTGCGAAGACGGAGTCGCCGGCGGCCGCCAACTTCAGTGCGCGCGTCGCGACGCTCCACTGTCGCATGAGGTTCATGTCCAGGACATACGTGCTGACGTCCACATCGCGAAGTCGTTGTACGTCATTGACCGCGAACGCAGCCACGTCGCCATTGCTGTTGTCCCACTTCGAGCACGCCGCCAGGCCGCAGCAGAACGCCGCGGCGCGAATTGCTGTGTGTACGTCCACGGCCACCTCGCCGGTAGTGCTCGACATGCAGCACAGACCGGGCCGGCGGGGTCGGTGCGCTAACGCGCTGAGCCGCCTCCACGAACGACGCGTCCTGGTGTGGCGCCGGTGTGTTTGCCATCCGACACGACAGCGACGCCGTTGACGAACACGTCCTTCACGCCGCGCGAGAGCTGGTGCGGGCGGTCGAACGTGGCGACGTCGCTGATTGTGGCAGGGTCGAACACGACGATGTCCGCGTACATGCCTTCACGCAGCAGGCCTCGATCGCGCAGCTTGAGTCGCGAGGCGGTCGCTGACGTCATCTTGCGAACGGCGTCTTCGAGCGTGAGCACGGAATCCGTGCGGGCGTATTTCCCCAGCACGCGGGCGAACGTACCGTAGGCGCGAGGATGGGTCAGCCCGCGCGCGCTGTCGGGGTCCTGACCACCGGCGTCACTCCCAACCACGACCCAGGGGCGACGGAGCTGCATGGCGACGTTGTCCTCATTCATCGAGAAATTGATCTTCCCCAGGTGGTCGTTCTCCGCGAGCACCAGGTCGATCACGACGTCCGGCGCCGACTTGTGCATGTCCTGCATGATGGCGTCGATGCGCCAGCCCTCGTACTTCTTGAGCTCCGGACGTGAGAAGCCGATCACCGCGTGGCTGGAATGCGACGGGTCGCACGAGCCGCTTTTCGTCATGTCGCTCACGAGCCGCCCGCGCGTCGTTGCATCACGCAGGTTGTCCAGCAGGCGGCCGCCTTCCGCGACCCAATCGGGAAAACAGGACGCCAGACCGTTGCCCGATGCGGCGTAGGGATACATGGTGGCAGCGACGTCGAGGCCAGACGCGCGTGCGGAGTCGATCTTCCGGATCATCGCCGCAGCCTTGGACCAATTGCTCCTGCCCGCCGCCTTCAGGTGGTAGATGGTGACGGTAACGTCGCCTTCTTTGCCGATGCGAAAAGCTTCGTCCATGGCCTCGAAGAGCGAATCGTCCTCCGAACGCATGTGCGTGATGTAGTCACCGTGGTACGGCGACATCGCCTTCGCCATCTCGACCAGCTCGAGCGTGGTGGCATAGCTGCCCGGCGGATAGATCAGCGCGCTCGAGATCCCGAACGCGCCGTCCTGCATCGCGTTGCGCACGACCGCGCGCATGGTGTCGAGCTCCGCGGCGGTGGGTGCCCCAGCGCGCTGTCCCATGGCGTACGCGCGCACGGTGGTGGCGCCGAGGTATGAGCCCACGTTGACGGAGTTCCGGTGCCGCCCCATCGCATCCAGCCATGCGCCGAAACCGTGGCGTCCCCTGAACGTGTTGTGGAGCGCCACCAGCTGCGGCTGCGTATCGGGAATGTCCATCAACTTCATCATGGCATCGTTTACCGGCGCCGGCGTGGTGGCTTCACCGAGGATCTCCGTCGTGACGCCCTGCGTCACCTTGCCGACGACGCGTCCATCCTGCCACAGCAGCGCGTCCCACGAATGACTCTGGATGTCGATGAATCCCGGCGCGACCGCGAACCCTTTCGCGTCAACGAAGCGGTTGGTGGGTACGCGACTCAGGCCGCCCGGCGGCGTGACGCGGACGATGCGATCGCCGACGATGCCGACGTCGCCGTAGAACCACGGGTTGCCACTGCCGTCAACGATCTGGCCGTTGGCGATGACGACGTCGTAGCGCGAAGGGGCCGGAATCACGCCGGGGCGCGGGCTTGGCGTACAAGCGACGAGCAGTACGGCGAGGAGGGACCAGGAGCGAGTCATGAGTGGGGAGGGCTGACAACGAAGCCGACAACGGGGCTGACAACAGCTGACAGCGAATCTAACGGCGAGTCCGGGTGGAATCGGCGCGCTACTCAGAATACAGTATTGGTCTACCCGCCACGGCAATCCCGATGCGTCGAACTCGAATTCTCTGGGCCATTACGGTGTTGTTCTGCGCGCGCAACCTCGCCGCGCAGACGAAGGGAGTCAACGCGCCCGCCCAGCAGAGCAAGCCCTACGTCATTCTCATTTCGTTCGACGGCTTTCGCGCCGAATACCTCAGGCGACTCGATCTGCCGAACTTCGAGCGCGTTCGACGGGCAGGCATCCACTCGGTCGGGATGATCCCGTCGTTCCCTTCCAAGACATTTCCCAACCACTTCACGATCGTGACCGGTCTCTATCCGGAGCACCACGGTCTGGTGGCCAACAGCTTCTGGGACCCGCAGCGGAATGCGGGATACACGATGTCCGACTCCGTCGCGGTGCGCGACGCCAGCTGGTACCGCGGCGAGCCGATCTGGACGACGGCGGAGAAACAGGGCATGGTGGCCGGCGCGTACTTCTGGCCGGGTTCCGAGGCGCCGATCGGTGGCGCGCTACCATCATTCGTGAAGGCATACGACGGCCGCGTGCCGAACACGGCGCGCGTGGATTCCGTTCTCGCGTGGCTATCGCTCCCCGAAGCGAACCGGCCGCATTTGGTCGCGATGTACTTCAGCGACGTGGACGGGGCGGGGCATCGAAACGGCCCGCTCGCTCCGCAAGTGGACAGCGCCGCGCGCAACGTCGACGCGGCACTCGGCCGCCTCCTGGATGGTGTGGCCGCGCTGCCGATTCGCGATCGCGTCTACTTCGTGCTCGTCGCCGATCATGGAATGTCCGAGACAGCGCCGCGCTGGTACGCGGCGCTCGACACGCTCATTGATACCACCGGCGTCCGAATTGCCGATGCCGGGCCCAACGCCAACCTGCACGTGCAGGGCGGCGTGACGCGGGCGCGCGTGCTGCGCGATTCGATCAACCGACGGATGCGTCACGGGCGCGCCTATCTCCGCGGCGAGCTTCCCGTATGGCTCCATTACAGCGCCGATCCGCGCATCGGTGATGTCGTCGTCGTCATGGACGACCACTTCACCATCGGCACGGCGGCGCGGGCGCCGCGCGAGAATGGCGGGTCGCACGGTTGGGATCCGGGGGTTCCGGCGATGCACGCGATCTTCCTGGTGAGCGGTCCAAGCGTGCCCGCGGGCAGGATCATCCCCTCGTTCGAGAACATCGAGGTCTATCCGTATCTCGCGGAGCTGCTTGGGCTGACGCCGGCAACGGGCATCGACGGGCATCGGGGCCGGCTCGGCGCCCTGATTCGATCGGCGCGCTAGGGAATGAGCCGTTCGCCGTCAGTAGCTACTTCCCGCGCCTCCGCCGCCTGACGATCCACCGCCGAAGCTCGACCCTCCACCACCTCCACCACCTCCACCGCCGCCAGATGACGAGCTACTGGCCTGGAGCCTCGGAATCGCTTCCCGCGTGACTTTCTTGTAGCCGCATCCGCTGTTGCGGCATGTGCGCGTAACCTCGCGCTCTCCGCCGTGGCTGTACGTGGCCGCGATCAACGTCTTCCTGATTGTCTCCAGCGTGCGCCGCTTGCAGCTCGGACACTCGCCAAAGCGCGAGAAAATCTTGCGATGCGGGTACACGCGGCGATCGTCGCATGACGGACATGCCCACACGTCGTAGTTCATGCTGCCGAGCCGCTCCTCCAGCACACCTTCGCCGCCGATGAACGCGTCATCCTCAGCCTCGCTCAGGCGACGCATCCATCCGTGCCCGTTGCGGCAGCGTCGGGGCCGATATCTCCAACCGACGCTTCCGCCGACGCCAAGTCCGAGAAACCCAAGGACGGGGAACGCCAGCCACCACGGGAACGCGCCGCCGCGGGACATGTCGCGGGACATGTCGCGTGCCGGGCGGGCGGCCTGGTTGCGCGCCATGCCCGCATAAGTTTCTTCGCGAGCAGCGGAGGCAAGCGCCTCGACACCCGCGATCATGCCAGCCTCGAATTCGCGGCGCCGGAACGCGGGAATCATGGTTTCGCGTTGGATGCGTCCCGCTTTGGCATCGGGAAGCACGCCTTCCAACCCGTAGCCGACGCTCACGTAGATCTGGCGCAATCCCGGCGCCCATAGCAGCACGATGCCGTTGTCGCGATTGGCTTTGCCCACCCCCCAACGCCGGTGCAGGAGCAGCGCCGCGGACGAGGGCTCGAGTCCGTCCAGCGAATCCAGTACCACGACGGCGATCTCGGCGGTCGACGAGCGCTCCAGCTCCGACGCGATCGCGTTGATCCGGTCGCGTGTCGTCGCGCTCAGGTGTCCGCCAGGGTCGGCGACCCAGCCGCCCGTGGCTCGCCGCGGGTCGGGCACCCAGCTCAGTCGGTTGTTGTCGGTCTGCGGCGCGAGGAGGAGGAGCGCCGCTAGCAGGGGGAACATGTCCCAGCGAATTTACTGCCCCGATGAACTTCCTGCTTCTCCTCATTCCGCTCTCGCTGCTGCTGGAGCACGTGTTCCACGCGCCCGAGCCGTGGGTCTTCATTGTTTCCGCGCTGAGCATCATCCCGCTGGCCGAATGGATTCGGCGGGCCACGGAGCAACTCGCGGCGACCGTCGGCTCGGCGATTGGAGGGCTGCTCAACGTCACGTTCGGGAATGCCGCGGAGCTGATCCTCGCGCTCTTCGTACTGCGGGCCGGTCAGGCACACGTGGTGAAAGCTCAGATCACGGGTGCAATCATCGGCAACAGCCTTCTGGGCCTGGGCCTCGCCATCGTCGCGGGAAGCGTCGGCAGGGAAAAGCAGACGTTCTCGCGCGAGCGCGCCGGTCAGCTGAGCAGCATGCTGGTGCTGACCATGATCGCGTTGCTCATTCCGGCAATGTTCGACTTCACGGAGCGGACGCATCTCTCGGACGCAGCGACGACCAGTCTCGATGAGCGAATGAGTCTCGGTGTTTCGGTCGTCCTGATCGCCGTGTACATCGCGAACCTCGTCTATACGCTCGTGACGCACCGGGACGTCTTCGCGAGTGCCGTCGAAGACGAGGGCCATGGCGTCGCGCACTGGTCGGCCGGGAAATCCATTGGCGTACTCGTACTGGCAACTGGCGTGACGGCGCTGCAAGCCGAGCTGGTGTCGAGCAGCCTCGAGGGAACGGCGAGCGGATTGGGCCTGACGCCGTTTTTCCTGGGGATCACGGTGCTCGCCGTGGTCGGAAACGCGGCCGAGTACATCTCGGCGGTGTATTTCGCGCGGCGGGACAGGATGGGACTCGTCATGAGCATCACGGTGGGCTCGACGATCCAGATCGCGCTGCTCGTGGCACCGGTCCTGGTGATCGCATCGTTTCTGATGGGACGCCCGATGACGCTCGTGTTCTCGAACATGCTCGAGCTGATTGCCATCGCGGGGGTGGCATTCGCGGTCAACGCAATCGCTCAGGACGGCGAGACGACATGGTTCGAGGGCGTGCTGCTCCTGGCGGTCTACGCGCTGTTGGGCATCGCCTTCTTCTTCGTGCGCTAGGCCGATTCGAGCGGACTGAAGGGGATGTCGTCCAGACATCGTCGCCGCCGCGGGTGCCCCGGAGCGAATGGGCCATAGGGCCCATTGATGTGTGCATTTTTCCTGACCGAGATAGAATTCCCGGGATGAAACGGATACTTGCCCTTTCGTTCCTCGCCGCGTGCGCGCCCGCCGCGACCACATCGGCTCCGGCGGCCGGCCCTGCACCCGCACCTGCGCCGGCGACTACGACGCGCCTGAAGGAAGCGCCCAGGGACTGGCACCTCCTCGACGAAACCACCGACCATGTGCCGGGCATCAGCGAGCGCAAGGCAGAGCGTGATCTGCTCGCCAACAAGCCGCCCAGACGTACCGTCATCGTCGCGGTGATCGACAACGGAATCGACACGGCGCACGTCGACTTGCGCGCGAACCTCTGGTCCAACCCCAAAGAGGTCCCCGGGAACGGCACGGACGACGACAACAACGGCTACGTGGACGACGTTCGCGGGTGGGACTTCATCGGCGGAAAGGACGGCAAGTTCGTCGATCACGACACCTTCGAGATCACCCGTCTGTACGCGCGCTGCGGCGCCGGCGGGCCGATTCCAGACTCGCTCTCCGCCGCCGACAAGCAGCAGTGTCCGAAGATCAGCGAAGACTTCAGGAAGAAAAAGGAGGAGGTGGAGGAATCGCTGGGTCGGGTTCGTGAGTACCAGAACCTCTACTCCAACATCGAAGTGCTCCTTCGGCAGGATGCGCACACCGATTCGATCAGCAAGGACGTGGTGGAGAAGTTGAAGCCGTCGTCTCCCGAGGTGGCGCAGGCCAAATCGATTTATCTCCAGATGCTGGCGGCCGACATCACTCCCAAGACGATGGCCGACGCGAAGAAGGAGCTCGAGGGTCAGGCCCAGTACAGCCTCAACCCCAAGTTCGATCCTCGCGGCATCGTTGGAGACGACTACGTCAACGTCAACCAGCGCAACTACGGCAACCCGGACGTCACCGCTGCCGGCGCGATGCACGGGACGCACGTGTCCGGCATCATCGGCGCGGTGCGCGACAACAAGGAAGGTGTCGACGGCATCGCGCCGGCAGTTCGGCTCATGGCCGTGCGCGCGGTACCGGACGGCGACGAACGCGACAAGGACATCGCCAACGCGATCCGCTACGCCGTGGACAACGGCGCCCAGGTGATCAACATGAGCTTCGGCAAGGCGTACTCGCCGCAGAAGGGCGCGGTCGACGAGGCTGTGCGCTACGCCGACTCGAAGGGTGTGCTGATGGTCCACGCCGCGGGCAACGAAGGAGAGGATGCGGCCAAGCATGCCAGCTTCCCGACGCCGAACTACCTCAGCGGCGGACGCGCACAGAACTGGATTGAAGTCGGCGCGACGAGCTGGCACATGGGTGACAGCCTCGTGGCCAATTTCAGCAACTATGGGCAGAACCAGGTGGATGTCTTCGCGCCGGGCGTCGACATCTACTCGACCGTCCCGAAGGGCTACGACAAGGAGAGCGGCACCAGCATGGCGTCCCCCGTGGTCGCCGGACTGGCTGCGTTGATCATGTCGTACTATCCGCAACTCACCGCCGCAGAAGTGAAGCGGGCGATCCTCGAGAGCAGCACGAAGTACCCGAATCTTCGTGTGCTTCGCCCGGGCGAGGGCAGCGACAAGGTGCCGTTCTCGACGCTCTCGGTGACCGGCGGCATCGTGAACGCATACGCCGCGCTCAAGATGGCCGAGGAGATGAGCAAGGCTCGTCCCTGAGGCTGGGCAGAAGTTCAGGATCGAGCGCTCGGCTTTTCCTTGCCGGAGCCGAGCGCTTCACGTTCGCCCCGCTCGCTCATCAGCTTCGTGACGAACCGCTGGCCTTCCGAGATGCGCTCGATCTCGATGGCCATTGCTTCGACCGACACCTGGATCTGGTCGAGCCGGCGATGGATCGAGTCGGTGTCGACCTGCTTCGGGCGCGGTCCTTCGGACGCGCGCTTCCAGATCACTCGGGCGATCGCGATCGCTATCGGAAACGCCACGAACACCGAGACGATCCCCGTAATGGCGATGAGGAACTCCTGGTCTTGCGTCTGCAGGATCATGGTTACGCGAGGGGGGTGATGGCGCCGACCGCCGATGACGAGCACCTTTGGGCCTTCAACCCGAAAAGCTACAGGAGCGCGCCATGGCCGAAAGCGTCTACAAGGTGATCGAGCTCATTGGGACCAGCACCGAGTCCTGGGAGAAAGCGGCGGCGGCGGCCGTCAAGCTCGCGTCGAAAACACTGCGAGATCTGCGCGTCGCCGAAGTCAAGCAGCTCGACATGGTCATCGAGGAGGGCAAGGTGACGGCCTATCGGGCCAAGCTGAACGTCTCGTTCAAGTACGAAGATCGTTGAGGTTCAGAAAGCCGCGCCCCATACAAAGAAGGGCTTCCATTTTCCCGGCTGATCGATCGGGCGCGCGAATCCAGCGCCGAGCGCTCCGGAAAGAAAGGTGACGCGAACGTCGGCGGTCGCGCGCACGCGCTCGGTTGGCCTCGACAGGGGCGTCGTGCCGTCGCCGCCCAGCTGGAGCAGTGCCGAGCGCGCGGCGGCCGACGACGCCTGCGTCCAACCGCCGTGCGCCCCGATCCCGATGCCCGGGCCGAGGCCCGGCACGACGATGCCCTTCAAGCGGGTCGGTGTGCGCAACACGGGGATCTGATATGCGAGCAGCGCGCGACCAAGCGCGGCGCGATCCCCCCCGAATTCCTTGTACTCGTAGGAGGGGAGATCGAAGCCGCCACCCATTTCGTAGAGGGTTTGCGGCGGAATCGCCGAGCCGAACACCGCGCCTGCGTCGAGGCGCGACGAGAGAGCCCATCCACGCCAGTAGCGCCGCGCGGCGATCCGTGTTTCCACCCGCTGCCAGTCCAGCTGGCCCGCCGCGACTTCGTACATGAGGCGTGCCCCAAGTCCCGGGCTGAGCGATTCCCCGGTCACGCGCGGGTGAAACTCCAGGGTGCCCGTGGCCAGGCCATACCGGCCCCGCCGAGCGTTCCGATTCGACCGCCAGGCGGTTCCATACATGGGCGCGGACGCGAATCGCGCGCGTTCGGGCCGGTCCTCCATGACCGCGACTTCTGTGCTGATCAGGGCGCGATCCAGGTTGTGGATGATCCGCGTCGTCGAGAACGCGGCGCTCCAGCGATCGACGTAATCAGCGTCGTCGGTGCCGGCGATGAGCGGTCCGATGGAGAGACCGCTCTCCAGCGCGAACTTGAAGTCGTTGGTGCTCGCCAGCTCACGCTGCGCGCGCACGCTGTTGATCCAGCGGCCCCGGGTGAGTGAAAGCGCCGCCGCGCCACGCGGCACTCTTTCGCGCCATGCCCAGCCCACATGCCCTTTTGCGACGAGCCCAGGCACCATGTCGCGGAACCGCACGACGGTGGACACGCCAGTGTATGCGCCTTCCACCCGATTGAATCGCACCATGTCTTCCATGCGACTGGGCCAGTAGTCCACTCGGGGCTTCCCGGTTGTCTTCCATACGTCCGGCGCGAGGTCGATGAAGTCGTCCGCTCCGACCTTCGAGATCGCGGTGCCCAGGCTCTGTTCCCAGTCGCCGAATCGGCTCACGCTGTCCTTCGACGCATAGGTGAGCTTGGCCCTGGTCGGCGCCAGAACGGTGTCCGTTGATGCCGAATCCACGGAAGCCAGGCTCACCACCGTGTCGCTCGTGGAATAGTTCCGGAATCGTGAGACCAGGCGATACACAGGACGAACCTCGCCGAGCACGCCCATCTGCACCTGGAATTCGGACCGCTGGTATGCGGGCAGCCAGTACTGGCCATTCACCTCGGCGTTCTCGAGCTCGATGTATGCGACTGCAACAGCACCGGTTCGGCGGAGCAACAGCGGATCCTTCGCGGTGGTCATGCTGACAAGTCGGCCACGCATGCGGACCAGCTGATGTCGGTCCGCGTCGAAGTCCAGCTCGCCCTGGAAGCCGTAGAAGTTGGCTCGCGGCGACATCACCGGCTCGGCGTGCACCCGGAGAATGCGGATAGCGCGGTCGCGCGCGTACATGGTGGCGACGGTATCGCCACCGGTGAAGCGGTAGTACTTCTCCCGGTCCACGGCCAACGGATGGATAGCACGCAAGCGCTCGCGCCCAGCGGCCGTGTCCTTCTCGAGACGCTTGCGATACGTCGTGCTGTCGCGTCGGGACCACGCGATGCCGTCGTTCATGCCGAGCACCAGACGGTTGCCGTAGAGCGTCGGCACGGTGTACATGCGCGTGAATGTGAGGGCCGAGTACGGTGCCCCCGCCGATTGTGAGCGGTAGCCGACAATGTGCAGGTCATACCGTCCACTGCGCTCCCAATCAGCGCGCGCAGCGATCTGCTCCACCTGGCCGACGATCTCGCGTCCCAGGCTGTCGCGCAGAATGAACGCGAGCTCCGACTCCACGGCGGCCCGGTAGCCGGCCAGAGATGGCGGCGGCGCGCGGTTCGCGACCGCGGCGCGTTCCACGAACGCGCGCAACGCGGGCGTGCTGTAAACCGTGTCAGCCGCCTGGACCTGGAGCAGGAGCGCGAGGAGCAGCACTCAGTTAAGTACGGACCCGCGGCGCACGAGGTTCCGAAAAAAAAAGGGACCAGGCCCGAAGGCCCGGTCCCTTTGTCACTCCTGGTCAGTACAGTACCTGAGCCATCGAGTTGGCGGACATCAGGTTGCTGCTGCGGAGGCCGACGATACTCGGCGGTGGTCCAACCGTGGCCTCCGTTCCGAGCGTGAGGTTCAGGGTCCACGCGGGAGACTCCGTTTGGCGGCCGCCGCCCTCGAGCGGGAAGGCGCGGGCAGCGGTGCCCGTGAGCGTGGTGCCGGACCGCGTCGCGGTGAAGAAGGACGCGACCGCGTTGGTCGTCGGTGCGCTCCATGGATCGATGGCCGAGCTCAGCGTTTGGCCGCTCACGCCGCAGCTGGTGAAGATGTACGTGGTGTTGTAGGCGACGGTCGATCCGGGCTGTGCGACTCGGAACTGTCCGGAGCAGACGCCGTTCACCTGCGACTCGACGATGAACGTCGCCGGCTGGCCGCCCTCAGTGACGCCGGGCGCCTGGAGGAAGCCGTTCCAGATTCCGACGAAATCCTGGTCGACGTTCAGGGCCTGGACGGCGTCGTTGTTGACCAGTGTCACTTCAGGCAGCGGCGTGTTGGGCGTCACCTCGACCAGCAGGTAGTACGGGCCGTACGTCGCCGGCGCGTTGAACGTGTGTGACACGGGGAAAGGCGTGGCATCAGGCGCCATGGCCGGCACCGTCGCCGATCCCACCGAGATGTCGTTGGCGTCGATCGTCTGGTCCAGCGAGAGGTAGGCTTGGACCGTCGACGGCGAGCTGGCGGCGGTTGCATCGCCACCTGTCCGCCGGCTCTTGTTCTCGACGGCGTAGCTCAGCGTGATCTCCTTGCCCACTGTCGTCACGAGCGGAGACGACATGTTGATGATCGCCAGATCCGGGATGCTCAGAGGATCCACGCCGTTGAAGTGACTGAAGAAGTCCGAGTCGTGCTCGGGTCCGCGGTCGTACGCCTCGGCGACTCTCGGCGAGAAGACACGCTCGACAAGGTGCAACGCGTAGTGCAGTGCCTTCTTCGGGCCGGTGAGCCCGACGTCGCTATGTTCGTTGCACTGTACGAGGCCTGTCTGCGTCGGGGAGGGCGGCAGGATCTCGATGTTGCCGGCGATGGTGCCACCCGGCGTGTAGTCGTCGGGATTCGCAGGCTTTTCGTGGGCGAGCCGCATGCGCTGGTGCACCGGGCCCTCACTCCCCTCGATCTCGTCCGACAGCCGGTCGAGCGGCCTCCGGTCGCCCGTGGTCACGAGGCACACAGCGAATCTGCCCGGCGTGTTCAGTTTCTTCTTCGGGAACGATTCGAACTTGTAGAACAGCGGGTACTGGCAGAGCGGCGTATCCAGCGGACCGTTGCAGATGCCGTCGAACTTGTCCTGGTTGATGACGATGATGCGGTCTTCGGCCTGACCGGCGAACGACACGCCAGCCTTGAGCTCGGGTGACACGAGACTCAGCGGCGTTCCAGCCCGGGACACTGCGACGTTGACGTCGGCGCCCTCGACGAGCTGAATCGGCGCGTCGGCGCCCAGGTATACCCAGTTCGCCATGTTGAGGATGAGGCGAACCGACGCCTGCTTCTTCGTCTCTCCGGTGGGCGGCGTGATGTCATTGGTTTTCTTGACGATCCAGTCCGCCAGCGCATTGAGCTGCCTTACGGCGTTGTCGAAGTCGCCGCCGTTCTTCTTGCTCTTCACGGTCGACCAGCGCGCATCCACCGCATCCTCGAACCCCTTCGGGAGCAGGATGTCGATCTGCTGCTGGATGTAATCGTCGAGCGTGAGGTTCGATGAGCCTGGCGCTCGCGTGAGCGGTACTCTGGGCGATGATGTGTCGGTACATGCTGCCAGTGCGACCGCAGCAATCATTGCCACGTACGCGAGATGACGACGCATTTTGGTGAAACTCCGGTGTTGGGGGCGGCTGCGGCGGCTACGGCAGGGAACGGGGGAAAACAGCTGAGCGCTGCACCGAGCCCTTCAGCATCACGCGGACCGCAGTTCACCCACTCGTAAGTGCTTTATTGACAGCAATTTGTACGTATTGACATCGATTGTGCGACTTCGTGCAACATCATGTGTCGCGCCTATCCTGCAGAACGAAACGTTGCGACCGCTACTGTAGCCCTGTCAGAAGCGCTTTGAACCTGGGAAAGTCCTGCAGCCCACGCCAATACCAGCCGACGCCATTGGCGAAGCCCCTCCGGTGAGACGGATTCGCCGTGAGGTACTGACTGATGAGATCCACGGCGATGTCCTTGTCGCCGAGCATCACCCGAACCGCTGCCTCGTTGATCGGGAGCTCTTTTCCGGGGTCGAGTTGAGCGGAATCTGACCGGGCGCGAAGCAACACGCTCCGGGCGCTGTCGGGAAGCTGAGCATTCGCCAAGACGCCGCCCATGAGCATTTGCGCCTTGCGGCTTCCGAGTGGCCGCATTGCCTCGGGCATCGCCTGGACCAACTGGCGATAGTACGCCCACGCGCTGTCCACATCCGGCGTCTGGTACCTGGTGCGATACATCAGGATGCGGCGCTCGAAATACTTCCTGTCGTTCGGGAAGCGGCTCTTGAACAGGTTGAGGTACCGCATCGCCTCCGTGAACTGCTCGGTGTTGTAATACGCGTAGAACAGTCGCTCGAGAATCGAGCGGGCCGAGCGCAGGTAGGCATCCGACTCGTACGCTCGCAGGGCGTACGATGTGACTGCAGCCAGGTCCGGCTTGCGATAGGCCAGGTCGCTCAGCGCATCCCACGCGCCAGCCTGGTTCTTGTTGATCGCAACCGCCTTCGTGAGCGTGGACTCGGCGTCCACGAGCACGCGGTCGAGATCCTTCGGGTTCGCGAGCAGACGCTCGTTGTACTTGAAGTACTGCAGCCTGCCTTTGAACTCCAGCGCGTCGGCATCGCGCGGGTTGAGTGCCAACGCGCGATCCGCAAACGCGATCCCGCCGTCGACAATCGCGGGCAGCGCAGATGGGTCCTTTCGCGAAGCATTCGCCCTCGTATACGCCAACAACGCGCGCTGGGCCGGCACGGCCGACCACCTGGGATCATCTTTCCCGGCGCGCGCGAGCATGGAGTCGGCCTCCATCAGGGCAGCAATCCCTGGCACCGAGGCTCCCGCTTGCAGGAGGGAGTCCGCCTCCTTGAAGCGGCGCTCGGCCCGCTGGACTCCCAACCACGCCTCAGAGCTTTGGGTGGCCCGATCCTGGTCAGCGAGGCGAACCTGATCGCCCACGCGAAGGCGTAGAAACTCGACGACCTGGCTGGCCACCGAATCCTGGAGGCCGATCAGCTTCTGATTCGGATAGACGAAGCTGGCTCTCTGAAGGCTTGCTCCCGAATAGTCGTCCAGTCGGACGTCAACTCTGATGCCGGCGCTGGTTTGTTCCAGCGATCCTTCGACGACACTGCCCACCTTGAGCGCGCTCGCGATGTCTCGCACGCTCACGGTGCCTGCGCGATACTGCGCGACGCCGTTACGAGAAATGACATCCAGCGCCTGGATCTGGCGCAGTTGGTCGATGAGCGACTCAGTCAGACCGTCCGCGAGGTACCGCAGCGATCCGTCGCGGCTCTCGTCCGTGAAATACAACACCGCGATCTTGCTGTAATCGACGCCCGTCGTCGATCTACTGCTCTGGTTTCTCGAGTAGAGCCAGGCGGCTCCCGCGCCAATCGCGGACACCACGACGATCGCCCCGGCGATCGCGAGCCACTTGCGACCAGCGGACCGTGGCGGCGGCTGAACGGTGCGATAGCCTCGCGTCGCCTTCATCGGTGTGGGGCGCGTGGCGGTACGGCGCGCCCACGTCCCCGTCATCGAGATGACGTTGTTCAGGGCGTCGCTGAACTCCTGCATCGACTGGAACCGATCGGCAGGAACCTTCTCCAGCGCGTGCAGCACCACGTCTTCCAGCTCGTCCGGAATCGACGGACGAACGGTCGTGAGCAGCGGCACCTGCTCGCCGAGATGCTTGGCGATGAGTGCCTGCATCGTGTTCGCCATGAACGGCGGATAGCCCGCGAGCATTTCGTACATCACGCAGGCCAGGCTGTACTGATCGCTCCGACCGTCGATGTGCTTCTCGCCCATCGCCTGCTCGGGCGACATGTAGGCCGGCGTGCCGAGTGACATCCCGGTCTGGGTCAGCGCTTCCGCTTCCGCCGCACCTGTCTTGGCGCGAGCAATTCCGAAGTCCGCGAGCACCGCGTGCTCGCCCTCGAGGAGAATGTTCTCGGGCTTGATGTCGCGATGGACGATGCCCTGCGCGTGCGCGTACTGCAGCGCGCTGGCAATCTCCGACGTGATGCGTACCGCATCCTGCACCGGTAGCTGACGCTCGCGGGTGAGTCGGTCGCGCAAAGACTCGCCCTGCACGAACGGCATCACGTAGAACAGCGAGCCGTCGGCTTCTCCCGAATCGTGCGCCGGCAGGATGTTCGGGTGCGTCAGCCCGCTGGCGATCTTGATCTCGCGATGGAATCGCGCCGATCCGACAGCGGCCGCGAGATCCTGGTGCAGCAGCTTGATCGCGACCTTGCGATCGGACTTGGTGTCCGTGCAGAGGTAGACAGTGGCCATCCCGCCCCGGCCGAGCTCACGCTCAACCCGGTAACGGTCTCCGAAGTGGGGGAGGGCCGTTTCGGCCGTGGACGTCACGGAGACAACTGTATGGGAGGTAAGGAGATCAACGTTATGACGATGACCCTGAGCGTGCCAGTGGGAAATTGCACGTTTCTGCCAAGCCAGTGATGGTTTCATAGCGAGCCCACCGCGAAGTACACTCTTCCCGCGAATACTGGCTCACACCCGTTCGGCCGGAAACGGAAACGCATGTATTCCAATGCGTTGCAAGTAACGTCCTCGCGCGAACAGTGCGTGCCTTTGGTCTTCACGGGCACTGACTCCGACGGTACGTTGAGCCTCTCATCCGACTCGGATTCGCTCATGCGTCGCCTGATCGCCTTCCTTTGGCTCGTTCCTACGGTCGCGCTGGCGCAAGCGCGCCACGTTCCCTCGGTGGACGAGCTGCTCAGCCTCCGATCGGCGTCGGGCGCGCAGATCTCGCCCGATGGCTCGCTCGTGGCCTACCTGGTGACGGAAACCGACTGGAAGAACGACAACTTCGTGTCGCAGCTGTGGGTCGTGAAATCCGACGGCAGCGACGCACACCAGCTCACGCGCGGGGAAAAGCCGGCAGCACAGCCGCGGTGGTCCCCGGACGGAAAGTGGATCGCATTCACGAGCACGCGCGTGGACAGCAAATCGCAGATCTTCGCCATCCGCCCCGATGGCGGCGAAGCGATCCAGCTGACGAAGAACGAAAGCGGCGTGCAGGGCTTCTCCTGGTCGCGCGACGGTCGCACGGTGGCGTTCACCGCAGTCGAGTCATCGCCCACGGCCAAGGAGCGCAAGAACTCCTTCGCTGAATTCGAAGTCGTGCGGCGCGACTACACGCACGTGCACCTGTGGACGATCGACGTAGCGGCAGCGATGACGACGCCGGCCGAGGGAACCCAGCGGACGCGCGGCTCCACGTACAGCGTCAACGACTTCGCGTGGTCCCCGGACGGAACGAGGCTCGCATTCTCCGCGACCGTAAACCCGGACCTCGTGCAGAACGGCACGTCCGACGTGTACGTCTTGTCGCTGAGCGACGATGCCGTGAAGAAGATCGTGGAGCTGAAGGGACCAGACGGCGGACCGGTGTGGTCGCCGGACGGCAAACAGATCGCCTTCGCCACGTCGCTCGAGCGGTGGCCGTTCTTCGCCACCAACAGCCGCATCGCCGTCGTATCGGCGGAGGGTGGCCCGGTGCGTTCGCTCACCGACGGATTCGACGAGGACCTCCGCCCCAGCGCCTGGACGTCCGCCGGCGTCTACTTCTCGGCGCTCGCACGGACTGCGAGCCACATCTACCTGTTGGATCCGCAAACGTCGGGCGTCACACGCGTGTCGGGTCCGGATCGCGCCATGGTGAACGGGCTGTCGCTCAGCGCGGATGGCAGGAACGTCGCCTTCATGCTCGCGTCGCCCACGTCGTTGGCCGAGGTCGCGGTGTCGCCCGTCGCGAGCTGGTCGCCCCGCGTTCTGACACGCATGACTTCGCAGATCGACAGCCTGATCACGGCGACCCGCGAGGTGATCTCGTGGAAGAGCAAGGACGGCGCGATGATCGAGGGCATCCTGATCAAGCCCGCGAGTTTCGATTCATCCCGCAAGTACCCGTTGCTGGTGAAGATTCACGGCGGACCAACGGGCATCGATCGGCCGGTCCTGCTCAGCGCGACGCGATACTATCCGATCGAAACCTGGGTTGGCCGTGGCGCCCTGGCGCTCGAGGTGAACTACCGTGGCAGTGCCGGATATGGCGAGAAGTTCAGGACGCTCAACGTGCGGAATCTCGGGGTAGGCGACGCCTGGGACGTCTTGTCCGGCGTCGACTATCTCATCAGGAAGGGATGGGTGGATTCCACGAAAGTGGCTTCGATGGGCTGGAGCCAGGGTGGCTACATCTCCGCGTTCCTGACGGCGAGCTCGAGTCGCTTCGCAGCGATCTCGGTGGGCGCGGGCATCTCGGACTGGGCGACGTACTACTACAACACCGATATCACGCCATTCACGATCCACTATCTCGGTGCCGATCCGGTGGCCGATCCCGCCGTGTATGCCAAGACCTCGCCGATCGCATACGTGAAGCAGGCACGCACCCCCACGCTCATTCAACACGGCGACGGGGACCGGCGCGTCCCGATCGCGAACGCCTACGAGCTGCGCCAGGCGCTCGAGGACCGTCACGTGCCCGTTGAGATGGTGGTATACAAGGGATTCGGCCACGGTATCACCAGGCCCAAGTCGCAGCGCGCCGTGATGACGCACAACCTCGTCTGGTTCAATCACTATCTCTGGGGCGATCCGCTCCCGGACCTCCGTCTCCCGTCGAGCAGTGCCACAGCGGTGCAGGCAGGGAAGGGAGAAAAATGACGAGATTGTTAGCGGCATTCTGCGACGGGTGCCGCGGGATGCACTATTACAGCGTCGTAATTCGTAACTGAATGATTGTCGCTGCGTCACTTGGGTGGTGGCCCCGCGCGGCGTGTGGTTTGCCTTGTAGGTGGGCGTGTTGTTCACGGGCGACGCCGCCCAAACCCTATCTGGAGGATTCCATGAGCCGCAAAGGTTTCACGCTGATCGAGCTGTTGATCGTGGTGGTCATCATCGGCATTCTGGCCGCCATCGCGATCCCGAAATTCGCCAACACGAAGTCGAAGGCGTACGTCACCGCGATGAAGTCCGACCTGCGCAACCTGGTCGGCGCCGAAGAGAGCTTTTTCGGCGATTCGGCCAAGTACACCACGAACATCACTCTGCTGGGCTTCAAGCAGTCGACGGGCGTGACCGCTCCGGCGATCGTGACCTACCAGGGCGCGTGGGTTGCCACGGTCCAGCACACGCAGCTGGCCGGCAAGACGTGCGGTATCGGCGTCAATACGACGAATCCCACGATTACAACGGCTGGCGAAGGCGAGCCTTCGTGCCAATAAATGACTGAACGGCGCAGCTCAGGCGGTCGCTTCGATCGCGCACCACGAAGCGTCCGCCTGGGTGCGCTCGGCACCATAATCTGTCTGGTGCTCCTGCCGGCCGCCTTTGTTTCGGGACGTGAGCGCGAGACGCCGATCGTCATCAACCAGCGCGGCACGCACCGATTGCCGGACGGCTCGTACGCCGGGCTGTCGGATGGTGCGTCCGTCCGATACGCGCCGGACTTCGCTTTCCGCCGGGTGCTCTGGTTGCACGGTGCCGTCGACCTCGAAGTGGTGAAGGGACCTCAGCTCACCGTGTGGACCGAGACCGCGGTGGCGCGCACGTCGGAGGCATCGCTCGTGATCAACTCGACCGACCTGGACTCGACTTTCGTCTTCGTGAGGCGCGGCGCTGTCCGGCTTCGTGCGCTGAACGAGGACATGGATCCCGCGTATCACGGCGTGTCTGTCGGCGCGGGGCAGTCAGCAGTCGCCGCGCGGATGCTGGGTGCGTCCCTCTACACGGGACGGGGACAGGGGACCGGGGGCAAGGGCAATTGACTGGGGAACGGGTGAGGGGACTGGATGAGGGGACGCGATGAGGACCATCCTTTCATCTGGTCCCTTCATCCATTCCCCGGTCAGTTGCCCGCGTCCCGCGTCCCGCGTCCCGCGTCCCTCGTCCCCGAAGGAGCTTCTAGCGTGCAGTCTTATCGCCAGCTGGACGACGCGCAGATCACGCGGACGCTCGAGGCGCTGCACGGCCGCATCGCCGAGCGCTTCCCGCAAGCGAATCTGAGGCGGTTGTGCGAGCAGCTGCTCGAGGTGTCGCAGGAGGCCTCAGGCTGTGCGGAGTATCTCCGCCGGCCGAACTGGCTGATGCGGACCGCCGGCGGTGTCGCGATCCTCGGCTTGGTGGCGCTGCTCATCGCGGTTGCGGGCCTGACGTTTCGGGCGGATGGCGCGATGAGCATCTCGGACCTCATCCAGACGATCGAAGCCGGCGTGAACGACGTCGTCTTCTTCGGGATCGCGGTGTTCTTCGTCCTGAACATCGAGACCCGGGTGAAGCGCGGCCGCGCGCTGCGCCTGCTGCACGAGCTCCGCAGCCTGGCGCACATCGTGGACATGCACCAGCTCACGAAGGATCCGGAGCGCCTCATGTCGAAGGGCACGGGCCGCGACGGCGGGCCGGGCCCAACGAGTGGCCTGGATCTCGGAAAGTACCTCGACTTCTGCAGCGAGCTGCTGTCGCTCATCAGCAAGATCGCGGCGCTGCTCGTGCAGCACTTTCACGATCGCGCGGTGCTCGCGGCGGTCGACGAAATCGAGACGCTGACTACGGGACTCTCGGGAAAGATCTGGCAGAAGATCACGATCCTCGAGAGATCGGCACAGCCTCAGCCCGCTATTCGTGCTCCTGAGGCTTTTTCGGCGGCGTCGCAGGGACCGTCGGCAGCGTCCGGCGCGGATCGTTCACATCGATCTTGATCGCGCTGTCGCGGCCCAGGTGCGCCGTGTCTTTCGCCTGGACCGGAGGCTTTGGCACCTTGACGACGGAGTCCACCGAGCCGACCCTCGGCGGTTTGCGCGATGGCAGCGTAGTGTCGGCGCGTTGGGTGCTATCCGGCTGCGCCGCGGTGACAGGCGCCGGCTTGACCGTGTCGACGCTCGCGAGCGTGTCTGTCGCCGCCTTCTCTTTCGAGCCCGCACACGCGAGCAGCACGAGTGTGACTGCACCGCGAGCGGCGCCCTTGAGCTTCGAGACGTTCGTGTTCATCGCTGCAACCGCCTGGCTTTGCCGTTCTCCAGTATGTATAACCCCGATGGCGGCATTGTTTCCCACGCGCCCTGATTGCTTGCGGCCAACAGGTTGCTCGTGCGAAGCTGCCCGCCCGGGATCGTGTACGTGTCGGCGGCGGCATTATTGATGGTATAACCCAGGTCCGCCAGCGAGCCGATGGTCATGGCGCTGAGCGGGTTCGGGCTGGCGTCGATGAACCCCGTCATCAGCTCATTGTCAAAGGTGGTCTCGCGCCAGTGGCTCAGGGCGGTGCCCGTGCCGCCGGTCGCCTCGACGGGGACACTCGCGGCGCACGTCACGGTTCCGCCGATCGTCACACATCCCTGGCGAGCCAGCGCCCCAGTGTAGCGAGGGTCCGAGGTGCCGGTGTCCGCGAGAAACGCGCGCGGGGGTGAGGTCCAGAACACGCCGAAGCCCAGCACGTGCAGCATCTCGTGCGTGATCACTTCCTGAAAACTACCGGCGCCGGTGAGCGTCGCGATGTCGTCGGAGTCGAACTGCATCGTGCCGACGGCCGTCATGAAGTTCCCGCCACTCTGTCGGCCCAGACACGGCCCGGCACGCGCCAGCACCTTGTTGGGTCCGTCGATCGGCGCGATCGACGCATAGATGACGAGATCGTCGATCACCCCATTGAGCGCCGGTTGACCGTTGATACCGCACACGCTCAGATCCACGTTGTTCGCCTGCGCGTCGACGAGCTCGCCCGTGACGATGCCGCGGATCCGCGCGGCCGCATTGGTGAAAAGCTGCTGCTGGGCCGCTGTCGGGAGGGGCGATCCGAAGAACCTGAGCTCGACGTTGTACAGCGTCGTGACGCTGGCGTCGATGTCCTTGGTGATGCTGCCAAGGGTCGCACGCACCTTCTGCGGAAGGGCAAGCTTGCCCAGGCGCCAGGCGGGAACAGTAACGGTGCCGTTGGCGTCCGACGTCGCGGTCGACGCATCCAGCAGGCCGCCGCCATCGATGACCGCGAACGACACGGTCTGATTGGGAAGCGGATGACCGGAGGCGTCCTGTACCGAGATCTGTATCGGTCCCTGGACGAACGAGTTCGCGAATGCGCTGATACCGACGCTCGACACCAGGACCAGTTGCGACGGCGGGCCGATGGTGGGCGGAGCGCTCGAGTCCTTGCACGAGACTCCCGCGGCGACGGCAACCAATGCGGCGAGCGTGCGAGCGGCGGTTCTGAGGTTCATGGTCCTGTAAGATGTTGTACTAGCATGGCCGGGAACAGTGATCTGACGCGCAGCGGCGGCTTTGTGGTAACACGCCAACGGCGCGCACACCCTAGCGTCGCCGGATGAATTCCTCGTGGGCCCGCGAAATCACTGACAAGGCGCGGTCACGTTCGGCAGGGGTATTCCAGTTCGTGTCCGCGCGCACGCGCTGGCTCAGCACGTCAATCCACCTGAGAAAGTACTCGGCATCGGGGCCGCAGTTCCGCGGTGCGCTGCCGACCTCGACGTACACCGGGCTAGTGCTGGCGAAGGGATAGAGATCCAGAACCGGCAAGCGCGGACGCGTCGAGTAGGCGCGCGCGACGTACCAACCGCTTCGATCGACCGACAACGTTACGGTCGTGTCCGATACGCGGCCCGCGAACCGCGCAACCACGTTCCCATTCTGCACGATCTCGAGCCGCTCTATGGGAATCGTCGACTTGAGTGTCACACGAGCCCGAACGCGGTGCGTGCCGAAGGGGAGCCGGAGCTCGTCGCCTGGCTCGCGCCCGTTGACCGAGAAAGTCAGCAGCGGTGCGTTCGTCACGAAGGTGTGCCCGGTTCGAATGGCGTCGAGCCAGCGCCGGTGCTCAAGCGCGCGGCCCGTTTTGGCGTAGACGCGAACGAGGCCTGGTGGCCCGCGCAGCTGCGCGAAGTTCGGGAATGCGTCGGTCCCGGCCGCGGCCGGGACACGAAATCCGCAATTGAGCAGCCTGTACCAGACGGCGGACGTGATGAGTGGGTCGCTGTATCCCATCACTTCCAGATAGTCCACCTTGCCCGCGGCCACGTCGACGGGCAGCTCGTATGGAATGCCGCCCTGGATGATGTTGATGTCCGGCACAAAATCGAACGGATGGACGTACCCCGTGAGCGCGCCCTGCTGGTGCGCGAGGTCAAAGACGGCAGCGTTGGTGGGGAAAAGGCTGGCGAACGCCGTTCCCGGGTATCCCGCGTAATCGGGCAGCAGGTAGTTCTCCCGCAGTCCGAGCTGCGCCGAGTGTCCCCAGAGTCCCGTGTGGAACTCCTGACCGTTGGCGATGATCAGATCCGGCGCGGACGACAGCAGGCCCGGATGCCACGTCGCGATGTCCGGGATACGCTGCTCCTTGTTCACGGTCAGATTCTCCACCACGTGCAGTCCCTCCGCTCGCGCCATGAACGCCAGATGCTCGGGGGTGTTGCGGTAGGCGCCGCCGTAGTTCATGTGCACGTGGACGTCGCCACCCCACCAGCCGATGGCGGGCAGGTTCGCGATACGCGCCACCGGAATCCGGAGCGGCGTGGTGCGCGTCACCGTCACGGAGACGTTGCGCGCCAACGTGCGCCACTCGGGCCCGCGCCAGATCTCCACCGAGTAACGGCCCGCCGGGAGTGACAGCGTATCCACACCGGACGAGTGCCAGTAGCCGTACTCGAAGCGCTGATCGTTGCGCATGACGGCTTCATCCGCGTGACGCCACCGATTGTCAGGCCCGTAGAACTTGCCGTTCGCGCCGCGAACGGAGATGCGGACGGGAAGGACCTGGCGCGTCGCCGAGTCCACGACTCGGAGCGCGAGCTTCCCGGTGGGCTCGAGGTATCGGCGCGTGCGGGGCTCGACGCGTTCGCGCCGTCCACCGGGAACGGCGACGGTCCACAGCGACGTATTCCCGCCTTCGTTCGAGATGTAGCCGATGCGAGTGAGATCGGGCGACCAGCGCGGTGCCGTGGCGTCGAACTCGCCGTACGTGAGCTGAAGCGCGTCGGCACGCTCACTGCGCGTGACCCACAGCTGATTCCACTGCCTGCCGTTGTAGCTGCTGTACACGACACGCTTGCCGTCTCGCGCCCAGTCCGGCCGTGCCTTCCACGTGGTCTCCTCGTACAGGATCTCGCGCATCTCGGCGCCCGGGCGTGCCTCCATTCGCCACAGACCACCGGTGCCGTAGATCCGCCCCCGGTTGGAGACCAGGATCAGCTCCTTGCCGTCCGGCGACCACGTTGGCGACAGGTAGTGATCGAAGCGGCTGTAGTAGTACCGCGGCAAGCCGCTGTCCCGGTCCTCGGTGATGCGCGCGACGGAATCCATCCGCGCATTCGCAAATCGACCAACGAAGACGTGCCAGCGCGAATTGTACGCGGTGGAGACGAACGCGATTCGCGAACCGTCGGGCGACCAGCGCGCGTCGACGTTCACGCTGCTGTCCGCGGGGCCGATCAGCGTCCGGCGCTCGCCCGTGGGCAGATCCAGCAGCTTGAGCACGATGGATCGGCCGTCATACGCGGAGTACACAACGGATCGGCCGTTGGGCGACCAATCCGGCTGGTAATCGTAGGTGTCGTCGGACGTCAGCTGGGTCGCGACCGTGGTTCCCAGACGTTGGCGCCACAGCGTGCCCTGCATCGAGTAGATCACCTCGTGTCCATCAGGCGACCAGGCGAGCGAGCTGGGGCCGCTGGTGACCTGCGGGATATACATCTCGCGCCAGTAGTAGCTGTGCGGGACGTTCACCTGCGCGAGCGGAGGATCGCGCCGCTGAGCAGATGCGACTTGGGCGAATGCAACCAGGAGAGTGAATGTGGCGCGAACGACTCCGAGCACGTCGGACGGATCTAACAAGTGGTTCGTCCTTCCGGCAGTTTCCGACATCCTCTTGTTAGACGTGTACTCGCGAGTCAACGCGCGAGCACGATCGAGGCTTTCGGACAATGCCGGAGTTTTCGAGACCTCCGTCTTACATCTGGACCCGCGAAGGAAGGATGGAATCACTGGTTCCGGAGGCGGGCGAGGGCAACGAGCTGGTCCGGCGGCGGGGGGGCAACTGTTTGGACGATCGCAAGCGTCTTGAGGTCCCAACCAACCTGCGCGCGCACGGCGTCCACCGTCACGCCAGGGAAGAGCGCCGAGAGCAGCAGCTCGCCGCTGGCATCATCGCGATCGAAGATGCACTTGTCGGTGATGACGCGGCTCACGCGGCGGCCGGGTGTCGTGACGAAGTCCACCTTCGCCGGAAATGCGCGCTTGTCGAGCGTCGTCACCGCCAGGATGCGTTTGGCGTGAGCCGCGATCTCCGACGCGCCGCCACTCCCTGGAAGGCGCACCTTCGGGGTCGCGTACGATCCGACCACTGTGGTGTTGATGTTGGCGCAGCGGTCGATCTGGGCCGCGCCGAGGAATCCGACGTCGATGTGGCCGCGCTGCAGGAGCAGCTGGAAGACGTCGATCATTGGCGCCACCATCAGCGTGCCGGTCACCAGGGCGGGGTCGCCGATGGACAGCGGAATTCGCGTCGGCCGCGTGCCAATGGTGCCCGATTCGTAGATGAGTTGCAGGTTCGGCGCATGCGTCGCGCGGGCCAGGTTGCACGCGAGGCTGGGCAGTCCGATACCCACGAATACCACGTCGCCGTCGCGCAGCTCGCTGGCGGCGACGCATACCATGGCGTCAGAAGCCATAGTTCACGCCAGCGCAGGTGCGGTCGTCAGCCTCGAGTCGCTCGCGCAACCCGGGATGCTTCGCCAGGTACTCGCTTCGATCGCGAACCCCGCGCACGAACTCGTCCAGGTACGTCTCCAGGCGCGTGCGATCCTTCGAGATCTGCTCCCATGCGACGTAGAACTCGTTGTCGCGATCGTAGAATCCCTGCGCGTACGACGGATGCGCTCCCCACGGCTCATGGACCACGGCATCGACGATGAGCCCCGGAATGACGGTGCGATTCGGATCGGCACGGATGATCGATTCGTCGACGATGTCTTCCGCGACGACGATCACGCGCTCCGCCGCGAACGCCGCCTCCTTCTGAACGCCCAGCACGCCCCAGATCTGCGCATTGCCCTCGGTATCGCTGCGCTGGGCATGCACAATGGTGACATCCGGGCACAGCGCGGGCACGGCGGCGAGCGTGTCGCCCGTGAACGGACACATCACGGATTTGATGTTCGGGTTGGCGCGGGGGAGATCGGTGTCCGCGTAGTTGCGGAGTGGCCAGAAGGGAAGACCGGCCGCACCCGCCGCGAACCGCGCGACCATGCCGAAGTGCGAGTATTCGTCGATCTCGAGCGGTCGTTCCTTCTGCTCGATGGCGCGGCGAAATGCGTGCAGCGATCCGGCGCCCGGGTTTCCCGCCCACGAGAACACCAGCTTGGAAATGCAGCCGGCCGCGATCATCTGGTCGGCCACGAGGTCCGGCGTCAGACGGCAGAGCGTCAGCTCGCGGCGACCCTGCCGGATGATCTCGTGCGCCGCGGCGAAGCTGATGAGATGCGTGAATCCTTCGATCGCAACGATATCGCCGTCGTGGACGTGCGCGGCGACGGCGTCGCGCATCGAACGGACCTTGCCCTCCCCCTCAATCACTCAATAGCTCGCCGATCGTGGAAAGCGCGATCCGCAGATCCTCTTCGTCCACCATGAGTGGCGGTGCAAAGCGGATGGCGCTCTTGCCCGCGCCGAGCAGCAGCAGGCCCTTCTGGAACGCGCCGAGCACCACCCGCTTGACCAGCGCGGGGTCGTTGAGCTCGATGCCCATCATCAGGCCGCGGCCGCGGACGTCCGTGATTGCGGGATGGCGCGCCGCCAGCGCGCGCGCCTCCTTCATCAACAGGTCGCCCATCGCCTGTGCGTTGCTCATGTACTCGTTCTCGACCAGGTCCAGCGTCGCCAGCGCGGCCGCGCAGCAGACGGGATTGCCACCGAACGTGGAACCGTGCGCACCGGGCTGCCACTTCATCAGATCCGCCCGCGCGATGAAGGCGCCAAGCGGCATGCCGCTCGCCAGACCCTTGGCGACGAGAATGATGTCCGGCACGACGCGCTCGTGCTCACACGCGAACATTTTGCCGGTGCGTCCGATCCCGCTTTGGACCTCGTCCATGATGAGCAGGATGCCGTACTTCTCGGTGAGCGCGCGGAGGCCAGGGAGGAATCCCGGCGGCGGCACGATGTAGCCACCCTCACCCTGGATCGGTTCGACGACGACCGCGGCCACGTCGCGCGGATCCAGCCGCTTGGCGAACAAGTGGCTCTCGATGTAACCGACGTCGCCGTACGGCGCGTGATACACCTCGGGCAGGAACGGACCGAAACCCGCGCGCTGGATGCTCTTGCTGGCCGTCAGGCTGAGCGAACCGTAGGAGCGTCCGTGAAACGATCCTTCGAACGCGATGAAGGCGGTCCGACGCGTGGAGTGGCGCGCGAGCTTCAGCGAACCTTCGACGGCCTCGGTGCCGCTGTTCGTGAGGAAGACGCGCTTGGGTTCCTTGCCCGGCGCCAGCTTTGCGAGACGCTCGGCCAGCGTCGCCATCGGCTCGTAGTAGAAATCACCGCCGCAGATGTGGAGGAACTTCGCCGCGGCATCCTGAATTGCGGTGACGACTTTCGGATGCGAGTGGCCCGTTGCCGCGACGGCGATGCCCGCCATGAAGTCGAGAAAGCGATTGCCGTCCACGTCCTCCACCATGGCGCCCTGACCGCGTGCCACGACGAGCGGGTATTCCTTCAGATAGCATGTCGCCGTGGAGCTCCGATCGCGCTCGATGATCGCCTTGGCCCTGGGTCCCGGCGGCGGCGTGAGGATTCTGGGATAGTCTTTTGTCATTTGTCGGCGGATAACATGACTGACGCCGGCAACACAGGCAAAATCAGCCGCAATGGCCGCAGGTCGTTGTGATGGATGGTGACGTGGGCGACGCGTGACGCGGCCGACGTCGACTCGAGCTCGCCGGTCTGCAGGTTGCGCGTGAAATGCGGCGCGAACGTCGTCATGATGGCCAGACGGATCATGTGGCCACGCTTGAACGTATTGGCGGCGAGCAGGTCGCCGAGCGAGACGCGGTAGATCGTGCCAGGCTTGAGCAGGTCGCGCTGGGCTGTCGCCCTGCGATAGCTCGCGCGGACGACGTCGAGCCCCGGACTCATGAGGTTGTACGCGGTGCCGTCGGGCCCGACGTCGTACACCTTGGCCCAGATATCCACGTCCGGCGCGTCCGTGGAGATCGCGACTTCGGCTCGCATCGCGCCCACGACGGTGAGGTCGCTGGTCAGCGGCTTCGTGTCGAAGAAGACGACGTCGTTGCGACGCACGATGTCGCGATAGTCGTGCGCTCCGGCCGTTTCGGCGTACGGATCGACGACGGGATTCTTCGGATCGGCGGCGAACACCGTGGATTCACTGACCTTCTCGAAGATGATCGTGTCGGGCGTGGTGCCGGGAATGGGCCACGCGTCCGACGTGATCCACTTGTTGCTGCCCAGGACGAACACGCGCACCGGCTTCTCGTGGTCGACCCCGTTGTCGATGTTCCGGACGTAGCGGTCCATCCACCGCAGTATCGTCTCGTCGTAGTCGAGACTGCCCGCGGGCCCGTATTCACGCTCACCGACGGCCGTGCGGCCCATTCGGGGCACGCCGTGACTCCATGGTCCCATGATCAACGCGGACCGTGCGGGGCTCCCGCGGCGCGCGGCGACCAAGCCTGCGAAATTCGTCGTCGCTCCGTGCGGGCCATACGCCTCGTCGTGCCACGCGGAGAAGTTGAGCACCGCCGCGCTGGTGCGACCGTACTTGTCGCGAAGCTCTGCCCAGTTCCACCATGGGTCGTAGGCCGGGTGCTTCAGCCACTCGTAATACCATGGCGCCACGCCTTCGAGATCCTTCAGGGACAACAGCGGCACGGTGGTACGCAGCCGGTCCCTCACGCTGTCCCACGGCGTTTCGGGCAGAAGCCCGAGCCGCTTGCGTCGATCGGGCGCGATGTTGTTGTAGATCCAGGCAATCCACGAGTTGTCCCACACGCCGCCGGAATACCAGAACTGCCACGGCGACGCGAAGGTCATCGCGGGGGCCATCGCTTTGAGG
>DASTVV010000133.1:0-27554 GCA_035758925.1 Gemmatimonadaceae bacterium
AAAAGATCGACGCAAGCAGCGCCGTGCGGCCTTTGACCTTCCGCACCGGCAGGTACTTGTAGAGCGCGAAGAACATCAGCGTGATGAAGAGCCACGCGATCGAACGGCCGATGTAGTACTCCACCTCGCCCATCACGTCCCGCCGGAGACCCAGGCCCACCAGCACGCTGAGTCCGCGCGTGGTCGCGAGCGAGAGATAGGTGCTGACGATGGTGCTCGCCACGAAGAGCACCGTGGCGACCATCGTGATCTGAAAATCGAAGATCTTGCCCCGGATGATGCTGCGCTCGTTGTCGATGTCGAAGACGTCCGCGAGCGCCGTTCTCAATGATCCGAACAGCCGCGTGGACAGCCACGCGAACAGCAGAGCGCTGTACAGCGTGACTGATCTTCGGGTGCGCAGCGCCTCGTCGAGCAACGCGTGGACGGCAGCGCCGGTCCCGCCGGCCGACACCGGCAGCAGCCGATCGATGAAGTCATTGATGGCAACCGCCGGGTCCGGCGAGATCGCCGGCAGCAGATACGTGAGCCCGGTGATGAGCAGCAGGATGAAGGGAATGGCGGCGAGGAGAATGTTGAACGCGATGCCGCCCGCCAGAAACAGCACGTTGTCTTCCGCGGCGTTGTCCCAGATTCGTTTCAAGTAATCCCGGACTGCCCATCCGAGACTGATGAACCAGGGACGTGTGGCCAAGCGCTAGCCGAGCTTACGCGTCGCGATTGTCGCGGCTCGTCTTGCGCGCCTCTCGGGCAACCTGTGCCCCGGCCTGATACGCGGCCTTGGTCTCCTCGAGTCGGCGCTCGAGGTCCTGACGCGCCTGGCGCGCCGCCTCGCGGCCGGCATCCACCGCGCGCTGCACCTGCTCCTTCTTGGCGTCGATGGCGCCGCGGGCTTCGTCGATCCTGTCTTCAACATGCCGCTTGGCGCTGTCCACCTTGTCACTCACTTTCTCCGCCAGGCCATCCACGGCTTCGCGCGCGGCTCTCCGCACCTGCTTCGCCCGGCGCGCGATGTTGCGACGCGTGTCGATTCCGGCTTCCGGAGCGAAGAGAATGGCGATCGCCGCTCCTACGGCGATGCCCGCGACGAACGACAGCAATCCTCCACCCGAGGACTGCTTCTCGATGACGACGTACGGCCCCGGGGCCAACTCGTCATCACGATCGTCGTAGTCGCGGCGCATGACGAGCTAATCTATTTCCTCTTGGCCGTTTTCGCCCTGCCGACGTCGGAGGCAGGTGACGGGGCTGGGCCAGCCGCAACCCCTCCCCCGGCGGAGGCTCGCCGCGCCGTCCCGCGGCCGTTCTCCTCCACGGGGGCAGGCCCGGCCGACTGGGATGGAGCGTTCAGGAGCGCCAGCAGCTCGCGGCGGACGTCCTCCGGATCCATGCCGAGCATCTTCGCCGCGCGCGCCGCATCGCCATTCGCGTTGGCGAACGTGCGCAGCACATGCTGCCAACGCACATCCTGCATCGACGAACCCACGCTGATCGTGACGGTGCTGGGCACGTCGACGGCCTGCCTGAGATGTCGCGGCATCAGGTCAGCCAGCTGGATCTGCTCGCTGCGCGCCATGATGACACCGCGCTCCACCGTGTTCTTGAGCTCGCGTACGTTGCCGGGCCAGTGATACCTGAGGATCCAGTGCCATGCGTCGTCGGAGAACCCGGTGAACTTCTTGCCGTTCTGGGTCGCGTAGCGATCCAGGAACTCGCCCGCGAGCAGTCGAACGTCGTCGGTGCGCTCGCGCAGCGGCGGAAGCACCAGCTCCACGACAGCCAGGCGATAGTAGAGGTCCTCGCGCATCTCGCCGTCGGTGAGCGCCTGCTCGAGGTCGCGGTTGGTCGCGGCCACGACGCGGATGTCCACGTCGATCTCCTTCTTGCCGCCCAGACGTCTCACCTGCCGGCTCTCGAGCGCGCGCAGCAACTTCACCTGCACGTCGGGCGACATCTCGGCGATCTCGTCGAGGAACAGCGTTCCGCCGTCGGCCAGCTCGAACGCACCCTGCTTCTCGTTCGTGCTTCCCGTGAACGCTCCCTTCTCGTGTCCGAACAGCTCGTTCTCGAGAATCTCCTTGGGCAGCGCCGCGCAGTTGAGCGCGAAGAAGGGCCCCTTGGCCCGGTCGCTCTTCGCGTGCACCGCGCGCGCAACGAGCTCCTTGCCCGTCCCCGATTCGCCCAGGATCAGCACCGAGGCATTGGACGGCGCGACGGCGTCGATGACCTGGTACACGCGGCGCATCTCATCCGACGTTCCACTCAATTCGCCGTAGTGCGTCAGGCCTTCCAGCTTGGCCGAGAGTTGCTGATTCTGCACCTGAACCGCGAACAACTCCAGCAACTTCGGGATCTGGACCTTGAGCTTGTTCAGTCGGTCCGCGTTGAGCGGTTTCTCGATGTAGTCCGCGGCGCCTTCCTTCATGGCCTCGATGGCCATCTCCGTGGAGCCCTGACCGGTGATCATCACGAACTCGGTCGGAATCTTCCGCTCGCGGATGGCCTTCAGCAGGGCGATGCCATCGAGCTTGGGCATCTTGAGGTCGGCCAGTACGACCCCGAATCTCTCGCTCGACAGTCGCTCGAGGGCCTTCTGGCCATCGGCAGCGACCTCCACCTCGTAGCCGGCATCGTGCAAGATGGCGCTCAAGCCGTTGGCGATGGCGGCTTCGTCGTCGGCGATGAGAATGCGTCCGGCGCCGGCCGTTTGTTTCTCCGTCCTTTGGACCATTTGCCTCTACAGGAATCAGAAGTGTCCCGGGAACCGAAGAATCAGGTCGGTGCCCGACACTTCATTTCGAATACCGTGTCGCGCGATCGCCGAAGCGACCGCCGCATCGAGGTTGCAGGATACAGCGGACTCGTGCGAAAAACGGACCACTGTGTCGGAACCCTGTTCCAGGCGGCAGCGCACCGCCGACCCCGCCCCGTTTCTCGCGAGAGCGAGCAGGCCGGCTGCCAGCGCAAGTCTCGTCGCCTGCGCCTGTGCCGTCGTCAGGATAGCCCCGCTACACCCCTCCACTGTGAGCTGGCCCCCATCGGACTTTATCGCAGGGACCATCAGCGACGCCAGATGCCGCAAAGTAAGCGCGACATCGCACGGTTCGCTGGCGGACCGGGCCAGAAACAGCAGCGCCTCGGTCCGCGCAACCACCAGTTCCAGCTGATCGCCCGCAGCTGCGACGAACGGCGTCAGCCTCGAAGCGGTCCCTCCCCCGGCTCGCTCAGCGCCGGGAGCCGCCGTCGACGTGCGTGATCGGATGACCTCCAGGTTGAGGGACACGCCGTTGAGCGCGTCCTTCACTTCGTGCGCGGCCCGTTTCGAGACGTCCTCCAGCGCGCGAAGCCACAACCCGTCGAGGTCAGTCACTCAAGTCCGTGTCGTCCGGCGCCGCAGCAACCGCCACGTGGCCCTCCGCTGGCTTCGGACGATGCACGGCCGCTGGCTGAACGTATTTCTGTACGTACTTCGCCGTGCCACCAACGGCCAGCTGCTCGAACAGGAAGCCGAACTTCTCGTCGTACGCTTTGCCGAGCTTCGCGCGCAGGTCCGACGGCAGATCCCACATCTTCTTTTTGAAGGGGCCGATCGCCTTCTTCCGGGTCTTGTAGAAGAACTGTTCGTCCGAGTCTTTTTCCTTGCGCTCGTCCTTGGCGTTCTCCCGCAGCCACTCGTAGATCTCGTCGCGCAGCTTGGCGGGCAGCGCGTCGTACAGCATGGTCTGGAAGTTCGTGGCGAGGTGGATCTCGCACGTCTCGCGCTTGGGAAAGTTGCTGAACGCTTCGTCGGGCAGCGTGGATGCACCGTGCTGCACCGCGCCGGCCAGGCCGTATTCATCGCGCGCAACCCTGGAGAGCCGCTCGAGCGTATCGAGGTCGAGCTTCACGTCCGCGATCGAACCGTCCGCGAGCACGACGCCGCCGTGTGACGTTCCGGACTGCACGCTGATCTTCGAGAGGCCGGCCATGCCCTTGGGCAGCATTCGGTTGAATCCATCCATGAACGCCCGCAACTCAGGCTCGGTGGAGTTCTCCGTTCCCACTTCGCCGATCTCACCGCCCGCCGAGATCGTCACGCCGGCCGGCTGCTCCGCGCGGACCGCCTTCAGAATATCGATTCCGACTTCGTAGTTGGGCCGCTGCTGTTCATCGAGCGTCTGCTTGCTCAAGTCCACCAGCGTCGACGTGTCGATGTCGATGTTGTAGAAGCCCGCGGCAACGGCCTCTTTCACCAGCGCCTTGACCGCGTCGACTTCGGTCCTGGGATCGACCTTCCACTTCTTGGCGTTGACCTGGAAATGATCGCCCTGAATGAAGACGGGACCGCGGAATCCCTCGCGCAGCGCCGCCGCGATCATGACAACGACGTACTCCGCAGGACGCTGATCGGTGTAGCCAATCTCGCTGCGCGCGATCTCGAGAATGAACGCGCCCGCCTTCAGCTTGATCGCCGTTCTGAAGATCGATCGCGCGGTGTCGTAGGTCAGCCCGCGTACATTGATCGCGGGCACCGTGAATCCGCCGATCTCACCGCGTCCACGCGCCATGTAGAGATCGTGGATGGACGCGGGTCGCACGCCAACGGCCTGACCCAGCTCCCACAGGAGCCAGCGCGCGTGTTGCTTGTCGTCCTTCTCGCCGAACACCGCGGTGCGGACCAGCGTGTCCATCGCGTCCGACTGGAGGGCTGCTTCGTTGCGGACGGTAACAGAGTCGTCGAGGACGGTGACGTCGTTTCTGAAGATGTCGTTTAGCGATTCCATAGGGGAAGAATCTAACTCCGCAGCTTTGGATCGGGTTTGGGCAGCTTCTCGAAATCCTTGCGTGCTTCTGCTGAGCCGGGGCGGCCAAGCATCGCATATGTGAACTGCTTGCCGAGCTCCACTCCAGGCTGGTCGAGCGGATTGACGCCGTAGAGCGCCCCGGCGTAGATCGTCGCGCACTCGAGGAGCATGATGAACGCGCCCACGTGCCATGCGTCCATCGCCTCGAGCTCGAACGTCATGTTCGGTCGGCCGCGGCGCGCCAGCGCTCCCGCCGTCGCGCGCCGTTCGATGTCCAGCACTTCGCCCAGCGAATGTCCGCCGAGATAGGCCAGGTCCGGCACTGCCTGGTGCAGCCGTGGAATGGAGACGTCGTCTTTCGGCAGTCTCGGAATCGCGACGAAACTGACGGTCTTGTCCGCAGGTCCTTCCATGAACAGCTGCACCTGGCTGTGCTGGTCGGTGGCCCCCAGCGCTCCCAGTGGCGTCGGGCCAACGTGCTCGCCGTCCTTGATTCGAGTCTTGCCCAGGCTCTCCGCCCAGAGCTGCACGAACCACGCGGCCATGTCGCGCAGCGCGTCGGCATACGGCATCAGGACGTGGATGTGTTTTCCGCTCTTCGAGTCGGCGAGGTACTGCAGCGCCGCGAACAGGCCAGCCGGATTTGCGTGCAGGTCGTCCGCGGTACAGCGCTGCACCATGTCCGCCGCGCCGGCGAGCAGTCTGGTCGTATCGATGCCAATGAGCGCCGCGGGCAGCACGCCCACGGGAGTCAGGACGCTGAAGCGTCCGCCGACGTTCGGTGGAATGTCCAGCGCCGGTATCCGCTGGGCCTGCGCGATGGGCCGCAGGGCGCCCTTCGACGGGTCCGTGATGAAGACCACATGGTTCGCAGCCGCGATCTTTGCCTGGTCCAGGCGATCGCGCACGACCAGGTACTGCGCCATCGTCTCTGCCGTACCACCGGACTTCGAGATCACGATGAAAAGCGAGCGCTCGAGCTCGAGCCTCTCGAGCAGGGCGGCAATGGTGGTCGGATCGAGATTGTCGAGCACCTGCAGCCGCGGACGCATGTCTCGCTCGCCCGCGTCCAGCATGTTCCAGAACGGCTTTCGCAGCGCCGTGCGCAGCGCGATGGGACCGAGCGCAGAACCGCCGATGCCGAGCACCACGACGTCGTCGAACCTGCCGCGGGTGCGCTTGGCGAAATCGGTCGACTGCCGGTGCAACGCCTGGTCCGTCGGCAGGTCCAGGAATCCGAGCTCGCCCTGATCGCGCCGCTTGTGAAACTGCTTCTGGGCCTTGGCGAACAGTCTTGGTGCGGAGCGCCAGGCGGCGGCGGGAATGCCGCCCTTCACCGCTGGCGCAAGCATGTTGGTGTAGTCCAGGTGGATCATCGTTAGTCGAGGCGCACGGTCAGTCCGTCGAAGGCGGGCATGATGCCGCGCGGCAGGAGCTCGGCTTCGAGATCAGCGTGAAAGTTTTCGTGCGTGAGATGCGTGAGGTACGTGCGAGCAGCGCCCACCTTGCGTGCGACCTCCAGCGCCTCCGGGATGCTGAGATGCGTGGGGTGCTCCGTTCGAAAAAGCGCGTTGATGACCAGCACCTGCACGCCCTGCAGCAGACCGATGGCGTCCGCGGGCACTTCCTTCGCGTCCGTGATGTAGGCGAGCCTTCCGATGCGGTACCCGAAGACCGTGATGGGACCGTGCGGCACCGCGACGGCAGTCACCTCCTCGTCGCCAACCATGAATCGTTGGCCTGCGGTCACGACATGCGCGCGTCCTTCCGGTTTTGTCGTTCCCGGCAGCGGACGCAGGTTCTCGTCGAGGATGTAGCCGAACTTCTGCGACAGGCTGGCGATGGTCTCGCGGGAGCCGTAGAAGGGCAGCGCTCCGGAGCGGCGATTGGTGATGGCGCGTAGATCGTCGATGCCGTGGGTGTGATCCGCGTGATCGTGCGTGAACAGCACTGCATCCACGCGATCGATACCTGCGCTCACCAGCTGCAGCCGCAGCTCGGGAGGCGTGTCGATGAGGATGATGGTGCCCCCGCGTGTCTCGACCACCGCACCTACCCTGGTGCGTTTGTCCCGGGGGTCCGGCGACCGGCACACCTTGCAGTGGCAGCCCAGTTGTGGGACGCCGAACGAGGTGCCGGTACCGAGGAACGTGAGTTTCATTTTCTCGAATTCGCGCGAATCAACGGCAACAACTCATCCGAATTCCACGAATTTCCACGAATAGATCTGTGCTTGCTCACGCGACTTCTTCGCGGGTCCAGATCTAACAGGAGGCTCTTCGGAAACAGCCGGAAGATCGGAAACTGCCGGATGCTGTTTACTGGGCTGCGACATCGAGACTCCATCTCGAGAAGCCAACAAAGTCGCATTCCGGCCTTTCCGAATTTCCGGCCGTGTCCGAAGACCAATTGTTTGATCCTTCCATGCGGGAAGCCGCCAGGCCCTTCACTGGACCATTCGTTCCAATTCGTAGAATTCGGATGAGCAGTTTGTCTGATCGCTAGACGGTCTCGATTTTTAGCGTATTCGTCGATCCCGGGACGTCGAACGGCACACCGGCGGTGACGACGACCTTGTCTCCCGCTTTCGCGAGCCCCCGACGGCGTACCGCATCCAGCGCCATCTGCACCATTTCGTCGTACGAGTTGGCGTGCGGCACCAGTTCCGGCACTACGCCCCAGATGAGCGCGAGCTGACGATAGGTCCGCGGAATGTCCGTGAGGACCAGGATGGGCACGTTGGGACGCTGCGATGCCACGACCCGAGCGCTGAACCCGCTCTTCGTGAACACGATCAGCACGGGAGCAGCAAGCATGCGCACCGCGGCGCTTGAGGCGGCGGCAATGGCGAACTCGGTCGACAGCACCTCCCTCCGCGGGAGTCGCTCGTCCCGCCGCTGCGCTCGCGAGTGGGACTCGATCTCCGAGATGATGCGATTCATCGCCGCCACGGCGAGCCGCGGGTACTGGCCCGCGGCGGTCTCCGCCGACAGCATTACCGCGTCCGTACCGTCGAGGATGGCGTTGGCCACGTCGCTCGCCTCGGCGCGCGTCGGGCGCGGGTGCGTGACCATGGACTCCAGCATCTGCGTCGCGGTGATCACGGGGCGGCCAACCTGGTTCGCGAGCGAGATGATCCGCTTCTGCGCTAGTGGAACCGCCTCGAACGGCAGTTCGACGCCGAGGTCGCCGCGGGCGACCATGACGCCGTCCGACGCCTGGACGATGCTTTCGATGTTCTCGAGCGCCGAGTCCTTCTCGATCTTGGCGACGATGAGCAGGCCCTTGGGCAGCATCGCGCGCAGCTCGTCAACGTCCTGTGCGCGACGGACGAAGCTGAGCGCGAGGTAGTCCAGCTCCTGTTGCACGGCGAACTTCACATCCGCCCGATCCTTGTCGGTGAGCGACGGCGCGCTCACGGCCACGCCCGGGAAGTTCATCCCCTTGTGGCTGCGGAGGGGTCCGCCGTGGATCACCCGGGCACTGACGCGCGGCTTTCTGACATCCACCACGACCAGCTCGAGCAGGCCGTCGTCGATGAGAATGCGGTCCCCCACATGGAGATCCTCCGCGAGACGCTCATACGTCACGGGGATCTCTTCCGGGCTCGCCCCCTCCTCGGGGGACATGGTCACCTCGGCACCCGTCTCGAGGGAGAGCGGTGTCGGAAGGTCCCCGATGCGGATCCTGGGACCCTGAAGGTCACCCAGGATGGCGATAGGGCGGCGGAGCTTCTCCGAGATCTCGCGCACCATCCTGATGGTGGCGGCGTGCTGCTCGTGCGTCCCGTGCGAGAAGTTGATGCGCGCGACGTTCATCCCCGACTCGGCCAACCCCTGGAGAGTGTCGGGGCTGGCCGTCGCGGGACCGAGCGTGCAAACGATTTTGGTTCGGCAGAGTGTCACGACGCGGCGAGCTGGCGTCCAAGCTTCCGGGTCTTCTTTTCCAGCCCGGATACCGCGGCGTCGAACGACTTCTGGAACGACGCCAGGCCATCCACGAGCAGCTTGTCGGTCACGTCTTTCATCGCGATGCCGAGTGATTCGATCCGGGTGAGCACTTTCTTCGCCTGGTCGACGTCCGTGTCGACGGTTCTACGCACATCGCCGTGATCGCGGAACGCCTCGATGGTCTGTGGCGGGAGCGTATTGATGCAGCGTGGCCCGATGAGGTCCTCGACGTACATGACGTCGCGGTACTCGGGGTTCTTGGTGCTGGTGCTGGCCCACAGGGGCTTCTGCACGCGGGCCCCCTTGGCTTCGAGCGCCTTCCAGCGCGGCGAAGAGAAGCGCTCGAGGAACAGCTGATACGCCAACTTTGCGTTTGCGATCGCCGCCTTCCCCTTCAACTGCGCGGCGCCAGCTCCCGCGGACTCGAGTCGCTTGTCCACTTCCGTGTCGACCCGCGACACGAAGAAGCTCGCAACCGAAGCGATCTTGTCGATGGGCTGGCCCTTCTTCAGGCGCTCCTCGAGGCCCGTCATGTACGCATCGATGACGCGGTCGTGCGCCTCGAGCGCGAAGAGGAGCGTGATGTTCACGTTGATGCCCGCGGCGATCAGCTCCCGAACCGCTTCGGCGCCGTCCACCGTTCCGGGAACTTTCACCAGCAGGTTGGAACGATCGACCGTCTTCCAGAGCCGCTGGGCCTCCGTGACCGTCGCCACGGCATCGTGTGCCGCCGCGGGCGAGACTTCGATCGAGACATATCCGTCGTCGCCGCGCGTCTTGTCGTAGACGATCCGAAAATGGTCGCAGGCCTCGCGCACGTCGGTGGTAGCCACGAGCTCGAACAGCTCGTTCGCGGTGAGATCGGGCGGCGCCTCGTTGAGCTGGGCGTCGTAGACGTTGCCTTCCGCGAGCGCCTTCTCGAAAATCGTCGGATTCGAGGTCATGCCCACCAGCGAATCCTCGCGAATGCGCCGATCGAGGTCGCCGTTGTGCAGCATGGTACGCTCGATGAAGTCGAGCCAGATGGAAACGCCAGCGTCGTGAAGTTGTTGCAGCCGGTTTGGCATTACACCCTCATTCGAGTCGTGCGTGATTCGTCAGCGTGCGTGATGCGCCATGCTTCAGCATGCGTCCTGCTTCGCGCATCAGCATACGTCATGCTTCCTGCCGTCCGCGTTGGCGGTTCGGCTTGCTCACGGCCGCGGGCCGCCACCCGAATACTGGATACGCCAGATCCGGCCCCGCGAATCGTCAGACAGGTACAGCTCGCCGTTGCGTCCCTGCGCGATGCCCATGGGACGCCCCCCCAGGTCGGTTGGCTTGCCGTCGGAGGCCATAAAGCCATCGATGAACGTCTCGAAGTCGCCGGACGCCCGACCGTTGGCCATGGGCTGGAACACGACCTTGAAGCCCTGCTGCGGAAGCGGGGCGCGATTCCACGAGCCGTGGAACACCACGAACACACCATCGCGATACCTGGCCGGCAGTGCACTGCCCGTGTAGAAGAGCATGCCGTCCGGAGCCCAGTGACCGGGGAACGTGCCGACGTTGCCTTGCTTGCCCTCGCACCGGCCAACCGCATTGCCGTCACCGCCATACTCCGGGGCGAGGACCCTCTTCCTCAGCTCGCGATCGAAGTAGCAGTACGGCCAGCCGAAATCGGCGCCCCTCGTGACGTGGAGCAGCTCTTCCGCTGGAGTCTCAGCGCTCTTTTCGGCAGTGAATCCCCAGTTCTCGGCCAGGTTGTCGCGACCGTGCTGAACAGCATAGAGCTCATTGCTCTTCGGTTCGATGGCGAGAGCCACCGCGTTGCGAATGCCGGTCGCGAAGCGCTCGCCGTCCTTGAGGGTCTGTCCCTTCTTCTCCGCCGAGTAGCGCCAGATTCCCGCGCGCTCCTGGAGCTCCGGACACGGATCCAGTCCCTTGGACTGCGGCGTGCGATCCTTTTCCTGGCAGGAGTTGGTGCGCGAGCCCTGGTTGACCAGCAGCTGGCCGTTGTGGATCACGAACGTCTTGGCGGCATGACCCATGGTCGGGAGGCCGGTGACGATGGTATCCGGTTCGCCGGAGGGCTGCATGGACCCGCCTCGCCACGCATAGCGCAGGATGTCGGTGCTGGTCTCGGTGTAGAGCGAGCTTCCGAGCAGCCGCACTTCTGTGGCGTTGAACTTCCCGAACTTTGCCCGCGCCTCGGCCTTCCCGTCGCCGTCGGCATCGCGAAGCACCACGACACCGCCTGTATCCTTCTGGGTGTTCCGTATCGCGACGATCACGTCGCCATTCGGCGCCACCACCATGTGCCGCGGCGCCGACAGCGAGTCCGCGAACAGTGTCGCGCAGAAGCCACTGGGCAGCTTGAGGCCCGCGTTGTCGGACGTGCACGGTGGCGTGGACGGGAGGCTGACAAACGCCGCGAGCGAAAGAATTCCGGCGGCGGCGATCGTAACTACGAGTGGGCGCTTCATAGGGATGCGGGTTGGGGCTGGACGCACGCAAACTTCGCCTCAGTGGACGAGAAGATATGCGCGCCGGGCCGTCGTTGCATCCTGTCAACCTTCGGGGCGGCCTGATTGTCAAAAAGCCAAGCCTAACTACCCAGTCAGGAGACATCCGCGCCATGCGCACCACCCTCGCGTCACTCATCCTTGCTCTGGCCGTACTTCCAGCCGTCGCCCAGCAACCGGTCGGTAGCCGCTCCGAGCGATGGATGCGCAATTGCGACGACTACGACCGCGACTACGAGCGCTTCTGCGAGATCCGTGATGTCACCATCAAGGCGCCGGCGTCGGACCGCGGTTTGTTCGTGGACGGACGCGACAACGGCGGCGTCGCCTTCTACGGCTGGGACAAGAACGAGGTGCTCGTCCGGGCGCTGATCCAGGCCACGGGCGATACGCGAGCCGAAGCGCAGGGTCTCGCCAAGGAGATCAGGGTACTGACTGACGGAGACCGTATTCGCGCGGATGGTCCCGCGTCCCGACGGCACTCCTGGTGGTCGGTGAGCTACGAGGTCTGGGTGCCCCGCAAGATGAACCTCGATGCAGACACGCATAACGGCGGCATCACTGTCGAGGGCGTCGAGGGACGGATCGACCTGCGCGCGGTGAACGGCGGGATCACGCTGCGCGAAGTTGGGGGCAACGTGCGCGCCGAGACCACGAATGGCGGGGTGAGCGCCGCTCTCTCAGGCAGCAGGTGGAATGGTGACGGTCTGGACCTGCAGACGACGAATGGCAGCGTGGGCCTGGAAATCCCGCGCGGCTATAACGCCGAGCTGGAAACGGGTACCGTGAACGGCGGCATGAATATCGACTTCCCGATCACGGTCCAGGGGTTCATCGGTCGTCGCATCACGACCAAGCTGGGCGCCGGCGGTCCGAGAGTTCGGGCGACCACGACCAACGGCGCCGTGCGCATCCGCGAACGGTAGAACGGCGTTGCAACGCCAGTGAGCCGCCGCCTGGACAGATCTAATGAAGTGATTCTTCGGACATGACGCACGCAGACTGCGCAGCTGGTTTTTTCGAAGGCCAAAAAGAAACCCCGGCGGAAGCCGGGGTTTCTTGTTTCGTTCGAAGGGGAGAGGCTTACGGCACCGCACCCTTGGCCGGAGCTGTTCCACCGAACGTGTAGAGCGCTTCGCCCTTCACGCCAAGCTCCTTGGCCGGAACCGGCATTTCGCGCGGCGTTCCGGGGATGAGTCCCTGGACGTACCGGGCGCCGTTGTAGATGCCCGTGCCGATACGCTCCCAGTTCGTCGCCTGAACCACCGGCATGTGGCGCTGGTGGTAGAACGGTGCCGGTCCGAGGCCCAACAGCTCGACCTCGTATTCGTACAGCAGCACCGACCACAACGTGCAGGCTCCGCCGTTCTTGGCGAGCTTGCCGTTGGCCATGCAGGGGCCGTCGGCATCCGAACCAACCGTACCGACAAAGCCGGCCGCGGACGAAAGACCGCCGCGGGTGACGCGCGTCTTGTCGATCAGGTTGGCCGCGGCCGTGAGGTTCGCGCCGCCGCCCTGACGGATGAGCGCCTCGGCCCAGATCAGATCGCTCTGGTGGGCGCTGATGGTCGGCATCAGGCCGTAGCCGCCGTAGACGTCGTCGGCGCTCTGCTGGCCGGACCCATCGTAACGGATGTGGCCGATGTTGGATTGGTGGTAGTACCCGCGGTCGGGACGGAAGACCTGGCCCTGCTTCAGGTAGGCGAAGTCCGTTCCGCCGTTGGCGGTCTTCGGAACGTTCGTGAAGCCGGCGACCATCGCGGCCGTACCGAACGACCCGTCACCCATGCGCTTGTCTGGCGAATTCGGCTGAACGCTGCCGACGCCCAGACGGTATGGATCCACCTGCGTGAGCGGATCCATGAGGTGCGCAACGCGCGTGCTGACACGGCCACCGTCGATGCCATTGAACCAGTACATCAACTCGCTGATCCAATTGATGTAGCCGTCACCCATGAAGTTGAAGTCCACGGGCGTTCCGCTTGACATGCCCTGCGACGCGAGGGATGCGACCTGAGCCCACGCGACCGCGGCGTTCTCGCCGTCGTCGCGCGGATACCAGGCCAGCGTCATCGCCGCCATCGTCCGGGCGATCTGCGCGATCTGGACGTTGGTGTAGGAAATGCCGTTCGCCCACGACGGATCCGTTGTGAACGCGTTGGCCGCGGCCAGCGTGGCGGCGCCTGTGAGCTTCACGACGGCGCTGTCGCGCATGGCCTTGCGATTGATGTACTCCAGAGTCTTCAGGTCCGTGTTCTCGTCGACGAAGTAGCCCTTGTCATAGTTCAGGGCGATCATCATCAGAGACGCGCCCTGCATGAACTGCGCGATGACCTCGGTCCGCTTGGTCGTAGCGGCATCTGTGATGACTACGCCGTTTGTTCGAATTGCGGTCAACGCGTCGTTCGCAGACGAGAGCGCCGAGTAGAAGCCGGGACGATCGGTGGCGTTCTCGTCGAGACCGCCGCTCCAGAATGCCTCGACGCTCGTCCGCGTTGACGCCGTCGGATCGTTGGTCCATCCGCGCGCGTTCCGCGTCCACGACGTTGGCAACGTCACCGTGTCCGTCGCGGCGATGTCGATGCCCGAGTGGTAGTTCATCCACCCGTTGTTCCAGGACGAGGAGTACGAGCGCGCCTGCGTGGAGAGCACGCCCGCCGACTGGAGGTTGGTGTACATGTTGAACCATGTCTGCATCGCGCCGGCGGCGAGACCCTCGATGGCCGACGGATCGGCCAGCGCACGCTTGGCGTCTGGTTCATTGGGGTTGGTCACGTCCAGCGATTGGCAGCCCAGCATCGCCAGAACCGAGATGGCACCCACCCCACGAATGAATCTGTTCATTGTCATCAATAAATCTCCTGGAGGTTGGGCTCGGATCAGAACCCGAACTCGAGCATCGCGGTGAAGGTGCGGTACGCCGGATACGTGAAGTAGTCGACTCGATACGCGAACGGATTACCGCCACCGGGTGCGGTGACGTCTGGGTCATAGCCGGTGTACTTCGTGCTCGTCCACAGGTTGCGGCCGACGAGACCGATCCGCGCGCTGCGGATGTCGCCCACCGGGATCTTCGACGCCCACTTGGCCGGCAGGTTGTAGTTCAGCGCCAGCTCGCGGAGACGGACGTAGCTGCCGTCTTCGACGAAGTAGTCGTTCGGATTGAAGTTGTTGTAGAACGTGCTGTAGTACGTGGTCGGCTTGCGGCCCGTCTTGTAGGGGCACGTCGGATCGGCGGTCGCCCAGTTCGCGGCGCACACGCCCGGATCGGGCTTGCCGCTCTGGTCGATGACCTTGTCGCGCAGCTCGTTGAACGGCCACTGGCGGGTGTAGTTGTAGATCTGTCCGCCCTTCGTCCACGACACCGTGGAATTCAGCGACACGCTCTTCCACTGCGCCGTCGTGCTGAAGCCAAGCGTGGCGTCCGGATTGACGTCGGCGATCTGCTGCACCGAGTTGGACGTGATGCAGGTGCCGTTGGCGGCCTTCTCCGTGCAGACGTAGGCCCTCAGCGGCACTTCAGTAATCGTGTGATAGGCCGTCTTTCTCACGAAGAAGCCTTCCTCGTTCTGCTGATAGTCGGCCGTCGTGCCGGTCAGACGTCCGGCGGCGATGGTCTCCTGCAGCTGCGCGGCCGTCTTGATCCACTTGTCTCCGTACATCACGCCGAACGGCTCGCCCTTGGCGATACGGAACATCTGTGCATTCTGGCTGTTGTCGAACGGTCCGACCAGGAACGCACCGACCTTGAGGTCCGTGATCTTCTGACGGGTACGATCGGCCGTCATGTTCACGCGCCAGAAGCGATCGGCCTTGGAGACCAGCACGGCGCCGACGGCCAGTTCGTGCGTATGGCCTTCCAGCGAGCCCGCGTTCTGCCATTGCGTCTTGTAGCCTGCAGCGGCCGAGAGCGGAACCTTGATGATCTGGTCGGTGGTCCGCTTCTGCGAGTAGTTGTACTCGATGGAGTAGTTCGTGAGGAAGTTGACGTTGAAGCCATATTCATTCTCACTCGAGAATGCCGGCTTCAGTTGATTATTGCCAAGCCCGACCTTGACCGGCTTGCCTCCGGTGACGCTATAGATCTCGTACTGAGCGCTGAACGACGGCCGAAGCCCCGCGGTTCCGTGCGATGCGCGCAGCTTCAGTTCATCGATCCCCGGGATGCTGAAGTCCTCCGTCACACGCCAAGCGCCGGAAAGTCGATGATACGTGGCGCTGCGCTCGTCCGACCCGAACAGCGACGACTGGTCCCGGCGTATCAGACCGTCGATCACGTAGCGGTCCTTGATATCGAATGTGGTGACGAAGAACAGATTCTTGGCGCGAATGGCCTCTGTCTGCGATGTCGGAAGTACGGGGCTGGTCAGACCCTGCTTGGCCGCGCCGAATTCGGTGATTCCCTTGACTTCGAGGCCAGTAGCTTCGACCCGCACGAAGGTGTTGGTCTGATCCTCGTACATGTATGCGGCCTTGCTGGTATTGCGGATCTGGTCGTTCCAGAAGCTCCGAACCGACGTCAACGCCAAGCTCGTGTTGTACGCTCGGTCGGCGTCGGACCGGTGCTGAAGATCACCAGTTCCAGGAATTCCACCGGAGTTGGAGAAGTCCTTTGGCTGGAAGAACCGGTAGTTCACGTTGGCTTCGTCGTACCCGACGTTCGCCTCGCCCGTGAGCCACGAAACCGGACGGTACGTGGCCTTGAACGTGCCCGTGAACCGGTCGCGATCGTTATTGACGTCTTGCTGTGACAGGACGTACAGCGGGTTGACGACGTTGGTCGAAAGCGGCGCCTGCTTGATGAGCGGGTTGTACGCGCCGTTATAGGGGCAGGTATTACCGCACTGCGCGATGGAATCGAGCTTGACGTTCGGCTCGATGAACCGCAGCCCGAAGAAGATGCCGTGGTCTTCGCCCTGGTCCGAGTGCGACCGGCCGTAGAACGCGCCCATGTTCAGGTCGATGTTTTCCGTCAACGACTGATCGACGTTGAGGCGAAAGTTCTGACGGTTATAGCCCTTGAGGATGTTGAGCACCCCTGCGTCACGCTGATTCTGGAATGAAGCGTTGAAGTTCGTCGTGCCGCGGCGCTGACCGACCGAGACGTAGTTCGTGAGGAACTGGGCAGGCCGGAAGACCTTGCGCAGCTGGTCGTAGTAGACCGGGTAGCGATTGTCGGCGATGAGGTCGTCGTCGCTGGTCCGGCCACCGCTCGACTCATCGAAGGCCGTTACCGCAGAGGTCCCAGCCTGATCTCTCGTACAGGCACTGGCGCCACACAACACTTTGTAGTTGTGGCTCATATTGCCTTCGATGACCTTCGGCAGGTTGTTCTGGCCGTACTCGTTGCGGAACGTGAAGCTGGTCTGGCCTTCCGCGAGGCTGGCACCGCGCTTCGTGAAGATCTGGATGACGCCGTTGGCGGCATCGGACCCATACAGCGAGCTCGCCGCGGCGCCCTTGATGACCTCGATGCGCTCGATGTCTTCGGAGTTGATGTCAGCCAGCGACAGCCGGCTGATCGTTCCGTCGACGATCACGAGCGGGTCCTGGCGACCCGTAAGGCTCGTCGCTGAGCGGAGGCGGATCGACGGCTCCGAGCCAGGCTGGCCCGACACCGTGATCACGCTCGCGCCAGGAATCTTGCCCTGGAGACCGCCGAGCGGGGATGCCGACGGCACTTCCTTCAATTGCGTGTTGTCCACGACACCCACGCTGAAGGTGGCCTTTTTCTGGGACGTAGCTTCCGACGTTCCAGTGACGATGACCTCCTCGAGGTTCAGGACGTCTCGCTCGAGAACGAAGTCGTGCTGGACTCGTCCGGCCGTCAACGTGACCGGCAGCCGCTTCGGCTTGTAGCCGATGTAGCGCGCGACCACGTTCGCGGTGCGGCCTGACTTACCGGACACGTCGATCGTGAACGTGTAGTTGCCGTTCGCGTCAGCGATGCCGCCGACGCCGAGGTCAGGAATGCCGATGCTCGCTCCACCGAGCGGCTGTCCCGCCTGCGACGTGATCTTGCCCGTGAATACGGCGGTCTGTGCACTGGCGGCGCTCGGTAGGAACGCCAGCGCGACAAACACCGCCATTGCCGTCACCGTGGTACGGAACGGGAAGGGATTACGACCCATGACATGACCTCGCTGCGCGTGAAAGGATTGGCCTTCGGCGACCTGCGCGGATGCAAACCAACGCGGCGATACTCGCCGGCTTGAGAAAAAACCCGCACCAGCGGATGCGCTGGCGTGACGAAATCGAGATGAAAGCCGAGCGGGAGAAAGAGCAGAAAGCGGGGCTATTATGAGACTTACGCCACAGCCGGTCAAGTAGTGCAGGTGACCACTCATCAACTGGGCTAACCTCTCCATCCTTGGCAACGGTCACCTTATCCCCGGATAACACACAGGTGAGGTATAATCAGGTGTCAGGAGCTTGCGAGCGGACCATGGATTTCAGCAGGTCGAGCGTTGGCGTAGCTGCCGCAGCGACACTGATTGTGGCGGTCCTCGTCGCGCCGCTGACCGGAGCGGGAGTCGCCGGGGCGCAGACCACGTCCGAGCTAAGTGGCCGTGTCACAGACAGATCCACGGGAAGGCCGATCCCGAAAGCGGACATCATCGTCCTGGCCACGACCCGTTCCGCGACGACGGATTCCGCGGGCAGGTACCTGATCACCGGAATGCTTCCGGGGATGTACCGGATGGTAGTCAGGGCCGCCAACTTCCCGGCCCTGCAGCTCAGCATCGCCATCACCGACGTCAGGCGAACTGATCGGTCCATCGTGCTCGATTCCACGGCGTCGGGACGGTTGGCTGCCGCACAGTCGCTGCCACCCATCGGCGTGACCGCCGAGGCCTACAGTGTGCCCCTCCGCCTGGTGGACTTCGAACGACGGCGCCACACCGGGCGCGGTCAGTATCTGACCGAGAAGGAGATCCTCCAGCTCAACGCATACAACCTCGCGGACGCCGTAAAGGGCCTGCGCGGCGTGACATACGAATGTGGCGGGGGTTTGGGTTGCTTCATAAGAATGACGCGAGCACCGATGCGGTGTCTGCCCGAGTACATCGTGGACGACCACGTGCAGAACGACTTTGGTCCACACACTCCCATCCGCGACATCGTCGGCGTGGAGGTCTACACCGGTCCGTCCGAGGTGCCGGGCGAATACGCGGGCAGGAATTCCGGCTGCGGTGTCGTGGTCATCTGGACACGGGCCGGTCCGGAGAAGAGGCCCGATCCGGACAAGAAGAAACCCTAAGGCGACGGGACGCCCAGCTCGCGCTGGCCCGCGACAATCGGGACGCGCTGCTCGCGCCCGCCCGGCCAGCGAATCCACACCTCCCTGGCATCCGCGGGCAGGGCCAGGACAGTGACCGGGTCGTCCACCGACCAGTAGCCACTTCCAGCCCGGATCTCGCGCACCGGACCATTCCCGACGCGCAGCTGCGCACCGATCGCCGTCGGATTTTCCGGTCCACCGTTCAGGCGAACGCGAAGCCCGGCCGACGCGCCACGATTGTGCCACAGAGTAGTCGCTGCCCCGTTCTGCGAAACGGCCAGGTCGATGCGACCGTCGCTGTCGTAATCGGACACGGCAGCGCCGCGTTGATCGCCGAGGATGCGAATCCCCGACCGCGCGACGCTGAGCGGCTCGAAGTTGCCATTGCCGTCGCCAAGCAGTAGCAGACCCGCGCCCGCGTCGAAGCGCGGCGTCTCCATCTCGGTCGGTGAAAAATTCTCCGCGAGGAACAGATCCTCGTGTCCGTCGCCGTCGAAATCCGCGACCACCGGCGCAAACGCCGGAGCGAGCTGCGCATACGGGGGAAGCGGACGTGCCTCGAATCGACCGCCGCGATTGAGCAGCACGAGATGATCGAATGTTGTAGCGCCAACACGAATGGCGCCTTGTCGGCGATCGCCGAGCACCGCGTCCACCGACGACGTCGAGTAGTCGGCGAACGTCGCGATGCGGTCGCGTGCCGACGGAACAGCGAGCATGACCTTCTCGAATGACGCGAGCGGCATCTCGCGGCCACTGGCGGAATCACGCCTGGCGAACACGAGACCCAGCCCCCGACCGCCGAAGTTGCCGACGACGAGGGTGTAGGGCCGCGTCTCACTGGCCTGCCACGGGGTGTTTCGTCCCCAGCTCGTCACGACGAGGTCCAACTTGCCGTCGCCATCGAAGTCGCCGGCCGAGAGGCCGTTCCAGCGGCTCGTTCGCGCCGATAGCCCCCACTCGCGCGTGACGTCCCGGAATCTTCCCGCCTCATTGTGGAACACTCGCACTGGTCCCCACTCGGCGGTCGTGACGAGCTCGGGTCGTCCGTCGCCGTCGAGATCCGTCAGGAGCGCGGCGGATACGAGCCCGAGAGACGACAAGGCCGGCGCGTTCGCCGAATCGAGCGCCCACGTACCGTTCGCTTGTCGCAGCCAGAGGCGCGATTTGGCCGGGACGGGCCAGGCTCCGGGAACGATGCGCGTCCCCACGAACAGATCGAGCCGTCCGTCGCCGTTCACGTCGCCGAGCGCAAGCGGACCGACGCTGGCACTGTCGCCGATCATGACGTCGATGCTGTGTCCAAGACCGCCCCGCTCGCGCGGGAACCCGACGAGTGAAGGCAGCGCCAGCGCGTCCGCCGGCGACGACGTTTCGTAATTCATCTGTCCCGCCACGAGCAGCAGGCCGCGTTTGGCGTCGGGAACGGGAACGATGGCCGTGAGATCCGCCGGGCTCGGAGACCCCGGTGGATTGCTGAGCGCGAAACGCGATTGCCCTTGTCCGCCGGCATTGCGTAACAGCGCGACCTTGCCGCCGCGCCCCGTGCCAACGATGAGATCCGCGCGACCGTCGCCGTCCACGTCTGCCCACGTCACACCGGGTCCCAGCTGGCTGAACTTGTTGGGCAGCAGTGGCTGGCGGCGGTAGTCGTCGAAGAGTGAGTCGACGTGGCTGTGCCCGCGGAGCAGCCGAGTCGCGTCTTCGAAGAGCGGACTGTCGGGTTGACGGGTTTCTGGCTGTCGGGTTTCTGATTGGCGCGTTGCGATCTGACCGACCGGTTCGCGCACACGATAGAGGCGATTGCCTTTTGCCGACGAGATCGTGGAAACCGCTCCGCTGCGCCAGCGCACCTCGATGCTGAACGTGGTATCGGAGCCCGCGGCAAACGTCAGTGCGGGCGCACTGCCCGAGAGGTAGTAGCCGCCGGCCGTGATCTCGCGCGTCTGCGCCGGCAGGGATGCGCCGCGCACGGTCACGCGCGCACCGATTCCGTTGCGGTTTCGGTCGCCGTCCGCGCCAAGCAGCTCGACCTGGACGCGAGGTACGGCGCTCTCGTTGCGATACAGCGCCGGCGCGTCGTTCAGTCGTGTCGCGATGACGTCCTGGTCGCCGTCGCCGTCGAGGTCAGCGAGCGCGATGCCCTGGGAAATGCCCGCGTCGGCGCCGATGCCCCACTCGCGACTGTGGTCGCTGAACGTGGCGTCATGGTTGTTCCTGAATGCGAAGCTGCGCGTGGCACTGCGGGGGAACTCACCCTGTTCCCGGTTCCACGCGACGCGTGGCCTGCTGTTCCGAATGCGCTGGAACGTGTCCGCGTCACGGACGTCCCAGCGATGGCCGTTCAATGCGACGAGATCTTCATAGCCGTCGAGGTCGACGTCGACGAAGGCAGAGCCCCACGTCCAGTCCGTCCCGCTCACGCCGGCGAAGTCGGAGATGGATGCCCACGTTCCGTCACCGCGCGAGAGCAGGAGGGCGTTGCGCATCCATTGCTGTCGATCTCCGGCCACGCCGCCCTGCTTGGGCATCGGCGTGTTGGTTGCGATGTGGCGCTGTCGCTCCGCCAGCGTGGAGCCCATCATGTCGGCCGTGAAGACATCCACATGGCCATCGCGATCGATGTCGCCGAAGTCCACCGACATGCAGGTATTGCTCGTCTCGCGCACGGCCAGCGCCGGGACGAGCCGAAAATCGCCCTTGCCGTCGTTGAGCCAGAACTGGTCGGGGTCTTCGAAGTCGTTGCAGACGTAGAGGTCGGGCGCGCCGTCGCCATTCACGTCGTAGAAACGCGCCGCGAGCGTGAAATAGTCCGGCTCTTCGCGGAGGCGCTTGCCGTCGCTGTCCGAGAAGCGAGGCGACGTCATCGCGACGCGCGTGAACTTTCCCGTGCCATCGTTGACCAGGAACAGGTCTGGCTCGGCGCGCTGCGACTGCACCAGGCCACCCAATTCCGGATGGTCCTCGACGCGGTACTCCCTCTGCCACTGCTGCGCGACGACATACTTGTCGTCGACTTTGCGCACGATCTGTTCGAAGGCGCGCGCCTGGGGCGGGTACGCGTCGAGCGCGTTCCGCGTCTTGTACGTACCGACGTAGAGATCGAGGTCGCCGTCGCCGTCCACGTCGGCCAGCGTTACCCCCGTCGCTGCGAAGCCCGCTGGGAACCCGCTCGAGTCCGTCGCGTCCTCGAACTGCCCCTTCCCGTTGCCCAGCCAGAGCTTGAGCGGGCCGCCCAGGGTTCCGACCACCAGATCGAGATTCGCGTCACCGTTCACGTCGGCAAAGGCAGCACTTACGGTGGCCAATCCGCGCGTATCGATGCCGCTCGCCGGCGTGACATCCGTAAAACGGAAGTTGCCCTCGTTGTGGTACAACGCCGCCGGCTGCTCGACGGATGCGAGGAAGAGATCCGGCAGGCCGTCGCCATCGATGTCTCCAGCCGCAACGCCGGCACCGATGAGAAGGTTGCGATTGGACAACGCGTCCTCGTCGCGCACGTCGTTGCGATGCGTGACGGCCGTCGCTGACGATGGTATGGACTTGAAGCCAGCATGTCCGCGTGACGGAACCGCCAGCTCTCTCCAGGAGTAGCCCGCTTCATCGTGCCAGGACACGTCAGTCTGGGGGTGATGGCAGGCCGCGATCGAGAGCGCAGTCACTGCGAGGGCCCAACAGCACTGCACAGCGCTGATGACGCGGATCGAGCGGAAACGGCGCAGATGAACCAGTGATTGAGGTCTAGGAGGGCACTTCACAGGAACGCAAGGAGCCGGACGAGGACAGTGCTGTTTGCGGTCTCAGCGCTTGAGTCCAGGCATGTCGTGCTCGAAGCTGAGATACAGCAGCACGCCGCGCTGGCCGTCGTTGGCTCGAAAGCCGATCGGAAACGCCAGGCCCGGAACGATCTGCAGACCGGACGCGAAGTCATGGGACCACCGCACGCCGGGCGCGACCGTCAGGCCGGTGCTGCGGCTGCGCGCCGTACCCACGCCAGTGAAACTCTCAGTGCTGGTGACGACGCCTTCGAGCATCAGATTCACGCGCGGATGCACGAGCCAGAGGGCGCTCTGCCCGGCGTTCAGATGCATCAGGCGGGCGGTGTAGCCCGCGCCAGTCTCGACGCTGGGCACGAACGTGAACCCCGCGTTCGAGTGCAGCGCGAGCGTCGGCGTCGCCATGTAGCTGGATGCCAACGCTCCCTGAATGCCGAATGTGCCGCCGCCCAACTTGTCCGAGGCCGTGGGCAGGATGACGCTGAGGCGCGGCGTGACGGCGAGCCGCGTCTCACCGCTGCCGATCATCTGCAGCCGGTAGTTGATCGCGATGTCGCTCAGCGCCGCGACGCCACCGTCGGGACTGTTCTGCAGCGGCACGGTGAGCGAGAGCTGGTGCCGCTGCCCGTTGAGTGGCCACTCGTCGGTGAAGGCGTACACCCAGGTGTGCACGTTCCGATCGAAGACCAAGGAATTGATGTGCTGGACGACGCCTGCCTCCTGGTTGTAGGCCTCTTCCAGCAGGAACGAGTTGTCCTGGATCGGCTTCGATGCCTGTGACGCGCCCGCGGGGCGCCCCTGCGCGGCCGCATGTGTTGCGATACAGATCGAGAGCGCGAGTGTCAGTCGCAACATCTTGATGGGAGGAAGGAAGAACTTTCAGCGGGTCAGGCCGTCGCCGGCCTTGAAGAACCCTGGCAGAGAAACCGGAGACTTGCCCGAGATCGGTGACATGCCCGCGAGCGCGCGCGCGGCGGCGATCTCGGACACGTCGGAAACACTGTACGTGTTGAGATACGCCCGGACCTTGGGAAACTGGCGAATGACATACGGATTGCCAAACGAGACCACCACGCTCTTCCCCTGCGAGGCCACCGAGTCGATCCAGGCGGCGATGTGTGGCGGGACCGTCGTCCTGCCCTCGCCTTCCACGCGGCGGACGAACGCCGCAATGACGATGGCGTCGCTGCCCCGCAGCGACTTGGCGATCGAGTCCAGCTGCGACGAAGCCGCGTTGGGGAGGATGCGTCCGGCCACGCGGGCGTCGGGGCGCAACGAGCGCAGCTCCCGCACGAACGCGCGGCCCGCCTTGAGCTCGGTTTCCGGCATGTAGGTCACGATCGCAATCCGATCGCGCGCCGCGACGGGAACGGCGGACGCCGTGTCGCGCAGCAACGTGAGCGAGCGCTGCGCGACGTCCTGGGCCAAGGCCCGATGCGGCCTGGAGCCAACTACGTTGCGCAGCGAGTCGAGGGACACCTCGCGACGCCTCACCAGGCCTACACGCGCCTTGAGCCAGAGAATGCGCGTCACCGACTCGTCGATGCGTGCGCGTGCGATGTCGCCGCGCTCGACCGCGGCGACCACCGCATCGACGGCGCGCACGACTTCGTTCGAGTGCACTTCGTTGTCGGCCGGCCGCAGCAGGATGTCCGTGCCCGCCGTGATGGCGCGAACGACGCTCTCCTCGATGCGGTAGCCTTTGCCCACGCCCTGCATGCTGAGCGCGTCGGTGATGGCGACGCCCCGAAAGTGGAGCGAGTCGCGCAACAGCGAGTGCATCACGTCGGGACGCAGCGTCGCCGGCGTGGCGCTGTCGCCGCCAAGTGCCGGGAGCGCGATGTGCGCGGACATCACCAGGTCGACGCCCGCCTCGATCGCCGCCTTGTACGGCACCAGCTCCACCGACTGAAGGCGTGCCATGTCCGCGTGGATGACTGGCAATCCAACGTGTGAATCGACGTCCGTATCGCCGTGTCCCGGAAAATGCTTGGCCGTGGCGAGCGCGCCGCCCGCGTGCGTGCCGCGGATGAACTGAACACCCAGTCGCGCGACGCGCTCCGGATTCTCGCCGAACGATCGTGTGGCGATGACCGGATTGTTCGGATTGATGTTGACGTCGACGACCGGCGCAAAGTTGACGTGAATCCCGACCGCGCGCGCTTCCTCGGCGATCACCTTGCCAACGGCGTACGCGTCCTCGTCACGCCCCGTGGCCGCGATGGCCATGGCCGTCGGGAACCCGGTGGCGCCGCCGGTCTCCAGCAGGTAGTGCGGATAGATCGCGGCTTCGAGCCGCAGCAGCGACGGCTCGAGATCACTCGAGACGAGGAGCGGAATTTTGGCTCGTCGCTGGTAGTAGTTGAGCTTCGCGGCAACCTCGATGGGCGTGCCGAGTGACATCGTGATGCCGCCGACACCCTGCTTCTCCACCCAGTCGAGCGTCTCGGCGAAGACCGAGTCGCCGCTGCTCGTGTAGTCACCCAGGGTCCAGAACATGACCATCTGGCCGACGCGCTCACGCAAAGTGAGCGAGGAGAGCGTCGAATCCACCCAGGACACGGTGTCGAAACCGATGCCAGTCGCGCCCGATGCCGGCGCTGATACGGGCTGCGCCTCGCGCGCCGAAGGCCCCGGCGGCGTTCCGGGCGGCGGCTCAGAGACTGGTGGGCGGCACGCCAAGGCACTGAGCGCCAGTGCCAGCATGGCGCGAGGGGCGCGCGGAATCATGCCCCGAATAATATAGGAAGAGTCACACGCGCTCCCGCGCGCTGCCGGCCGAGGGAGACAGTCCAGGCCGGCGCGTCAGCGCGGCGTCCCTGAGAACGGCGATCCGACGTTCGGCTGATACGCGCTCGCTGGTGCTCCGACGCCGCCCCACTCGTCCGTGCGCGCGCGACCGGAGAACCGGTTGATCACCGCACCAAGCGCGAGCCCCATGAGGCCATACCCGATCGATCGATCGAGCGTCCTCACGAGAATCCATGTGGTGCCGGACCCGTACCAGTTCCAGTCCGACACCAGCACGGACGCGGAAACGGCGAGCGCCATCAACGCGGCGACCATGGCGCACTGGAATGGCGAAACGCGAGGTAACCGAACCAGAACAATGAGCACCATGAACGCCGCCACGAGGTCCAGCACGAGCTGGCGGCCAAGCACGACGCCCAACAGCGTGGCGCTCCTTCGCATCTCGGGCGCGAGCGACGCGTGCCACGGCAGCGCGGTGTGCGAGAGTGTCTCCCAGGCGAAGAGCGTCAGCGCTCCGGCGATTGTGCCCAGGATCACCAACTTTGCGTTCATAGGAGCCGGGTTACCGGGTTGTCGGGGTGTCGGGGTGTCGGGCTGCGAGTGAAAGCATGCCACATCGGGCGGACCTCAGCCAGAACCGTACGTCCGTTAGCACAGGCCTTGCAAACCGTCCGACCGCGAACCCCGTGGAGGACTAGCTCGATGAATCGGAAGCTTGCAGCGGCCGCGTCCGTCGCGTTGATAGCGCTCGCGGCGTGTCGTTCGAAGACCGAGGCGTATGACACGACTTCGGCCACTGGCGCGTATGCGACGCCGCCGGCTGTGGTGGGCGCGACGACCGGTGCAGCGGGTATCACGGCCGGCGCGACGACCACGGCGAAGCCGGACACGGCCATGTACAAGGACACGACCAAGAAAACCACAAAGGCCCCGTAGTTCGGACGCTTTCGTGGTTCCTGGAAGCCGGCCTCTCCCCCCAAGGGCGCCGGCTTTCAGTTTTTGGGGTATAGTCGTGACATGATCACGGAACTGTTGCTCGCCGCGTCGGCGCTCGCCTCAGCGCCCGACACCGTTCGATCGGGGCTGGACGTGCTGCTCACCGATTCGCTGTCCGTTCTGCAGGGCAAGCGCGTAGGGCTCATCACGAACCATTCGGGCCGGGACCGCTACGGGCGGCGCAACATCGATCTGCTGCACAGTGCGCCCGGCGTGAACCTGGTCGCGCTGTTCGGGCCGGAGCACGGGATCTCCGGAGTGGTGCCGGGAGGAGACAAGGTGGGCGCGAGTCGCGACAGCGCCACCGGACTGCCCGTGTACTCGTTGTACGGCGACACGCGTGTTCCCACGGATGAGATGATGCGGGACGTCGACGTGCTGCTGTACGACATCCAGGACGTCGGCACGCGGGCCTACACGTTCGTCTGGACGATGGCCCTCGCCGCGGAAGCCGCCGGGAAGCTCGGGAAGCGGTTCGTGGTCCTGGATCGACCGGATCCGATCCGCGCCGACAAGGTGGAAGGCGGCGTACTGGAGAATCAGTTCCGATCGTTCGTCGGCCAGTACGACGTGGCGCTTCGATACGGGCTCACCCCGGGCGAGCTGCTGCGGTTTCTCGTCGGCACCGGCCGAGTGACCGCGAACGTCACGGTGATACCCATGAAAGGGTACAGGCGCGACATGTGGTACTCGCAGACGCTGCTCCCCTGGGCGAATCCGTCTCCGAACATTCGCGACGAGGAGACGGCGCTGCTGTATCCGGGGACGGTCCTCGTCGAGGCGACGAACCTCAGCGAGGGCCGGGGAACCGACGCGCCGCTCAAGCAGGTGGGTGCGGATTGGCTCACAGACGCCGCGGCCGTCGCCCGGGAGATGAACGGGATGAAGTTCCGCGGACTGCGCTTCGAGGCGCGTCGCGTCGCGGTCGCGGGCCAGGAGAAATTCGGCGGCAAGACGATTCCCGTCGTGCGGATTCACGTCACGGACCGCAACGCTGCCCAACCGATCGACGCCACGATCTGGCTCATGCGCATCATCCACCGCCGGCATCCCGCCGAGTGGAAGTGGGAGCGCAACGGCATCGAACGGCTGAGCGGGACCGCAGAGCTTCGCAAAGTTGTCGAGCGCGGCGGAGTCAGCGCCCTGCTGAACAAGTGGCGCGGGCAGGCGCGCGAGTTCCAGGGGGCGACGCGGAAGTTCTGGCTGTATCAGTAGGACGGATTCAGGGTCGATTCGGCTCCCGGATGCGTGATGCGCCATGCCTCAGGATGCGTCATGCGTCATGCCTCAGGATGCGTCATGCGCCATGCCTCAGGATGCGTCATGCGCCATGCGTGATCAGCCGTGACTCGGGTTGACGTATGACGACTGACGTATACTGACGAATGGCGAATCACGCATGCTGACGAATGGCGAATCACGCATGCTGACGAATGGCGAATCACGCATGCTGACGAATGGCGAATCACGCATGCTGACGAATGGCGAATCACGCACGCTGACGTTGATCC
>DASTVV010000195.1:0-5581 GCA_035758925.1 Gemmatimonadaceae bacterium
GCGCTTTCTGTCGCTCCCTGCGCAGCGAGCACCGCCAAAAGCGAAGCGGAGGACCGCTGTGTGGTCCGCGAAGGGAGTCCCATCCTCTCGCTCATCCCCAGCTGTGAAGCGTCCCATCCTGAAAACAGCTTACAATTTGTAGGCGTCCTCCTTACTGCGCGCGTCATGCACGGAGGTCATTCTACCGACGCGAATGACCTCCTCCTCCAGCGCGATGCTCAAGGTTCGCGAGTGGCGGGCGCGGCTGCTGTACAGCGTCGCGGCGCTGCTCGTGTTCGAGACCATCACCGGCCTCGCGATCTATCTGTTGCCGTTCAGCGTCCCGAACCAGTGGATGGTCGTGTTCCACACGGTCGCGGGCGTCGCGTTTCTGCTGCCCTACGCGTGGTATCAGGCGCGGCACTGGAAGATGTACCGATCCATCCGCGTCTCGCACGTCGTGCTCACCGGCTACTTCGCGATGGTCGCCACCGTGGTGCTCATCGCGTCCGGGCTGGTGCTCACCATCCAGGCGATCGCCGGCACGCGCATCTGGCCGGCCTGGGACCTCGCGCATCTCTGGTCGACGTACGCGCTGATCGCCTCGGTCACGCCGCACGTCGTCACGCTCATCGTGCGGGCGTCGCGCGCGCGGGCGGCGACGCTCGGACAAGCGCTTCACGCCGCCTCACGCCGCTTTCAGTTCGTCACGCTGATGCTCTCGGCGGCGCTCTTCGTTCCGGTGCTGGTGGCCACCGTTGTGTACCGGCCGACGTCGTTCGCGAATCAGCTGCCGGCCGACTACAGCTACGCGTACGGCAAGGACCGGCCGTTTGCGCCGAGTCTCGCGCGCACTGTCAGCGGCGGCGCGTACGACGCGAAGTCGCTTGCCGGATCGGAGTCGTGCGGCACGTCCGGTTGCCACAAGGAGATCTACGCCGAGTGGCAGGTGAGCGCGCACCGCTACGCCGCGATGGATCCGGCGTTTCAGAAGGTGCAAGCGACGATGGGCGAACAGAACGGACCCGAATCCACGCGCTACTGCGGCGGATGCCACGACCCGATCTCGCTCTTCTCCGGCACCAAGAACATTTTCACCAACGATCTCACCGGGCTCGCCGGGTACAAGGAAGGCGTGTCCTGCGTCTCCTGCCACGCCATCAAGGAGACGGACGTCAAGGGCAACGCCGCGTACGTCATGTCGCAGCCCAAGCGGTATCTCTTCGAGCTCTCGGGCGGCGCGGTGCCCAAGGCCATGAGCGATTTCCTCATCCGCGCGTACCCGCGATATCACGTGCAGTCGCTGCAGCACAAGCTGTTCAAGAGTCCCGAGTTCTGCGCCGCGTGCCACAAGCAGTTCATCGACGAGGAGATCAACCGCGTCGGCTGGGTACAGCTGCAGAACCAGTACGACAACTGGCGCAAGAGCCGCTGGAATCACGGCAAGGACGCACGCAAGACCGTCGAGTGCCGCGAGTGTCACATGCCGCTGCTGGCATCGGAGGACCCCGGCAGTGGAGACGATCTCGACTACAATCGCGCGCCCAACGATGGGAAACACCGCAGTCACCGCTTCCTTGGGGCAAATCAGTTCATTCCGTTGGCGCTCAATCTCCCTGGCGCCGCGGAGCATTCCCGCCTCACGGACCGGTGGCTGCGTGGTGAAATAGAAGTGCCGGAGATCGCCGACAAGTGGCGCAATGGGCCTGCCGTCCCCATCGAGCTGGCCGCGCCGGCGACTGCACGACCTGGCGAACGCGTCACCATTCAGACGACGCTCACGAACAACAAACCCGGTCACGATTTCCCGACGGGACCGCTCGACATCATCCAGGCGTGGGTCGAGATCCGCGTCACCGACCAGCGTGGCCGCGTGGTGTTCGCGTCCGGCCAGCGCGACTCGGCGAACTTCATCGCGCCGGGGAGCTTCATGCTCAAGGCGGAACCCGTGGACGAGAACAACAACCTCATCGACCGCCACAACCTGTGGGAGATGGTGGGCGTGCGTTACCGCCGCTCGCTGTTCCCCGGCTTTTCGGATCAGGAGAAGTTCACGTTTGCGTTTCCCAGCACGCACGTCACGGAGCTCCAGGTCACCGCGCGGCTCATGTATCGCAAGGTCGATCAGTACCTGCTCAACTTCCTCTTCGGAAAGGAGTCAGGGATGACGTCCCCCGTCACCGTGCTGTCGGAGGATCGCAAGACGATCCGGGTGACGGCGGGACACGCCAACTAGATGCAGAAGCGGCGCATGAGCGATTCATGACGCGGCGCAGTCGTCTGCTGTATCTCACGCTGGCCGGCGCCATTGCGTTCATTGCAGCGGCCACCGGCGCAACAGTACGCTGGCGACAGTCCGAGCCGACGTACCGTCCGGGCGAGGACCGCGAGGGCATCACATCGGAGCTGACCCGCAACCTTCCGCCGGATTATCCGCGCGTCGCCTTTACGGACGTGACGCGGCAAGCCGGCATCGCGTTCACCCACTTCAGCGGCAGGCGCACGTCGCAGCTGCCCGAAGACATGGGCTCCGGCGCGGCGTGGGCCGACTACGACAACGATGGCTGGATGGATCTCGTCGTGTCGAACGAGGTCGGCCCGATCACGCTCGACGATGCGGCCCGGCGAGAGTCGCCAGCGCGTGCGCGGCTCTACCACAACGAGCGCGGCCGGTTCACCGACGTCACCGTCAAATCCGGAATCGACTTTCGCGGCTGGGGCATGGGCGTCGCGTGGGGCGACTACGACAACGACGGCTACGTCGATCTGGTGCTCACCGCGTACGGGCACAACGTCCTCTATCACAACAACGGCGACGGCACGTTCTCCGATCGCAGCCTCGTGTCTCGCGTCGGTGTCCCCGAGGGATTCTGGACCGGCGCGTCGTGGGGCGACTACGATCGCGATGGGCTCCTCGACCTGTACGTCACGGGCTACGTGAAATACACCCGCGTCGACAGCGGCGCGTCCGGCAAGTACGACGTCGAGAACCCGGCCAGCATCAACCCGTCGTCCTTCGCGCCCGAGCGCAATCTCCTCTTCCACAACGACGGCAACGGCGTGTTCAGCGACGTGGCCGCGGCCGCGGGCGTCACGGACACCACCGGGCGCGGGCTCTCCGCGGCGTGGGCGGACTTCGACAGCGACGGGTGGATCGACCTCTACGTCGCGAACGACCAGTCGGACAACGCGTTCTTCAGGAATCTGGGCAATGGCAAGTTCCGCGACATCAGCCACGCCGCGCGTGTCGCCGACTACCGGAGTGCAATGGGGATCGCCGTCGGCGACTGGAACAACGACGGCACGCTCGACCTCTTCCTCACCCACTGGATCGCTCAGGAAAACGCGCTGTACACCAATCAGCTCGCGGCGTCGAAGCTCACATTCATGGACGAGGCGGACCGCGTCGGCCTGGGTCAGATCTCGCTCGACTTCGTGGGATGGGCCACCTCGTTCACTGACTACGACAACGACGGGAAGGTGGATCTCTTCGTCGTGAACGGCAGCACGCTGCAGGACAAGGCCGACCCGGCGCGGCTTGTCCCCATGCGGAACCAGCTGTTCTGGAATCGGGGACGCCGCAAGGGATTCTTCGACGTATCGCCCGCGGCGGGACCCACCTTCGGACAGGAATTCGTCGGGCGCGGCGCCGCCTTCGCCGACTACGACAACGATGGTGACGACGACATTTTCATCGTGAACCACGGCGGCCCCGGCATTCTTCTGCGCAACGACGGCGGCAACCGCCATCACTGGATGCAGGTGCAGCTCCGTGGATCGAGGAGCAATCGCCAGGGCTTCGGCGCCTTGGTGCGCGTCGTGGTCGGCGACACGGTCCAGACGCGGCAGGTCGGCGCGCAGAGCTCCTACCTCTCACAGAACAGTCTTGTCGAGACGTTCGGGCTCGGCGGCGCTTCCCGTGTGGACACGCTCGAGGTGCGCTGGCCCAGCGGAGCGCGTGACGTTCGGACGGGCGTGGTGGCGAATGCCCGCGTCGAGATCGTCGAGACCATCGGGAGCGGCGGCGCCGTCAGCGACCGCGCTCGCGTCCAGAGGTTCTGGGCATTGTACCGCGAGGCCAGCGCGCTGCGCGTCGCGCGCCAGACGCAGCGGGCGTCGAACGCCTATGCTCGCGCGCTCGAGCTCGACCCGCGGCATGAGGACGTGCTGTACTACTACGGCGCCACGCGCCTCGCGCTTGGCGACTTCGACGGTGCCGCGAAGGCGTGGCGTACCCTCACCGAGGTGAATCCGCACAGCGCTCGCGGGCATTCCGAGCTCGGATCACTGCACATGTGCGCCGACGCCGGCGCTCCGTTCCAGCTCGACTCCGCCGAGTGGCACCTGACTCGAGCGCACGAGATCAACAAAGAGGAGACGGGGCCGCTCCTGCACCTTGGGGAAGTCGCGCTGCTGCGCGGCAACCTGGCCGTCGCCAGCCGACGTTTCGATGAGGTGCTCGTCACCCATGGAGGCAACACGGCGGCGCGGTTCTACAGCGGCTACGTCGAGTGGAAGCGGGGCAACGTCGGCCTGGCCGAAGAACACTTCGCACGCGCCATCACCGCGGCCGCAAGCGCGACGCCCACCGCGCCGGTGCCGGGGGAGGGCGACACGAAACGCGGCCTGCAGGCGCTGACGGTGAGCACCAGACGCTGCGCACAGTTGAGCGATCTCCCGTCGCGACTCCGTGGTGCATCGACGGCAGACCTGGCCGGGACCTATCGCGACCTGCAGCGAATTCTCGACCTCGCCCGCTCGCAGCGGAATCTGCGCCAGTGATCGGCATACCGGGAGCTACAGAGTCTCACGGCGCATGAGCGTGCGGCGTCGCTCGCCAGGCTGGCTGGCCGAGGAGAATCGGAGGACTCGGCAGCTCGCTAGCGCAGCCAAGCGAGTTTTTGGCAGTATTGTCCGGGTGAACCCACGAGACACTGCCATGACTCTCGATCGGCGGAACTTCATCCACGGCGTCGGTGGATTGGCGGCAACTGCTGCCTTCAGCGGCCTCGGGCCGGCGACGACGCTCCACACGCTGCGCAATGCCGCGCCTGATCGACGCACCGACCTGCCGCGCAAGCAGGACTTCGACATCGCCGACGGCTGCACGTTTCTCAACGCCGCCTACACGCACCCGATCCCGCGACCCGCCGCCGACGCGGTGCGCGCTTACCTCGATACACGCAGCAAGCTGCGGAATCCGATGCCCGGATCTGGCGGCGGAGACGGACCCGGCCTCAATCCCAAGGCGCTGTTTGCAGAGCTGATCAACGCCAAACCGTCCGAGATCGCGTGGGTGCCGAACACCAGTACCGGCGAGAATCTCGTTCTCAACGCGCTCGGGCTCGATCGCCGCGTCGGTGCCAGCCGCGGGAACGTCGTCAGCGACTGGCTGCACTACGACGGCGCGCTCGTGCACCTCCTCGAGCTCAAGAAGCGCGGTCTGAACGTCCGCATCGTGAAGCCGACGAAGGAATGCCGGATCGACCTGCGAGACATCGAGAAGGTGGTGGACAAGAACACGAAGCTCATCCAGCTGTCGTCCACCGCGATGTACAACGGCTTCCAGCACGACCTGAAGGCGGTGTGCGAGCTTGCCCAC
>DASTVV010000069.1:0-5891 GCA_035758925.1 Gemmatimonadaceae bacterium
AGGACCTTGACGACCCCGTCCGGCGTGACCTTCACGTTGGCCGGCTTGAGGTCCCGATGGACGATGCCTCGCTCGTGAGCCGCCTCCAGCGCGTCGGCGACCTGTCGCGCAATCGCGAGCGCCTCGGGAATCGGCAGCGGCCCGCGGGCGACGCGGTCCGCGAGGGTGTCGCCCTCGACCAGCTCGAGGACCAACGCGCGCATTCCCTCGGCTTCCTCGAAGCCGTGAATCGTGCCGATGTTGGGATGGTTGAGCGAGGCGAGCAGGCGCGCCTCGCGCGTGAATCGGGCGAGCCGCTCGGCGTTCGCGATGAACCCGGGCGGCAGCAGCTTGAGCGCGACGTCGCGGCCGAGCCGCGTGTCGTGCGCGCGGTAGACCTCGCCCATGCCGCCGCGGCCGAGCAGCGCCTGCAGGTGATAGACCCCGATGTGCCGTCCGACCCAGGGCGGTTCTGGAGTTTCGCTGGCCGCTGCCAGGGCCACCGCCAGGGCCAGGGCCGGCTCTTCGAGGAAGCCCGGCATCGAGGGCTGGTCGAGGAGCGACTGCACGTCGCGGGCAAGCGCCTCGTCGCCCAAGCAGGCTTCCGCCAGAAACGCGGCACGTTCTGCGGCCGGGCGCTCGAGCGCGCCGAGGTAGAGCCGTTCGACCAGTTGCCAGCGCTCTGTGGGCATGTCAGGAAGGGGAGCGGCTCATCTTACGCCCAACCCCCTATGCGCAATAGCGAGAACGCAGCCCCGGGGCTGTCATCAGCGCCGGCACGTCCTGGACGGCTGGCAGCCACATGCCAGTTTCGGCCAGCCTTTCGCGCCTACGCTGCGGGAGGGCACTGACATGAGAGCGGCGTGGTTCTTGGTGGTGGTGGGATCGACCGCGTGTTCGTATCCGGGCGTGGAAGTGCCGGCCCGCGCGGCCGGACGCACCGACGTCATCCTGCAATGGAACGAACAGGTCGTGGCGACCGGCGGTCCACAGCTTCAGCGGACGCTGGCGATGGTCCACATCGCGGTGTTCGACGCGGTCAACGCCATCGAGCCGCGCTATCGGCCGTATCTGCGGCTGGCCGCGCCGCCCGGCGGCGCGTCGCGCGACGCCGTGGCGGCGGGCGCCGCGCACGGGGTACTGACTCGACTCTTTCCCGAGCAGCGGCAGCCGCTTGCGGCGGCGTTGGCACGGTCGCTCTCCGCCGTTCCCGACGGCCCGATCGAAGACGACAGCGTGCGATATGGCGACGCTGCGGCCCAGGCGATCTACGACGCCCGCCTCGACGACCGCATCCTGCTACCCGACACGGCTATTCCGCCACGAGCGGCGCCCGGGGCGTACCAGTTGACGGCCGAGCACGAGCACTCGATCAATACCCGCGCTCGCGAGTGGGTGCCGTTCGCGCTCGCGTCGGCGTCGCAATTTCGGCCGGGGGGGCCGCCCGCGCTCGCCTCGCGCGAGTATGCGCGCGAACTGGCGGAGGTTCGCGACATCGGACGGCTGGCCGGAAGCCGGCGCTCGCCGGACGAGGAGCAGATTGCGCGGTGGCATCTGGAGCAAGGCTACGTGCAGGTCAACAGAGTCGCGCGCACCGAGGCCGCCACCGACGGGCGGGACGTCCTCGATCACGCCCGGCTCTTCGCGCTCCTGAATGTTGCGATCGCCGACGCCTTCACGGGTGTCTTCGACGCGAAGTACACCTACGGATTCTGGCGGCCCGTCACGGCCATTCGCCGTGCCGATGAGGACGGGAACACCGGCACCGAGCCGGACGTGGTCTGGTCCCCGTTTCGTCCGACGCCGCCGCATCCTGAATACCCGTCCGCGCATGCGGCGGTGCAATTCGCCGGCGCGCGCATCCTGACCGCCTACTTCGGACCGTCCCACGCGTTCGAGACGACTTCACGGGACGTGCCCGGCGCGAGCCGGCACTACGACAACTTCGAGGCGTTCGCGAAAGAGGGCGGGGAGTCCCGGATTCTCGCGGGCGTGCACTTCCGGACATCTATTAACGACGGGCGGACGATGGGCGAGCGGATTGCGGACTGGGTGCTGGATCACTGCCTGCAGGAGAAATGACGCTGGGGCCGACGGTCTTTCAGGCCCCTTCCGGACTGCGCAGCTCGCGGAGCAACCATGCCTTCGCCATCTTCCAGTCGCGCATGACCGTCTCAGGTGACACGCCGAGCGCCTCGGCGGTTTCCTGCACGCTCAGGCCGCCGAAGAACCGCATCTCGATGACTTTGCTCTTTCGCTCGTCGTGCTTTGCCAGTTCCACGAGCGCGTCGTCGAGTGCGGCGAGATCGCGGCCCGGTTCGTGCGAGAGCGCCATGTCGTCGACGAGCGTGACCTGCACCCCGCCACCGCCCCGCTTCTGGTACTGCTTCGAACGCGCGAAGTCGCAGAGGATGCGCCGCATCAGCCGCGCGGCCACGGCGAGGAAGTGCGCGCGATTCTGCCAGTTCACGCTGCGCGCTTCGACCAGGCGCAGGTACGCCTCGTTCACGAGTGCCGTGGCCTGCAGGCTGTGGCCCGGCCGCTCGCCGGTCATACAGGCCTTGGCAATCCGGTGCAGTTCGGCGTGGACGATCGGGATCAGCTGGTCGAGCGCCGTGTCGTCGCCCTGGCCCCAGGCGACGAGGAGTCTGGTGACGTGGGGTGAGCTGGTCACGGTCTCGGCAGGATGATGCCATGAACCATTTGCGATTGTTATGGGCGTTGGCTATTGGATTGGGATTGACCAGTGATCAATGTCCTGATTCGACGGTCATGACGCGGCGGATTCTCGTGAACGACTCGCCGTAATCGTGCGGTCATGATACAGATGGCCCGAACACGACGCCGAACAGGATGGCAAGCGTGATCGCGAGCACCCATCCGATGCCACACACCGCGATGGCGCGGCCGGTGCTCGTGTAATCCAGCGCCTGCCGTACAGCGATGATCATCGCCACGAGCATCCACAGTGCTGCTACCGCGAAGCTCGGAATGGTCAGCCCTGGCAGCACGCCGACGATACGCAACAGCCCCGGCGCGGTCGCGAAACCCGTGGTCCTCAACAGCTCACCGACGTCGGCGCGCGTTGACGGACCGGGGAGGATGCGCGCGCCAATCTGGTACACGATAGACGCCCAGGCAACCCATGCCATGAGTGCAACAGCGCTGAAGAACACGACGTTGCCAGCGTCGACAGCACCGAACCCGCGTGCCCCGAATCCGGCCGCGATACTCGACAGCACGACAACCACGACGGCCTCGCCGTTCGCTCGTCGATCGCCCTCGACCTCCTCGTACGTCTCCGCACGTAGCGCAGCCGCGCCGATCAGCCGGTGGAGAAACGTCGTGCGTTTCCGCGCTGGCATGCTCACCATGGTGAACGACTGGGGCGAAGACTACCAGACATATTCCCACGACTCCCCGAACCGATATCGATCCATGGCGGAGGTGCTTGATCTGCCCTCTTTGCGCAGCGTCCCTTATCAAACTGGGGCGTCGATGTCCGCGCATCACCCCGGCAATCTCGCCATCCCTGCGCGCCACGATGTCTTCGGTGCGCTGTTTGACCCGGGGTACGACGCGCAGCAGAACTCGAACGAATCGCGGCCGGCAACCGACTCCAGAATCAGTGGTGGCGTCTGTCGGACGTGGGTTTGGAGAGGGGTCTGACGTCGCGATGATTGTCACGATCCCGGTTGCAGCGAAGACCCTCAGCCAGTGCCCGTCCATCCCGAACTCCCTCCAGATTGGCCGCACTCGTATCGTGAGCAACGGATGTACCCGGCGTGATGTCGACCGCGTGCCGCCGCAGCAGCTGGGGTGAGTTCACCGTGTCGCGAAAGATCCAGGCCGGGACAGCCACACACGTGTGAGGAAAAGTTCGCGTCAGTTAGTGAAAAAACCCCCGTGCTGTGTGGGGACGAATGAGTGGATCCACTTGGCAGCGTGAGCGGCACCCTGGGACGTCGTTCCAGGTAGCGACGGATGAACCGGTACGTCGGGACGGCGGGATCGTTGCAGTGCTTCCGGCTCCCCGCCTCTTAGGATCGTCGAACCGAGCATGAGACAATACCGCGCGCATCGCCTTTGTGAGCAAGCGCTCGTGCGTCCCTGGGCCCTCAGCCTGCTGGGGATGGTCGTCGCGCCGGCAACTGCAAGTGCAAAGAAGCGCCTGGGAGCCACCGCAGCGCTCTCCAAGTGAAACGTGGCGCACGATTAGCACGCTGTACTGTTCATGCCGACCGAAGACTCGAAACGGCTCCGCGCGATATATGCTGGCGCGCTCCAGCGAGACCCCGAAGAGCGCAGCGATTACCTGAGCGAGGCGTGCGCCGGGCACCCGGAACTGCGTGCCAGAGTGGAGGCGTTGCTTCACGCTCATTCACAGGATTTCGCCGAGGGCGACGAAGTCACCCAGTCAGTCGCCGGCGGAGCAATCGAAGGCAAGGTCATTGGCCCGTACATCGTGAGGCGCGAGTTGGGCCGCGGCGGGATGGGTGTGGTGTACCTCGCAGACGATATGCGTCTCGCGCGGCGCGTGGCACTCAAGGCCATAACCCCTGAACTGGGGGCCGATCCCGGCCGTCGCGAGCGCCTGCGACACGAGGCCCGCGCTGCCGCGGCGCTTTCACACCCGGGGATCGCGACCGTCTATGCGCTTGAAGAGATCGGCGACTCTTTGTATCTGGCGTACGAATTCGTGCCTGGCGAGTCACTACGCGCGCTGCTCGCTTCGGGGCCGCTTCCTATCGCGCAGGTCGTCACGATCGGCGCCCAGCTGGCCAGAGCGCTGGCCGCCGCGCACATGGGTGGTGTAGTTCACCGGGACATCAAGCCCGAGAACATCATGAGAACGCCAAGTGGCGCCATCAAGATCCTGGACTTCGGACTCGCACGGACGGAGGGTGTGCTGAGTCCGAAACTCACCCAGAGCGGTCTGATTGTCGGCACGCCAGCCTACATGGCGCCAGAGCAGGTGCTCGGTCAGAATGTTGACTCCCGGACAGACATGTTCGCGTTCGGCCTGCTCATCTATGAACTGGCCTCTGGCGTGAACCCGTTTGCCGCCAGCACCGTCAGTGCGACGTTGGGGCGGATCGTCGAAGTTGAGCCGCCTGTACTTTCCAGAATTCAGCCGCAGAGTCTGCCCGAACTCGATCGCATCGTCTCAACCTGCCTCCGCAAGGATCCCGTGAACCGCTATCAGTCCACCGAGGATCTCGTGGCGGACTTCGAACAGCTGGAGGCGGAGATGGCGCGCCTTCGGCTGCGCCGGTCTGACCGCACTGGATATCAAGGGACAGCGGTCGTTCGCGAAACGCGGAGCACCTGGTGGCGGACGCACCAGGTGACCATCGTCGGCTTGTACTTGATTGCGGCGACGCTTGGATGGTACGTCAAGGAATGGATCAAGGTGCCCGTGACCGAATCGCTCTTCATCGGTCTCGGTGCCTGTGCTGCCGTTGGCGGCGTCTTGCGCTCGCACCTGGTGTTCACCGAATGCTTCAACCGGCAGAATCTGACGGCTGAAGTCCGCCGCGCCGCCCGGGCGCTGCTGGTGGCCGACCTCGTCATGGCCGGCACCCTCGTCGTCGATGCGGTGATCTTGCGGGGGTGGCCGCTGACGGCAGTATTGACGATGGCGTTTGGAATAGGGATCGGTCTGGCCGCCCTCGTGCTCGAGCCGGCCACGACAAAGGGCGCTCTCGGGGATGCCTGATCCAGATGCCACATCGCCTTCCGTGAGGACATCCCTGCGAAGGCTCATGCGGGCCCGGGGCAGGCTGAACATCACATCCTGAGACGATGACCGCACCCCGGCCGCAATCCGGTTCGCCACTCATCGTCGCTCTGCTAGGTTCGAGCGCCGCTGGAGGACAGTACATTTCGGCGGAAGCAACCCGGGACGCACT
>DASTVV010000127.1:0-12081 GCA_035758925.1 Gemmatimonadaceae bacterium
TTGCCCTTGTCCCCTGTTCCCTGTCCCTAGTCCCTGGTTGAATCCGGTGGTACTCGACTGGGCATCGCGTTCATCTGGAACAGCCGCCAGCCGCCGTGGTCGCGTCGCCACTCGGCCGTGAACGCGCCTCCGACCGCCACCATATCGCCCCGCGGCACCCGCACCCGCTGCCACCAGCGGCCCGATTGCAGCGCGGTGTCGCCGCGGATCTCGATGGAGTCGGACGTCATCCGCTGGAAGATCACGCGAAACTCCGCGAACTGGTGGAGGAAGTCTCTGATCGCGGCGGGACCGACGATGGGGGCGCGGCCGGGTGCATCGAGCCTTCCGTCGGCGGTGTACAGCGCCGCGATGCTGTCGTGTGCCATGCGCTCCACCAGCGCGTTGTAGTGCTGCAGCGCCTCACGCACAGCTGACCGATCCTGCGCGGTGTGCCCGGGCTGCGCAGCGAGGTCGCGCGGCCCGAGCGCCAGCGCGCACAGCACGACGGCCAGGCAAGTCTTCATGACGATCCTTGACGAGAAGTTGTGGGCCCACAAGGTTCCCAAAAATGAACCTCGATCTCGCGCGTCGCGTCACCAGGCAGACGCTCATCCCGGCCTGGCTACCGCTCGCCATGTTGGTAGTCGTCTCGACGGTCGCTTCGGCGCAGCGGATGGAAGCCGACTACGTTGCCCGCAACTTCCGCTTCGCGAGCGGCGAGACGCTGCCGGAGCTGCGGGTCCACTATGCGACACTCGGCCGGCCGCGGCGCGGAGCAGGTGGTGTGGTGGACAACGCGGTGCTCATGCTCCATGGCACGACGGGATCCGGTACCGGCCTCGTGTCGCCGATGTCGCCCCTCTTCGCGCCTGGTGAGCTGCTGGACACCAGCCGGTACTTCGTCGTCTTGCCGGACGGCATCGGCCACGGGAAGTCGAGCAAGCCAAGCGACGGACTGCGCATGAAGTTCCCGAAGTACACGTACGACGACATGGTGGACGCGCAACACCGGCTGCTCACCGAGGGCCTCAAGGTCGCACACTTGCGGCTCGTGATGGGAACATCCATGGGCTGCATGCACGCCTGGGTGTGGGGCGAGCGCTATCCCGGCTTCGCGGACGGCCTGGTGCCGCTCGCCTGTGCGCCGACCGTGATCGCTGGTCGCAACCGCATGATCCGCCGGTTCATCATCGACGCGATCATGAGTGATCCCGAATGGAAGGGCGGCGATTATCAATCGCCACCGATTCGGGGAATGCGCGCGGCAATGGGCGGGCTGTGGGTCATGACCTCTGCTCCGCTGGTGCAGCACCGTCAGGCGCCGACGCGCGCGCAGGCCGATTCCGCGATGACGGCCTATCTCGATCGGCAGTCGCGCGCGCTCGACGCGAACGACGTGATCTACGCATTCGAGGCATCGCGCGAATACGATCCGTCGGCGCGACTCGAGTCCATCGCGGTCCCCGTGTTGGCCATCAACTCCGCGGATGATTTCGTGAACCCGCCGGAGCTGGGCCTGATGGAGAAGCTCATCCCGCGGGTGAAGAACGCGCGCTACGTGCTCATTCCCACGAGCGAGCGCACACGCGGCCACGGCACGCACTCGCGGCCCGACGTCTGGCATGATTACCTGGCCGAGTTCCTCGCATCCCTGCCGCCGCCAGATGTCTCGAACGCGCTGACGCACGACTCGTCGCGCATGCTGACGCGGGGCGCATCGCGCATGCTGACGCAGGGCGCATCGCGCATGCTGACGAATGACTCATCACGCATGATGAAGAATGTCCTGCTCGATCCCGACAGTCCGGAGTGGTCGAAGCCCGCCCCCGCCGTCTCCCACCTGACGTTCGAAACCACGAAAGGGACGTTCGTGATCGAGCTCATTCGGGACTGGGGACCCCTTGGCGCTGACCGCTTCTACAACCTGGCGCGCCTGGGGTACTACGACGACACGCGGTTCCACCGCGTCGACAGCAACTACATCGCGCAGTTCGGCCTCCATGGCGATCCGGCGGTGAATGCCGCCTGGAAATCGCATCCGCTGGCCGACGACGCGCCGCGCAGCCGGAACGCGCGCGGAACCTTCGCGTTCGCGTACCTGGGACCCGGCCATCCGAACACTCGGAACACCCAGGTGTACGTGAACCTGGCCGACAACGCCCGCAACGACGCCGAGCCTTTCACCGTGCTCGGCCGTGTCGTCGAGGGAATGGCTGTGCTCGACAGTCTGTATGCAGGTTACGGCGAGCGTTCCGGTGGTGGAATGCGCCAGGGCCGGCAGGGTCCGCTCGAAGCCGGCGGAAACGCCTACATGGACAGGGAATACCCGCTGCTGGACCGGATCATCCGCGTGACCGTCGCGACGGTCCGGCCTCGCTGAGGACCGGGACAAACCTGTCCGCCAGCTAAATCGACGCGTCGTTCGTACTTCAAGCGGGCCCTCCTGTCAGGGCCAACCGCCGGGTAGAATGGTGTGTCCAATGTGGGCAGCGATCCCGGCACTGGCCTGGAGCTGCTCTGTCAGGGAGAACGACCAGAATGATTCGATCACACGTGCGCGGTGCGTCCATCGCGGTTGCGCTCGCCACCGCTGCGTGCTCCAGCGCAACACAGGGCACCGCGCGTCCTTCGCGACAGACCGCGGCCCCGAGCCCCAGCGACATCGCCGCGATCGCCAAGGCACAAGCCGACAGCGCCCGCCGTCCCTACACGGAAGCGGACATCCGCTTCATGTCGGGCATGATCAGCCATCACGCCCAGGCCATCAAGATGGCAGGCTGGGCGCCGACACGCGGCGCCGGCTCGTCGGTGAAGATCCTCTGCGAGCGCATCATCAACGCGCAGCAGGACGAGATCCATTCCATGCAGACCTGGCTGCGCGACCGACGCCAACCTGTCCCGGAAGCGAGCGCCAACGGGATGAAGATGATGATGAACGGAGTCGAGCACACCATGCTGATGCCCGGCATGCTGACCGACGCCCAGATGCAGCAGCTCGACAAAGCGAGGGGAACCGAATTCGACCGGCTCTTCCTCACCTTCATGATCCAGCATCACCGTGGCGCCATCGAGATGGTGAAGGAGCTGTTCGGATCCTACGGCGCCGGTCAGGACGAAACCGTGTTCAAGTTCGCGTCCGACGTCAACGTCGACCAGACAACCGAGATCGCGCGGATGGAAAGAATGCTCGCCGCTCTCACACCCTAAAAGAGGAATCAGCAATGAGACTGTTGAAGCTGTCGCTCGCCGCGGGATTAGCGTCCCTTGCGGCGTGCGCGACCTCCGCGACGTCCGCCGGTGGCGCGATGCAGAGCGGGGGCGGCATGTCGCCGAACCGCGATCCGCGCGTCGGCCTGAAGGCCGGTTTGTACGATGCTGGCGAGGCGGTGTGGAACCTGAAGATCCTCTCGAAAACGCGGCCGTCCGCGAAGTTCGAAGGCGTCACCAACTCCGACATCGCCTTCAGCGGCAACTATGCCATCCAGGGCAACTACAACGGCTGGCAGATCTGGGACATCTCGAATCCCAGCAGCCCGACGCTAAAGACCGCGTACGTCTGCCCCGCGTCGCAGAGCGACGTGTCGGTCTACAAGAACCTGCTCTTCATCTCCGGCGAAGGCCTGAGCGGCCGACTGGATTGCGGCGCACAGGGCGTCAAGGACACGGTCAGCAACGAGCGTCTCCGCGGCCTTCGCATCTTCGACATCAGCGACATCACCAATCCGAGAAACGTCGGCAACGTGCAGACGTGCCGTGGCTCGCACACGCACTCCGTCCTCGTCGATCCAAACGACCAGGAGAACGTGTACGTCTACATCTCGGGCTCGGCCGGCGTCCGTTCGCCGAGCGAGCTGGCTGGCTGCTCGAGCGTCCAGCCGGAGCAGGACGCGAACTCGGCGCTCTTCCGCATCGAAGTCATCAAGGTGCCGGTCGCGCATCCCGAGCAGGCCGCGATCGTGAGCTCGCCCCGCATCTTCAACGACCTCGCCGCGCCCGCACGGCATGGTGAGGCGCCGGAAGACATCGCGGCCCAGAAGAAGGCCGTCGCCGACGCCAAGGCGTCCGGCGGATTCGTCGGGACGATTCGCGGCAATGAGACGGTCATCCCGGGCCAGTTCATCCGTCCAATGCTCGACAGCGTCGTCAAGGCGCGCGGCGGCACGGGCGCCGCGACCGGCGCGGACAGCGCTGCATTGCGTGCGGCCCTTCCCGACCTGTTGGCCAAGATGTTCCCGCCACGGGCGAGTGGTCCCCGGCGCGGTCCGACGCAGTGCCACGACATCACGTTGTTCCCGGCAATCGGTCTCGCCGGCGGCGCGTGCGAGGGCTACGGCTTCCTCATCGACATCCGTGATCCGGCGAACCCGAAGCGAATTGCTGAAGTGGCCGACTCCAACTTCTCGTACTGGCACTCAGCCACGTTCAACAACGACGGCACGAAGATCCTCTTCTCCGACGAGTGGGGCGGTGGCGGTCAGCCGAAGTGCCGCGTGACGGACAGGCACGAGTGGGGCGCGGACGCACTCTTCACCATCGTGAACGGCCAGGGTGGGCCGGTAACGGTCGCCGGCGGCGTTCCGCAGCAGTCGGCCGGCCTGAAGATGCAGTTCCAGACCTACTACAAAATGTCGGCGCCGCAGACGGCGTTCGAGAACTGCGTCGCGCACAATGGCTCGCTGGTTCCGATCCCCGGACGCGACATCATGGTGCAGTCCTGGTATCAGGGCGGCGTCTCGATCTTCGACTGGACGGACATCGCCCACCCGAAGGAGATCGCGTTCTTCGATCGCGGCCCGGTGGACGCCACCCGGATGGGAAGCGGCGGCACGTGGTCCGTGTACTGGTACAACGGCGCGATGTACAGCTCGGAGATCTCGCGCGGGCTGGACGTCTTCGAGCTGACACCGAGCGCGTTCATCACGCAGAACGAGATCGACGCGGCGAAGACCGTGAAGTACGAGTACCTGAATGTGCAGGGCCAGCCGAAGATCGTCTGGCCGGCGAGCTTCGCGCTTGCCCGTGCATACACGGATCAACTGGAGCGGTCCAATGGACTCTCGCCGGCGCGCATCACGGCAGTGCGTCAGGCCCTGTCGTCCGCGGAAGGCGCCACCGGCGCGGCGCGGCGTGACGCGCTGACCACGCTGGCTGCGCAGTTGCACACGGAAGCCAATGGCTCCAGCGACTCCGCGAAAGCGCACAAGCTCGCGGCCGCAGTGGACGGTCTGGCGGCGGCGGCGAAGTAAGTTCGAACAGTCTTCAGCCAAACCGGCGAATGGGCATCCAAGTCCGTTCGCCGGTTTGCGTTTTCCTTTCAAGAACAACTACGGATCCGAATTCCGCGAATAACGGCACGAATTGGGAAACCCAATCGCTGGTTTTGTGAAATTCGTGTCGATTCGTGGAATTCGGATGAGTAGTTGTAGTCCCGTCCGCGAGACAAAGCCTGAACCTCGCCGCCCATCAGCCGGATATCCCGCGGATACGTCGCCCGAATCTCCTGCACCAGCGCCTTCAGGTCGCCGCCATACGGAATGACGAACTGCGTCGGCGGCGTGAACGGTCGGTGCGTGAGCACGAACGCTGGCGTTCGAGTTGCACAAGCACACGGCGTCTGGTATTTCACCGGATGCCCGCACACGAAATACTGTCCGCCTGGGAGAGCTTCTACGTCATCGTTGGGTCATCGGCCGGCGCGCTTACCGGACTTCAGTTTGTGGTGATGGCCCTGGTCTCGGAATCGGACGCCGCGAGGGGAGAACGCGAGATAGCGGCATTCGGAACGCCCACCGTTGTCCATTTCTGTGTAGTGCTTCTCATCTCGGCGGTCATCAGCGCCCCGTGGCCCCGGCTCAGTTGGCCAGCGATGGTGATTGGACTCTCTGGTGGATTCGGAATCGTCTACTCCGTGATTGTCGCGCTGCGCGCGCATGGCGCGACGCAGTACCAAGCCGTGCTCGAAGACTGGATCTGGCATGTCGTACTGCCCTTCGTGGCGTACGTCACGCTCGTCGTTGCAGCGGCCAACATGTTGGGGCACGAGATTCCAGCGCTCTTCGGTGTTGCCGCGAGCTCGGTGGTGCTCGTGTTCATCGGCATCCACAACGCCTGGGACACCGTCACGTGGGTGACTGTGGGTTCAGCCACAAGAAGGTCTTCGCCAGCCGAAGGCGAGCCCCTCGCGCCAACCGCAGCTGGAGTCTCTGGCGCCCCGACTCCGTCTGCCAGGCCAGCCTCGCCTCCGTCGCAGGTCGGCAGCACATAGCCGCCGTGTTCTGCGTCAGCGCTCGATGCGCGGGAGCGTATCCTCTACCGTGAGACTCGGGTCTTCCGCAGACCGGAAATACGTGGCGTAACCCACGAGTCGTCCACACGACGGCCGATAGGTTCGGGTGAACTTCGTGCCGCCGGGCCCGATGTACGTGAACGAGATCGAGTCGGCAGCCGAGTTGTACGACACCCTTTCAACGGGCCGGGTCTCTTTCGAGGCACCGCCCTTTTCGCGAATGGCCGCGCTGAGCTTTCCTTCCGCGTCCACTCCGAAGTACACCTCCATGCCGCTCCATCCGTCCGGTGTACTTGGATCCCGCGTCAGCGCGCCAAACCCCACGGGTTCCACCCTGATTTTCTCCCCCTCGAAGCACGAAAGGTTGGGAAGAAACCTGGACTTGGGAGTGCATGAGAGGGACACCGCGGCCGCAACGGCGGTGGCGAACGTGAGAAGCACGCGTGGTGATGGTCTCATAGTGATCGGAAGGTGCCAACGCCCTGATCCGCTACGGGCGGACCCGGATTTCCCCGCTCGCTCGATGCGAACGCGACTATGCTCCGGACGGAACGCGACGTGCAAACGTAACGGGATTGAACGTCGCAGAACTTTGCTCTGGACCGATCCCATCAGTTGTGGGTAGAGTGTTGGTGTGAAGCCAAGATCGCTGATTCTTTCGCTGGTCGCGGCCCTCTCGTGGCCGACCTTCGCGCACGCGCAGAAAGGGGCCACCATCACTGGTACGGTGGTTGACTCGCTGCAGCAGCCCATTCGCGACGCGGACGTGATCCTGCGACCCGGCAATCACCGCGCGCGATCGGACTCGCTGGGCCGGTTCACCCTTGCCGAGCTGGATGACGGCAACTTTTTCCTCGCGGCGCGCAAGGTGGGTTACGCGCCCGACCGGCTGGACGGCAAGCTGTCGAAGAATGGACGCCTCAACGTCAAGCTGACACTCAAGCGCAGCGTGCAGCTGGACACCGTGCAGGTCGTCGCCAGCCGCCAGTGCTCCGAGCAGTCACTGGACGGCTTCATGTGTCGGCAGCACAACGGCGGCGGAGTCTTTCTGGACTATCCGGACATCGACGAGCGCGGCGTGGACTACACGGCGGATCTGTTCAAGGACATTCCGGGATTTCGTGTCGCTCTTCGTTCCACGCGATTCGGCCCGGAGCGAGTGGCGGTCGCATCGAATGGCTTTGGATGCATCACGTCACTCGTGGACGGCCGCCCGGTGACGCTCGCCAACCCGATTCCGCGCCTGCCCACTGACTTGAGTGCGGTGGAAGTGTATTTCAGACCGGACTCGGTACCCAAGGAATACCAGCGGTACACCTGGCCAGCGGCCGGCATCACGCGATCCGGCCGGTGCAGCGTCGTCGTCTACTGGACCACCTGGGCCAAGTTCAACCCTTGATCCGGTAGACCCCCGGCCGCGCGATCTCCATCAGTCTCTCCGGTGCTGCGACGGGCTTGAATCCGAAGCGTGCGTAGAGCCCGTGCGCGTCCCGTGTCGCGAGTGAGAAGCGCCGCAAGCCTTGAAGATCCGGGTGCGCCATCACCGTCTCGATGAGCCAGACGGCGAGGCCCCGTCCCCGGTGCGCCTCCAGGACATACACGTCCGCCAGGTACGCAAACGTCGCTCGGTCCGTAACGACGCGCGCGAAGCCGACCTGCGTTTTCCCGTGGAACAAGCTGAAGGGAAGCGAGCCAGCGATGGCGCGGGCGACCACCTCGCGTGGGATTCCCTCGGCCCAGTACGACGTCGAAAGAAAGGCGTGAACCGCCGCGACGTCGACGCGTGCCGGGTCGGTCGAGATCCGATATTCGCCGCGGACGTGCTCTACGGGCCAGGCAGTCATTCCGGATTCTACTCGTGCGGCTGCCCGTTCAGCCAACCTGCGGCTACTCGCTCCCGCGTGAAACGCCCCGCCGAAGGATCTCGACGGGGCGTTTCTGTTCGACCCACCGCGCGCGGTCGAATTCGGGTTACTGCGAAGCGCGGCTGAAGCTCATGTCTTTCAGGCGCCAGACCGCGATCGTCAGGTCGCGCGGATCACTGCCGCCACGGTGCTGGATGTTCACGAACAGCGTCTTGCCGGAGGGACTCACGTAGATGCCAGTCGGCTCGGCGTTGCAGTCCGTGATCGAGAAGAAACGACGGATCGGCAGCGACCGGGTCGGGCTGTCCGGGTTGAACGGCGCAAACCACACGTCGTCGCCCAGCGTCTTGGACGGCGCGGACCCGCCTGGATCTTCGGTGATGTACAGGTTGCCGTGCTGGTCGAGCGCCAGGTTGTCGGGCAGGTCGAAATCGGCCGGCGCATTCACGCCCTCGCGGACGTAGTCGGAAACGATCGCCTGTCCCTGCGGCCCGCCTTCCGGCTGCAGATCGATGGCCAGCACGCGGTCCTCGCCCGTGACCGCGACGTACAGCACGTGGTTGCCCCGGGTGTCGTTGCCACTGCTGGTGCCGATCTCGATGTCCTCGGGGCGCACGTAGCCAGTGGCTCCCTTCGCCGTGGCCTCCGCCTGCGAGTTCACCTGCGCCGCGTCACGGTCGAGCGCCACCCACTCCGCGACACCAGTTCTGTCGCCCAGGTCGTTCACGATCTTGAGCGCGTACAGCTGGCCCGAGCTCAGGTCGTTCTGGTTGTCCGGCACGAACTTGAAGACGTAACCGGGGCTCGCCTCGGAGATGCCGTAGAGATTGCCCTGCTTGTCGAAGCGCAGGCCCTCGTGCGAACGAGAGCCGACCGCGGGCCGAGGGGTCGCGACGCCGGTGGCAGGATCGATCTCGTATACCAGCCCACCAACCGTGTTGGGCAGCGTGGGATCCTTTTGGCCGGCGGGGTCTGTTTCCTCCGCAACGATGATGGTTCCCCAGGGCGTCCACGCGAGCCCGTCGAAGCGCTCGAGGTCCGGGCGCTGAACGACGATGCGTGAAAGCCCCGTCTCCAGATCGGTTTCCGAAACTGCGGCATTCGAGCCGTTTTCGTGCGCGCTGTAGAGATACCGTCCTTTCTGCGGCCCGCTCTCGTTCAGCGTGAGCATGTCCGCATTGTTCTCGAATCCCGCGCCTTCTCTCGCGACCACCGTCTGCGCGAAGCCCGACGGCAGCAGGATCTGCTCCGCCTTGCCGCCGGCGACGCACGCTGCCGATGCAGAGAGTGGAACGAACGGCTCCGTATCGCCCGGCAGAACCAGATCGAGCTGGATGCCCGGTTCCGGCGGGCCGGCGTAGCCGTCACCCGGTGTCGTCAAGGAGTCTGGCGCGCACGCGAGCAGGACCGCCGCCGCCAGAGACATGCTGAAGCGTTTTCGAGCTTTGAGCTGACTGACCATTTGCACCCCCGATAAGCGTTGACGCACTGTCATGCGTTGCAGCGCGGGAAACCTTTGGGGGAGCGGTAACGCGACGCCGCTGCCTCACGTAACGGCAGCGAATCATCCACGCCACATGCGACGGCCCAGTGTAACGAGTCTCAGGGCGTAGCCGGTGCTGGACGCTTGAGGAAAGCGGTATCCGTGAGCGCGCCCATGAACGCCACCAACTCGCGTTTCTCGGCGGGCGTGAGCTTCAGCGGAGTGCTCGGCAGCGTCTGCTGCGGCAGCGCGAGTCCGAGACCAGCGCCGCCGCCTCGATCGTAGAAATCCACCACTTGCTCCAGCGTCGCGAAGACGCCGTTGTGCATGTACGGTGCGGTGAGTGCCACGTTCCGCAGTGCCGGGACCTTGAACGCCGACTGGTTGTTCGGCACCAACTCCAGCACGGCGCGCCCAGGATCCGGATCCAGAACCGGCCGCGCGAGATTTGGCGTTGCCGGAACTCCGATCACCTCAGCCTCGGCATTGCGGTAGTCAGGCGGCATCACGCCGTTGAAGAGCGGCGCGAAATGGCAGGTGCCGCACTTCGCCTTGCCCATGAACACCGTGAACCCACGCCGTTCGGCGGCCGTAACCGCCAGCGTATCGCCACGCATCGCTCGGTCGAACCTCGAGCCCATCGCGGACAATGACCGCAGGTACGCGGCGAGCGCCTGTCGAACCTCGAGCCCGGTGAGCGGTGCGGTGCCACGATCCGGCATCGCTGCCGCAAACGCCGCCCGATAGGAAGAATCGGCCTTGAGCCGCGCCGCGACCGTGTCCACGGAGCTCGCCATCTCGGCATGGCTTTCGAGCACGTTGCCCACCTGCGTCTCCAGGGAACGCGTTCGGCCTTCCGCAAAGAGTCTGGGCTCGAAGGCGACATTCAGCAGCGTCGGCGTGTTGCGCAGCGGTTTCCGTTCCTGCCCCGGAAGTGGTGCCGCTCGCGGACGACGATCCGTGAATGCCATCGCCGGGACATGGCACGACGAGCACGCGCGCGTTCCCGGTCCGGACAACCGCGGCTCCATGAAGAGCCGTTCACCCAGCATGCGCAGCGCTGTCGTGGAAGGGCGCGCGTGTGCAGGCGCGAACGCGGTGGGATCGAACGCGTCCACCTCGAACGGCGACTCGGCGGTCATCCGGAGGAGACGCCGTTCCCCGGGCGGCGGCAGGCCCACCCGCCGCTGTAGTTCTGCCAACTGGGCTCCGATCGGATTCACGTACGCGACGATGAAACGAAGCCGGTCGTACGTGCCGAAATCGGCGTGCGCGCGCAGGTCCGCGGCTGCGGCGCGCAGCAGCGTGTCCGCTGCACGCGTCTCGTCGGCGTGCCCGATGGCGAACAGGAGCTCGCGGACTCCGTCGAGAGCCGCCGCTGCTTCGATGACTCCGTCACCGGAAGGGTCGGCGTCGAAGCCGGCCAGGCCAAGTACAGTCACGCGCACCAGCTCCAGCCGAGCCGCATCGACCAGTGCGGACGCACTCGTTGCATTGTTCCTGGTGACGAACCGCAGCTCGTCGAGCACGCGACGCATCCGTCCCAGTTCGCGGCGCGCCGAGTCGCGCGTGAGAAAGCCATCGAACAGCGCGGCCTCGACCACCTGGAATCCCACCGGGGCAGAACGCGGCGGTGGATTTGGCAGGTCGTCATCTTCGTCCGCGCGGGGTCCGCTGATCAGCGACGCCTGGATCGGCACGTAGTACGTCAACAGCGATTCCACATGCTTGTAGGACTCGCGTGCAATGCGAAATGCTTTCGGCGCCGGATCAGGTGCTGCGGTGAAGGCCAGTGCGGAGTCGAGGTTCGCCAGCGTGTTTGCCAGCTGTGTCAATCCGTCCGCAAGGAATCTCCGACCACCCTCGTTGGAGTCAGGTGTCGCGGCGGAGCTGCGTGCGCAGGAAAGTCCCGCGAGCAGAAACACGATCGTTGGGGCGGCCAAGACGCGATGGAGGCGGTGCGCGAGCATCGCGACAACTTGGAAGCTCCAGCGTGCGACGAAAACCGCGGTCACGTAACGGCTGTGCAACCATTGTCCGCCGACGTGCGCTTCGGCTGCTCGGTGGTCTCTGCGTTCTCTGTGGTTCGACTTCTCTGTGCTCCGATCTTCTCTGTGGTTCGTTTTAGATGCGCAGCAGCAGACTGCAGCAGGTGAGCCCGCCCTCCGCCTTGGCCAGCTCCGACGCCTCCACGGCGCGGGCGTCGAATCCGGCCTGCGCAAGCCGCTCCTGCGTGCGCGGAGCGCTCGCCGGACACAGCACAATCGCGTCGATGCTCACGACGTTGGCTGCATTCGGTTCGGCGGGATCTATCTCCATCCACGACAGCCCGTCGAACACCGTGACATCAATCAGGCGGGGATTGAGCAGTACGCGGTCATCGCCCAATGCGGTCGCGGCGGACTTGAGGTGCAGGCAATCGCGCACGCTGATCGACGTGACGCGATATCCCAGGGGCTCGAGCA
>DASTVV010000130.1:0-8982 GCA_035758925.1 Gemmatimonadaceae bacterium
CGTGGACGGCACGAACCAGGTTCGCACGATGGCCGACTACCGCGGGAAAGTGGTCGTGCTCAACATCTGGGCCACGTGGTGCGGACCGTGCATCGTGGAGATGCCGAGCTTCGAACGGCTGCACAAGCAGGTGACCGATACGAGTCTCAGGATCGTGGCGGTCAGCATCGACGACGTCGTCGGAAGCGACTCGGTGCGGGCGTTCGCGCGCAACCTCGGTCTCACGTTCCAGATTCTGCTGGATTCGCTGCACACCATCGATCGCGACTATCAGGTGACCGGGTACCCGGAGACGTTTGTCATCGCGCGTGACGGCACGATCCGGAAGAAGTGGATCGGGCCGGCCGACTGGTCCTCCCCCGCCAACATCGCGCTCATCCGCGACTTGCTCGGTGGTGGACCGGGAGGACCGGCTCCGAGCGGACCGTGAACCCCACGCGCCGTCCCATCGGGTGGAAGCGGCACGTCGCGGCCGCGTTCACCGAGAATCTCCCGCTCAAGGCGGCCGCGGTCGCGTTCACCATCGTCCTGTGGTACGTGATCGACCCGCGCGAGCCGAAGGAATCCGTCGTGGACGTCCGGTTCCAGCCGCTGCTCGACAGCGCCCTGGTGTTGCGAGACTCGTCTCCAGTCGTGCGCGCGTGGGTGGTGGGCCGTCCCGCAGAAATCGAGAAGCTGAGCAGCGCTCCCCTCGTCATCAGGCGGCCGATCGCCGGCGACGTGCCCGATACGCTCGTCCTGTCGCTGCGCACCAGCGACGTCGAAGTGCCGGAAGGCGTTGAAGTGATCGTGCGCGACGTCCGGCCCCGTTCCCTCACGCTCGTGTTCGAAGCGACCGCCAGCCGGATCGTCCCGGTGCGATCCGCGCTCCTGGTGATCGCGCCGCGCGGCACGCCGACGATCGCTGTGCGGCTCGAGCCCGACAGCGCGACGCTGCGCGGCCCCCGACGCGCGATCGCGCGGCTCTCGCAGGTCTTCACCGTGCGCGACAGCATCACCCTGGACACGATGCCACACCTCGTCGACATCGACACGACCGGGCTGGGCGTGACGGTCAAGCCGCCGCAGGTGAAGGCGTTGTTCAGCCGCGCGCGTTCGTGACGCTGGTTCTCGGCGTCGAGACGTCCTGCGACGAGACGTCCGTCGCCATCGTGGAGGGCGCGGGCGACGACGTGCAGCTGCGGTCGCTCGTGATTCTCTCGCAGGACGTGCACCGCGTGTTCGGCGGAGTGGTCCCCGAGCTCGCGTCGCGCGCTCACCTCACGGCCATCGAGCCCGTTCTTCGAAGCGCTCTCGCGGAGGCGCGCGTCCAGCTGCCGGCGCTGGACGTCGTCGCGGTCACCGTCGGTCCGGGCCTCGTGGGCGCGCTGCTGGTGGGAATGAGCTTCGGCAAGGCGCTCGCGTACGCGCTGGAGCGCCCGCTGGTAGGCGTTCACCACATGGAGGGACACCTCTTCGCGACGTCGCTCGAGCATCCGGATGCGGTGCCGCCATTCACGGCACTGCTCGTCTCCGGTGGCCACACGATGCTCGTGGACGTCGAAGCGTGGGGCCGCTATCGCGTGCTCGGCCGAACACGCGATGACGCCGCCGGCGAGGCGTTCGACAAGGTGGCCAAGCTGCTGGACCTGCCCTATCCTGGCGGTCCGCATCTCGAGCGGCTCGCGCGCGACGGCACCCACGGCGCCGTGCGGTTTCCACGCCCGATGCTGCGCCGCGACCAGCAACCCGGCGATTCGGACTACTTCGACGTGTCGTTCAGCGGGCTCAAGACGGCCGTGCTGAACCTGCGACATTCGTCGCAGAAATCCGGCGCCGAATGGAAGCCAGCGGACGTCGCGCTCGGGTTTCAAGAAGCCCTGGTCGGCACACTGGTGGAGAAGACCGCGCGCGCCGTCGAACAGTACGCGCGCCAGCGGGTAGTCCTTGGAGGCGGTGTGGCGGGCAACCTGGCGCTCGTCGACGCGATGCGGGAGCGCATGGCGGCGCTGGGCGTGCGCGTTTATGCTCCCAGCGGACGTCTCGCCACGGACAACGCCGCCATGATCGCTCGAGCGGGACTCTTTCACTTCGAGAACGGGCACCGCGCCGGGCTCGATCTCAACGCCTATGCTTCCCTGCCCTTGCCTGGTGTGATCGCTTGAGTCTTCCCCTTCCGGTACTCGCCATCCAGGTCGCGACCCAACACGCGATCGTTCACCATCCATTCCAGTTCAGCATCGGGCCGCTGCAGTTCACCGGCTTCGGCATCGCTGTCGTGCTGGGGTTCATGATCGCGCAGTCGGTGTCACAGGCGGAGATGACCCGGCTCGGTTACGACCCCGCGCCGATCTCGGACATGATCTTCGGCGCCGTCATCGGTGGCCTGCTTGGCGCGAAGCTCTACTTCGTCATCGTCCTGGGAAACTGGGACGCGCTCTTCGCGCGCGGCGGTTTCGTGTTCTGGGGCGGCCTCGTCGGCGGCGCGATCGGAGTGTTGCTCGTCGCGTGGCGCAAGAAGGTCCCGATCTGGACGACGCTGGAGGTGGGTGCCGCAGCGCTGGCGGCCGCGTACGCCGTCGGTCGGACGGGTTGCTGGGCGGTGGGCGACGATTACGGACGTCCATGGAACGGGCCACTCGCGGTGCAGTTCCCCGAGGGCGCACCGCCGTCGACCGCCGGCATCATGTCGCGCGAGTTCGGTGTCAGCTTCCCGCCAGGCACCGATCCGAACACCGTCGTGGCCGTTCACCCGACGCAGCTGTACGAGGTGTCGATGGCGCTCGTGATGTTCGCGATCCTGTGGCGGCTGCGGCGCCACAATCACGCCGAAGGCTGGCTGTTCGGCGTCTACTGCGTGCTCGCCGGCATCGAGCGGTTCGTCGTCGAGTTCTTCCGCGCGAAAGACGACCGGCTGGGCTTCGGCATGACCGTGGCGCAGTTGATCGCGCTGGGGGCCATCGCGATCGGCGTGGCTATTCTCGCTGCGCGCCGCTCGCCTCGCGCGCCAGCGCAGCTTCGAGCGTCTTGATTCGCGCCTGAAGCGCGTCCTGCGCCGCTCGCATCTCGGCCAGCTGCGCTTCAACCAGCGCGGCGGCCGTGGGATCCGCGGCGATCGTCGGCAGCGCGACTGACCGCTTGGGCCAGAACGTGCGCACCAGCGCGAAGACGAACAGCGAGATCAGCACGAGCTGGGCGAGCAGCGTCTCGACGGTGGGATACAGGCCCAGCGCTTCCACATGGGGCGCGCCGGGAATGATCGTGATCGAGACGAGATTGCCCTCCTGAAGCTCCCGCACGCCCTTGCCCATGAACACGAACGCCATGTAGTACAGCAGGACGCTCGTGACGGCGAAGAACTCGCGCAGCGGAATGCGCACACCGTATCGGTAGAACAGCGTGAAGATCACGGCCAGCCCGGCTCCACCGGCGATGATGCCGAGTGCGATCGGCAGCGCCACGTGCGCGCCCTCGTTGAACAGCGCTTGATAGAAGAGCGCGGTCTCGGCGCCCTCGCGGTACACCGCGAGGAACGCGACGAACGCGAGCGCCGCGCCACCGCCATGCTCCAGCGCGCCGGTGACCTTCTCGCGGATGAACTGCTGCCACTTGGCGGCTTCCACCTTCGAGATGAGCCAGTAGCTCACCGAGAACAGTACCGCGACAGCGACGAGCATCGTCGCTCCCTCGATCACTTCGCGGGTTGCGGGCATCGCGGACAGCACGGTCTTGAGCACGATCGCGGTCGCGGCGCTGGCGAGCACTCCCCACGCGACGCCCCACCAGATGGACCGGAGGCGTTCACGGTGGCCCGTCTTGAGCAGGAACGCGACGATCGCGCCGATCACCAGGATCGCCTCGAACCCTTCTCGCAGGATGATCAGCAACGATTGCCAGAATGCCTCGCGACCGCTGCCCGTCGGACGCGTCAGCGCCAGCACGGACGGCATGCTCGCTTCGATCGCGTCGCGTGCGCGTTCCGCCAAGCGCACGTCGCCGGCGCGCACAGCGCCCTTGAAGTCGGCAAAGAGCCGCTCCATCGTCGCGACGAGGCCCGGGTTCTTCGCGCGCGCCGGGTTCTCCATCGGTTCGAACGCGATGTACGCGTCGAACGCCTTGTCACCCGCGTCGCTCGTGCGGCCGGCGCGGGACGCGGTCAGCGCCTGCTCCAGCAGCGAGAGCACTTCGCGACCCGCGCTCGCGGCGTCGGCGGGACGCTGCGTCGAAGCAGTCGCGGTTCCGTTGGGGGTGGTCTTGAGCGGCAGCGTCCGCAGGTAGGCCACGACGCTGCGCAGCTGGTGCGAATCGAGCTCGCGGTTCGCGGGCATCGCCGTTCCCGTCAGCCCGTCGCGAACGACGTCCGTCAGTTGGACATCGCTGTGGCCCGCCTGCCACGAGAATGACCCGATCTCCTGAGGCAGCCGCGACAGCGAACGCGCGAGCATACCGTCGCCGGCACCCAGCGCGCCGTGGCATTGCGCGCAGCGCTGCGTGAAGAGTCCCTCGCCCTCGGCGCGCTGCTGCGGAGTCGTGCGCAGCGAGATGAGATACGAGACGATGTTCCAGCGCTGTTCCACAGTGAGCCCTGACGCGAACCCGGTCATCGGCGTGCCGGAGATGCCCACGGAGACTATCCGGTACATCGTTGCGGGCGACACGTCACGCATGGTCTCGTGGTCGCCCACGGCTGGCGGCCTGGGATTCATGCCGCCGGCTGACGGCCCGTCACCCCGCCCGCTGATGCCGTGGCAGGACGCGCACGTCTTTTCGTAGAGTTGCCGACCTTCGGCGAGATCAATGGCCTTCGCCGGGATCTCGAGCGCCGCTTCGCTTCCAAGGGCGGTGGCGAAGCGCTGCTCGAGCGCCTTCACTTCCCCGGGAGCCTTTCTGGCGGCCACAGCCGCGATGATCGAGTCCAGGATCGCCCGGGCCGCGGCGGTGCGGTCGCCGGACAGCCTCGCAGCCTGCATCCTGGCGTCGTTCAGGAAGTCGGTCGCTTCCTGATACTCGATGCTCGACATGAGCCGGCCGGTGGAGTCGACTCCCTTGCCGTACTCTTCGACGGCAACGCTCACGATGTTCGCGACCCGCCGCACCGGATGTTCCTGTGCTGCCAGAGGTTGCGCGAACAACAGTGTTGCGGCGAGGAAGGCTGCAGCAGCCCGACACGTGCTCATTGCCGAGTGAATGTATCGGGATTCGCGGAGCTGAGGTAGATGTTTGTCAGCCCCTGTCCCTCGTCCCTTGTCCCCGGTCCCCGCTCGGTTTGGTCGGCAAACTGTCGACCGCTGAGCGCACTGCCAGCCAGCTGCGGTCTGCCGCGTCGAAGGTTGCGGCAAGCTGAATAGTCCAGGCTCGCCAGGTCTCCAGACGAGACTCTTCGTTCGCTCCGAGCGCCGCGGCAGCGCGCTGAGACAACACTTCGAGTGCGCTCAGGTAGTTGGACACTCTTTCCGTGAGCTCAGCCCGCAGCGCCCGCCGCACGGACGCGCGTGTATCCGGCCATCCGGAGACAATCCTGTCGATCGCGCGCTCCATGGCGCGCGCGAGCTCGTCGGGGTTGAAGGCTCGCAGGCAGGCCTGGGGATCACGCGCGTCCGCGGCTTTCTTGCGCGCCTCGACGAGCGGCATGAAGAATTGCGACTGAAAGGCGCCACTACTGCGACGCGGAGAACCAAGCGCGCGGAGTCCGCGAGTGACCTCCGGCAGCTCGCCGTACTCGACCTGGCCAGGAGCTCGAACGCGGTCGTCTTCCATGCGCCCTCAGACGCCGAGGATCACGCGCGCCACTGCGCGTGTGTCCGAAAGGTCCGCGAACACGGCCAGCGGGCGGTGACGCGACAGCTCTTCGACTGAATATCGGCCCGTCGCGACGCCGATGGCGCTAGCACCAAGTGCGCGACCGCATGTCAGATCCGCGGGCGTATCGCCGATGACGACAATGGCGGCGCCGTCGACGTCGAGGCCCAGCCGGCGCCTGGCACGTTGCTGCGCGATGGCCGGCAGCTCGGGGCGCTCTTCGTGGTCTGACCCGTATGCGCCGACGCGAAACCGCCGCGGATCGAGCCCAACCGCTTCGAGCTTGGCGCGCGCTCCTGCCTCGAGATTTCCCGTCAGCAGCCCGATGACGACGCCCGCGTGGCTCTCGAGCACGTCGAGCAATCCCGGCACGCCAGGGAGCGCATGCGGCTTGTGGCCGGGGGCATCCAGCTCTTCGTGGAGACACGCCAGGTAGCGCTTCAGCAAGAGCTCCATCCGTGCATCGATGTGTTCGTCACCGTGTCCGGCCAGCCGCATCAGCTCACGGACGATCTGCGGGTCGGTCTTGCCATCGAAATGGTAATCCTCGGGACCGGTGGCGCCGAACACCTCGCGCAGCGCGCGATAGATGGCGCGCCGCCCGGCGCCATCGGAGAGGAGCAGTGTGCCGTCGATGTCGAAGAGAACGAGCTTCACGATGCTTCGGATGCGGGTACGCGAGTGAGCAGCACGCCGCTCACGATGGTGGCGGCGCCGAGCAGCTGCCAGGCGGTGGGAACCTCGGACAGCGTGAGCCAGGCGACGATCAGCGCGATCAGCGGCTGGGTGTTGCCGTACAGCGCGGTGCGCGTTGGGCCGATTCTTTTTACCCCGTAATACCAGAAGAAGTACGCGACCACCAGCGCGCCGAGCCCGCTATACAGGATGGCTGCCCACGCGGTGACCGGCAGCGACGACCACTGCATTGCGACGAGGTCGCGCGCGCCAGCGACGGCGAGCACGATCGTGCCGCCAAGGATCGTGAGCGCAGTGACCCACCATCCGCTGATGCGCTGCGTGTACGGCATGAGGAGCACGGTGTAGATCGCCCAGCACGCAGCGCCGCACAACACGAGGAGGTCGCCCGCGAGCGATCCGCCGCCCTGCGCCGCGCCCGGGCCGCTGGCCGCGCGTCCCAGGACGATGAGCGCCACGCCGAACATCGAGAGGGCGATGCCGGCGGCACCTCGACGCGAGACGCGTTCGACACCGCGCATCCGACCGAAGATCGCCATGAGCGCCGGCGACGCGCCCACGACGAGCGCCGCTTCTCCGGCGCGCGTGCGCGCCAACCCTTCGATGAAGAAGATCTGGTAGATGCCATTGCCCAGCGCGCCGAGCGCGAGCAGGGCGAACACGTCGCGACGCGCCGGTGGCGAGCCGCCCCACACCAGCGCGATGACGATCAACGCCACCGCCGCCAGTGATATGCGCGCGCCGTTGTATGCCAGCGGCGGGACGACGCCCGTGCCGTACTTGATGACGCTGTAGTTCACGCCCCAGATGAGGGACATGAGGAGCAGCGCCACTTCCGCCAGCCAGACGCCCGGTCGCGCGGCTTCCGCGCGTACACCGGACGTTGCGAGACTACTCATGCGTCTGGCTGCTGCTCTCTGAATGCGTCGATCATGGCGTCGATGAAAAGTAGACGCGTCACATGGGCCAGTCTATGTTGCGCCAGATGCAGGTAGCCTTCGCGCTCTTCGCCGACGCAGCCAACCTCTCGCAGGAGGGGAAGCTGAACGTGCTCGGCGTCTTCGACGCCCTTCAGGTTGGACAGTTGCCCGCGGTGCATCCGCGCGCGCATCTGGTGGTGCATCTCAAGGGAACGCTCACGGACGTGGGCCGGCACACGGTGACGCTGCGGTGGATCAATCCGCAGGGCAGCGAGCTCTGGACCAGCACCGGAGAGCTGAACGTCGGCCAGCCACCCAGCGGCGTGACGGACATGGACCTGCCGCTCATCGCGCAGATCGATCTGCCCATCGACGGCGCGGGCAAGTACAAGATGACGGTGTCGCTGGACGACCGGCAGAACGCGGAAGTGCCGGTGCAGGTGAGAACGGTGCAAGCGGTGCGGCCGCCCGGCGGCCTTTTCTCATAGAGGCTGGCCTCTCTCTCGCAAAGACACTGCATTAAACGCGGAGAACGCGGAGGAACCAACACAGGCTTTGTTGGTCTCGGCGTTCGAGGCTTTCGCGCCAGAACACAACAACAAGAGGTTTTCCTCCGCGTTCTCCGCGACCTCCGCGACCTCCGCGTTGAAACCCTCTCGCTTTTACCTCGGTAGAACGCGTCGCGCCTTGAGGAACCTGCCCCGGAGCGCCGCGACGTAATCATCGCCCGTGTCCGCGATGTTCTCGCGATGATAGCCACCGCGGCCGAGAGCCAGGTGCACGAGGTGCCGAGACCCGAGCGCGATCGCCACGTGCGTCACCCACTTGTCCTCGCGATCTGAAAAGAACGCCAGGTCCGCCGCCTGCAGGTCGTCGAGACCGCCGGCATCCGTACCCACCTCGGACTGTTGCCAGGCGTCGCGCGGCAGCGGGACGTCGTGCAGTCCGTAGATCGTCTGCACGAACCCCGAGCAGTCCGCGCCCCATGGCGTGATCCCGCCCCACAAATACGGCGTTCCTTCGAAGAGCACCTGGGCCGATCGCGTGATCGCCAGGGGATCGCGCGGAAACCGCTCGGCAAGATGGGCGACGTCCACCGTCGTTCCGACCTGCACGACTTCGTCCGGCGAGAGACGCGCGCCGAGCGGCAGCGAGCGATGTTGGCCGGCCGGATCACGCGTGAAGCAGCCCAGCGAGATTCGCGTCATGTCCGCGGCGCGTTTCGAGCCATTCTGCGGCACAGGCGCGAGGAATCCGCGATGGATCCACCCTTCGTATCGGTCCATGCCACGCGCGAGAAACCAATCCTCCTGCTGGTCCAGCAGATCCACGAGGTGGCCCGAGAGTCGCTGTGAGATCTGCGGGCTGGCCACGTACGGTTCGCCGTACATCGGAGCGATCGGCACGCGCACCATCGCATGGCCGGGCGCGGTCAATTCGGCCATCTACTAGTCCGCGAGTCCCCGAATGCCGTCCCGGCCCTTCGCGGTGCGCACGCTACGCTCGATGGCCTCCTCGAGCGCGGCCGTCGCGAGCAGCTCGAGCGGCATGAGCGCCCCGCGTTCCCCGTCCGGATCGCTGAGGGCGA
>DASTVV010000155.1:0-2058 GCA_035758925.1 Gemmatimonadaceae bacterium
GCACTGCCAGCGGCAGGATGGGTGAGCGACAGATCGAGTCGCGCGGCGCCGAGTTGATGGTGCTGAGTCGCGCAGGCGGCGAGTGGTTGATTCGCGCGATTCACTGGTCCTCGCGGCCTCGACGCAGCTCGGGTGGCTAGCCGGTTCGTTGAGGACAACGAAGTCACGACGGGGCACAGCGAGAACGCGGACTCCGATGCTGGTTCATGGCTCTTCCAGCTTGAGCGCCTGATAGAGGGTGTCCCACCTGTCCCTCGCCACGCGGAGTCTCACGCCGTCGCGCAGCGCGATCGTCCCGCTACCGTCTGCGTCGCGGTGCAGCTCATGCACCCGCGCGCCGTTCACGATGAGCGATCGGTGAACGCGGATGAACCCGGAGGTCGCGAGCAGACGTTCGAGCGCGTGCAGCCGCTGCGTGACGAGATGGGACTGTTTGCCCGCGTGAATGCGTACGTAATCGCCAACTGACTCCATCCAGTCGATGGCGTCCACATCCACCAGCGTGACCTTCGATCCGACGCGCACCGCCAACCGCCGCGGGGCGCTCCTCGAGGTGTTGCTCGGCGCCGCGGCGACGTCCGCCGCGGGCTGATCTCCGGCACTGCGGGCCAGCGCCATGCTCGAGAGCGTGCGTTGCAGGGTGAGCGCGTCGAGGGCGCTCAACCGGTCCAGCGCTCGCGTCACCGCCGCGTTGAATCGCTGCCGGCCGAACGGCTTGAGCAGATAGTCCAGCGCGTGAACGTCGAACGCCCGAATCGCGTGCTCGTCGTGCGCCGTCACGAACACCACACCGCGGGGGACGTCGGGGCCCAGCGCGTCCAGAACGGCAAAGCCGTCACGGTCCGGCATCTGCACGTCCAGGAACAGCAGGTCCGGGCGCATTCGGCGAATGACCGCTTCCGCCTCATGTCCGTTGCTGGCTTCGGCCACGACCTGCACTTGTGGTCGCTGGAGCAGCATCGTGCGCACCGCATCGCGAGCCGCGGGTTCGTCGTCCACGATGATTGCGCGGATGGGCTGCGTCATCGCGCGCTCGCGGCTGAAAGCGGCACCGTGATCGTCACCGTGGTTCCGCTCGCCGCATCGCCCTCGATGCGCAGCTCGGCGGTCTGTCCGTACATCTGCGCCAGCCGCTCTTTCGTGTTGCGCAACCCCATGCCGGAGCCCGGAGACGCGGCCTTCTCGTTCGGTCCCGGACCATCGTCGCGCACGACAAGCCGCAATGTGTCACCCATACACTCGGCAGACACCTCGAGACGCCCCGCGGTTGAAATGGTCGAGATGCCGTGGCGCACCGCGTTCTCGACGATCGGCTGCAGGATCAGCGGTGGCACGGGACACTCCAGCGCGGCGTCGTGCGCGGTGATGCGCGTGCGCAGCCGGTCGCGATACCGCGTCTCTTCGATGGCCAGGTAGTCGCGCACGATCGCCAACTCCTCCGCGAGCGGGATGGTCACCTGCGATGTGGACGCCTGCACTTTGTGAAAGAGCGCGCCGAGGTGATCGAGCACAGCGTCGGCGTCGTCGCTCTGCCCCGAGCGCCAGAGCTGGCCGATGGTGTGCAGCGTGTTGAAGAGGAAGTGTGGCCGGATCTGCGCGTTCAGCGCCTGCACCTGCGCGCGGGCCAACTGCGCTTCGATCCGCGCCAGGTCCAGCTCACGCGTCCGCGCTCTCTGCAGGTACAGCACGGTCTGGGTGATCGCGACGGAGGAACCATACACGAGCGCTGCCACGTGCAGTCGAGCGGCCGCCCAGATCACACTGTTTCGCGCCAACCCCATCAGGCCTGGAAACGTGCCCGAGGTCCACGAGAACCCGAGAACCACGAGGGCGTTGGCGACGACCGCCAGCAACAGAGTGGCCGCCACATGGATCCCGACGTGGCGACGCCAGGTGGCGCGAGTGAACGGAAACCGCAAGGCCAGCGCGATCGCCGCCAGGGTCACCGGAATCCAGGGCAGCGTGGAGATCAGCGCGGCGCGCAGCACGACGATCGCGGGCATCCGCGGCGCATTCGGCATCTGCGTCAGCGCGGCGCCAATGGAGGTTTGCGCGCCC
>DASTVV010000198.1:0-2588 GCA_035758925.1 Gemmatimonadaceae bacterium
AGCGCACCAAGAAAGTCCACGTCCACACGCGCCAGCCGTGTCCAGCGGAGCGGCGCATCCTTCGCGCGTTCGACGCCGTCCAATTCGTCTGGCCTCGACCGGTGCTCCATGCGTGGCAGGGCGTCACCCACGGCCACGCTCTTTACTCCGGGTTCCCGCTCGAGCGCAGCGACGAGCTCGCGCTGGGCCGTGGCGAGTTGCACGCTTGTTCGCTCGGGTGCGCCGCCCGCCGCGCGCGCATCCACGGAGGTCCTTGTGCTCTCCGGCAGACGAAACTCCACCGCCAGGTACTCCGACGCGGCAATACCCGTCGCACGATTCGCCGCCTGCAGATCCGTGGCGTGACCTGAGACCGCGAAGGCCATCCCTACGGCCGCGACGGATACGGCGATGTCAGCCACCACCAATGCACCCGTCAGTCTACCGAAGCGAACACGCGATCCGCCACGGATGTTCTGCGCGATCCCCCGCCCCGTGATGACGATCGCTGGCACGACGCCGGCCACGGTCGCGCTGACCGCCGCGAACGCGAGCGCACTGAGCGCCGTCTCGAGCGTTAGGTCCAGCGACAGCCAGTACGGCAATGCCGACTCGCCGGCCAGCCCCGCGAGGTTCACGTGATTGAGCGCCCAATTGAAAACCAGCACGCCGACGCCCGCCGCAATGACGGCCAGCAGCAACGTCTCGACGAAGATCTGCGATACGATGCGCCCTCGGCTCGCACCGAGCGCCGTGCGAATCGCAAGCTCCCGAAGGCGCGTCGCCGTGCGCGCAAACACCAGCATTGCGACGTTGCCGCACGCGACGAGCATCAGCACGAACATCAGAGCCTGCACCCAGCGAAACTCGGGCAAGCTGGCGAGTCCACCTGCGGGAAGGCCCAGATACAGGAGACCGAACGGCACGACTTCCGCTCGCAGCCGCGCACGCTCACCCGCCTCGTTCGCACTTGCCCCACTGATCTGTGGTGGTGGGCCCTGAGATGAAAGCTCCGCTTGCGCCTGTTGTGAGGACACGCCGTCCGCTAATCGGCCGAGTACCTGCACACGCATCCTCTCTTGCACCCCGCCGACTGACGTTAGGCGGAGGGGGAGCCAGACCGCTTCGTTGGTGGGGAACGCAAATCCGTCCGGCATCACGCCCACGACCACATGCAGGTTGCGCCCGACGCGAATGCTGCGACCCAGCACGTTGGGATCCGCACCAAAGCGAGAGGACCAGAGACCGTGGCCGATCACGACGACATCCGGCGCACCGGCCGCGAAGTCGCTGGCCTCGAGGACGCGACCGAGAAGCGGCCGGGCCCCCAGCATCCGGAAAACGGAGGAGGAGAGCTGCGCACCAGCCGCCGCCGCGGCCCGTCCGTCCACCGAGGCCACGTTGTAGCTCGACGTGCGGAAGGCACCGAGCGAGGAGAAACTGCGCAGCGTCTGCGCCCAGAACGTGAATTCGCCGTCCCAGGTCGGTGCGACCGCCGACGATAGTGGATCCCAATGCCGAATGGCCCGGAGTTGGTTGCTCGCATCGCCGGGCAGCGGCGCCTCGAGCGCTCGCGCGAGGTGCGACGGCGCGAGACCCACCGGAATCCCCACGGCGAGCGCGAAGACAGCTGCCAGGTTGAGCATCGGGTGCTTCCGCAGCATGCGAAGCCCGACTTTGACGTCGAGCCACGAGAAGCGAAGCTGGGCAAAGGACGCCAGCCCCATAGCCTCGCGGGCGTGCGCTCGATGCGTACCCTGATGGCCGAACTCTCGCCGCGCTTGGGCGTCCGCGGCCTCGGGCGCGAGCCCTTCGCGCACCAGGGCATCGGTACGCTCCGCCAGGTGATGCTGGAACTCCTCTCGCAACTCCAGCTCCACCTCGGCGCGATGGAACAGCCCGCGGTAAGTCGAGCGCGCACGCGCCACCAACCCCGCCGCGGAGACCCAATCCGGCAAGCCGATCATCTAGATCCCCTGCGGTGTGGCGGTGAGCGACAGCGCAATCGCATCGGAGAGACGCTGCCAGCTGCTCTGCGCCTGCGCGAGTTGCCGTCGCCCGAGTGCGGTGAGCTGATAGAACCGTGCGCGCCGATTGTTCGTTGACGTGCCCCATCGACCAGCGATCACTCCCTTGTGCTCGAGCCGACACAGGGCCGGATACAACGCGCCCTGCTGCACGAGGATTGCCCCTCCGGAGATCTGCTCGATGCGCAACAGCACACCGTACCCGTGCACGTCACCGAGCGAAATGGCCTTGAGGATGACCAGTTCGAGGTTGCCGGGTAGCAGCTCTGCGGAAGGCGCCATAGCTTCTCCTATGGGAATTAGGAGAAGACTGCATTCCTTCTCCTATGCCGTCAAGGAGAGCGCCAGGTTGACGGAGTGATGCTGGAGACCGAAACGCGCGTTGCCAGCACTCCGACGCCGACGAGTTGTTGCGATGACGTTGGTTTACGCCGAGTATCCCATCGGACTGCGCCCCGCTGTCGCGGACGCTCTGTTCGACGCGCTCGCAGCTGAGCTTTGCGTTAGGCGGCTAGTTTGCTGCTTTATCGCAATGGACGCTTCGTGGGACGCCAGTCATTTCGTCGCCGGACGCATACACCC
>DASTVV010000221.1:0-18537 GCA_035758925.1 Gemmatimonadaceae bacterium
GACAGGCAGGCGGATATTGACAGGTTGGTTGCGGAGAAAACGCTTCCGGCGTGGATGGCACGGCTGCTGGGTCATCGCCCCGCTCGCAGTCTTCGTTTGGGGCCGCCTAACGAGGAGTTGTAGCTGCCGGCGCGAGATTGCTGCGGAGGCATTGTGGTTGTGCGCTCTCCGTAATCACGTTAGCTCAACCAGTGTGGCGCCTCGCGCGCCGGCCGCCGCAGCTAAACTCCACGCGTTAGGCGCACCCACAGAGGTTCACGAGGAAGCCCTGTCTCGCATTCGAGCACTGCTGCGACCCTTAGTCATGCCCTTGTTACGCGGGCTGATTCGCATTGTTGGAGTGGGAGATCCATGGGATCGCTTTCCACGGCGTTTTCCAGTTCGCGTGTTCGGCACGGGTTCCAAGCGCGAATTCCGATGGTATTTTGAGGGTCACAGTTCGGTTGACGCGCAATCGTTAGACGATGTCTGCGATTGGCTCCTCGACTGCGAATATGTCAGCGATCCTGATCTTTTCCATGAGCCAGATTTCTGGCAGCACCCGCGGACCTTCGAGCGCCTGAAAAAGGGTGACTGCGAGGATCACGCATTGTGGGCTTGGCGCAAGCTCGTTGAACTCGGGTTTCAAGCTGAACTCATGAGCGGCAGCTGGACCCAAGCGCCCGGCGAATTCGGCGGTCACGTGTGGGTTCGCTTTCGTCAGGAGAATCGCGACTTCGTATTGGAGGCTGTCGCGAACTCGCGCGAGCGCATGGTGCGTCCGCTGGAGGAGGTCCGCGAGGAATACGAACCGCATGTCGGCGTCGACAACGAATTCAACTCCTATGGGTACTTCGGGTACCTCCGCGAACTAGAGCGACGATGAGCGGGCGCCTAACGCCATTAGAGAGTTTCCGCGCAAGGGGGCAGACGACTAGAACGCGACGGACTCGCACCGTCGCTGAGCGATGCTGGATGGAAGTGCACGACCGCTAGTCCTCAAGCTCGGCCGCCGCAGTGGCGACCACACACCATTACGGGCTCTCGATCATCGATCGGTCCCAGAGGTCCATCGGCGGTCCAACGCCCGGCGCCCCAATCAAGGAAGGCGGAGCTACGCGACTCCGGACAGCGAACCGGCTCCAGTTAGGCAGGCGGGTTCGCCAGGCGTGGCCACTTCGGGGTCTTGGTCCGACCTAGGGTGTGTCCCTTGAACGTGCCATTGAACGGCTCCTGACGCTGCAGGACGAAGTAGACGGCGCGCGCGAGCTCCTTCGCGACGAGCGCGCGCCCGACGGCCGCCGGTTTGCGGCGTGCCATGCTCCGATAGAAGCGCTGAATCTCCGGGAAGTACTGGATGGCGCGCACGGCGGCATGATGGAACGCGAGCTTGAGGTACTTGTTGCCATCCTTGGAGCGCTGCTGGCGGGTTTTCCCCGCCGAGTTCTTCGCATCCGTTCGCGCGGCGCGCCGTACATTCACGAAGCGGCCCACGAAGTACTGGCCACGCGTGGGCCGTTGTTGCCGTTCGAGTACGCCGACAGCGTCGCCCAGGAACGAGCCAGCGCGGCGTTTCCGTTGTGGCTGAGCGAGGGATTGCCCGACGTGCTGGCCCAGATGGTGGCGGCGGAGACCGGGTTTTCCGAAGGCGACGTGTTCGCCGTCGGCGGGCTGGCCAGGGCCGACAGCACCTGCGCCGCCAGGCTCGCTGCGAGCGCGCGACGTGAGGAAATCCTCGAGAAGGTCGGCGGACAGGGACGGCTGATGGCGCTGTTTACCACCGAACGAGGCGACGTCGCGCCGGTGTTCTATGCGTGCAGTCAGGCGTTCGCGAAGTTCCTCACCGATCGCGTCGGTGTCGCCGGCATGGTCGGGCTATTCCCGCATATTCCTGACGGGACTTGGCAGAACGTGCTCGCAGCCTCGGCGGGCCAGCCACTGGCAGAACTGCGCAGGCGGTGGCTCGACCGCCTTCCGCCGAGTGGTGGATCCTGAGTCCCGTCGACGTGGAAGCGATCGAAAACGTTGAGTAGTTCAACGATTGCGCCGCAGCTTAGCTCCGGTGCTCAGACGGGCGACAAGGTGACCGTGCGTTCCAATCGCAGGTTGAGATTGAAGGGAACAAACGGAGTTCAGAATGAGTCGGAGATGGGCACGCTTCGGAGTGGTCGGTATAGCAGCCACGTTACTCGGCTGTTCGAAACCAACTGAACCTCGTCACGCCGACGTAGATCTCGCCAGAAGCGTCTGGCTCGCGGATCATCCGAGGGCCTACACTTTCGAAGTGGCTACCGCGAGCTCATGGTTTCCTAAATCGGGCTATTTCCTCGTCCAAGTATCAGATGGACAAGTCCTCGCGGCCAGTGATTCCACGGGTAAGGCGGTGACAAACTTCACGCTTACCGTTGACGGTATTTGGGACCGGCTCCTTGCTGCGCGTGCCAGAGGCGAATTGAACTCTGCGCTATTCAACCAACGGGGCGTCCCGGTCGAATCTGACATGGGACCCTGGCCAGTTGATGGCGGAGTGCATTATTCGGTGCGCAACTTTGCGGCACACCGCTAGTCGAGGGGCACCACCTTCAATGCGCACAACAGTCGCGCGCGCCCTCTCCGCCGCAGCGCTTTGGATTCTGATGGGTTGCGACACGGGAGACGTCGATCTGCGCGTGAAGGTGCTTGTACCGCCGGACATCCCGCCGGTCTCCTCGGGTGTGCTCCGGCTTTCGCTCTGGGTTTACGATCCACTGCTGGCTGATGCATCGGCCACACTGGCGGATGCCGATTCAGCGAGGTTCAGCCATCAGAGCGGTGTCGCTAATACGTTTTCCATGCACGTGAATACTCATGTGGCAGGGCGCCAGAAGTTCTACATCACCGTTCGCGGTTTCGAACTGTCCCCGGCGTGCGAGAAATACATTCTTTGGGACGGTCACCAGGAGACTCAAGCTCCACCCATAGTCGTGATGCGTCCTATTCCCGCAGCAGCTTGCCCTGCCCCGCAGCAGACTAGCTCCGGACGTTAGGCAGACCAAAGTGATCGACAGCCCATGACCTGGCTTTCATTTCTAGTCGCCATCGTTCTCTCAGGCGTGTTGATCGGCGCGATCTACGTTGCTTCGTCGCGTTTCGTGGCTCGCCAGCCCAAGCGTCGCCGTTGGGGTGGAAGGCGACATCCGAAGGAATCTCGTCAACCCGAGCTCTCCCTGGACCAACTCACTGCTGCGGAGCAAGTACTCGAGCACTTGCATGATGCACCTCCACCATCCGATCACCCATCGACGCACTAGGCCGCCCAATGAGACGTTTTAGCTGCCGAACTCCCGCGTTGGGCAGTCGCGGCCTCAAAGCCGTTGCTGCTTCTCATGGTCGGTGAGTTCGGCGGTATCCTGACGGACCAATGCTCGGCTTGCCGCTCGCCTGGCCACGGCGAGCGTACCTGAGGCGCAGACCGCGGACGCCAGGGCGAACGTGGGGACGATCGCCAGCACGTCTCCCCATTCAAGCGATGCGGCCTTGGCGAAGATGGCCGATAGCAGAAGGCCGCCGACCGCACCCCACGCCGCAAAGCGCGGAAGCGACATCTGATCGAACCTGCGGCGGCCCTCGGTGAGCGCGAGAAACGCGGAGAATATGACCCCGGCGAAGAAGCCGAGTACACCGAAGATGAGAGGAAACGGGGCGTCGGCCTGGAAGCGAGTGATCACCGCCAGCACCATGCCCGCACCGGCCCATACTGCTCCCCAGGTGAAGCCCATCCCGATTGCACCGCGAATACGTCGCAGCCACTTCCGCATGAATCGCCTCCGACCATGGCCTGGCGCCGCGCACCTCCTCAGCCTCTGCCGTCAGCCCGAGCGCCAAGCTCTTTGTGCTGCAAAGTAGACATCGGGGATGCGGGATTCAATGGAGTTGAAGCTGACGCCGACCTCGAGCAGTTTGGTTGAGTAGCTCACACTCGGCAGCTCGGTTTGACCCCGGCAACTAGGAGGCTCTCATGTGGTTCAAGCACAGAGCCTGGATACCCATCGCATGGCTGCTGTCCCTCGCCAACCTCGGCTCCGTGTGGTTTGCCGCTCGTCCCGCTGAAACGTGGCATGCGACTGGCCACGCACTCCTGGTGGTTCTGTTTGGCCTTGGTGCGCAGCACCTGATGGTTCGACGGCGAGCGCTCCTGCGCGCCGAGCCTGTCCTCGAGGGTGATCGCACGAAGCACATCGAGCAGGCGATCGACGCAATCGCAATCGAGCTGGAACGCGTCGGCGAGGGACAGCGCTACGTCACCAGGCTGCTGGCAGAGCGCGGACTGGAGCTCGATCGCTCATCGCAGTCGCGCCAACCAGCATCGGTGGCTTCCCGCGTCCCACCACCTGGCGAGAAGTAGTACCCCACCGAGCGGCGTCGCGACTCACACAAAGCACTCGAACCACAGAGGGCACGGAGATCGCAGAGATGTGCTGTTGTTTCTCTGTGTCCGCTGTGTCCGCTGTGTCCGCTGTGTCCGCTGTGTCCTCTGTGTCCTCTGTGTTCTCTGTGGTTCAGAAGCAGTTGCAGTTCTCCGCGTCCTCCGCGTTGAAAGCGGTTCTCCGCGACCTCCGCGTTGAAAGCGGTTTGCCAGGCTACGGTCCCGCGAGAAAGAAGTCCCTGAAATACCCCGCCGGAATCGTCCCCATGCGCATGAACCGCTCGTGGAACTCGCGCGGCGAGTACGAACCGCCCTTGCGCGAGCGGTACGCGTCGCGCAACGAGAGGATGGCGTTCTTGCCGAGATTGTACGAGATGGCCTGTGTCGGCCACTTGCTGTAGCGATAGATGGCGCGGTTGGCGCTGTCGCACACGGCCTTCGCCGCCGACTCCTTGGACGCGCGCTCGCACGCCTTGGGATAGAAGTTCACGTGCTCCGTGAAATAGTTCACGGCGTCGTCGTAGCTCATCCTGCCCGTGTGCAGCCCGACGTCGATGCGGACGCGCGCCGCGCGCAGGAGCTGGCCCTGCAGCTGAAAGAGGTATTCGCCCGGCGAGTAGAAACCGTACGGACGACCCGACGACGGCTCCGCCATCAATTCCTCGGCGTACAGTCCCCATCCTTCCGTCGCCATCGAGTCGCTCCACATGGACGACGAATCCTCCACCGCGCCAGGCGTGAGCCACCGGATGTTCGAGATGTCGGATGCGTACTTGGTCATGTAGCGGTAATGCCAGTCGTGACCGGGGAAACCTTCGTGCACCGCGGTGTCCGCGACGGACGCGCGGCTGTTCTCGCGCAACGCCGCCGGATTGTTGTCGGTGGGCGTGAGATAGAAGCGGCCCACGCCACCTTTCTTGAGCGGGGGCGCCGGGTAGTACGCGGCGTCGATCGTGCTGCGCAGCACGGGCGGTGTCGGGACGATTTCGAGCTTGTAGTCGGCGGGGATATCGAACATCTGGCGCTGGCGTCCGTACGCCACGGTTCGCGCGCCGGTGTCGCGATACCAGGCGAAGAGTTCGGCGTCGCTGCTCGGTGCGTCCGACGCAAGATCTTCGATGACGCGTCGGATGCTCCACGCGCGCTCTTCCGTGTTGGCGAACGGCAGGCTGATGCCTCGCTCGCGCGACAAGCGCTCGGCGACTTCGGCGATGCGTTGCGTGTAGTCCTCCACCTGCCGGGCGCCGTACTCGAAGAGATCACCGGCGGAGCGATCGTCTCGAAAGATCGTGCGGACGCGCCACTGATATGCGTTCTCACCCAGGGCGTACCGGTCCGTCTTCTCGTTGAGCGGGAACGTCTTCTCCAGCCACGCCGCGAAATCCTCGTACGCGCGAGCGGCGGCATCGCCAGCGCTGGCGATACCGGAGAGCATGGTGCCGGCGAATTGCTGGTCGCCCAGGTAGCCTTTGGCTTGTCCCGGCAAGGTGGTGCGGAAGTACTCCGCGTTGGACCGGCTTCCCTCGATGCCGTCGCGCTGCACCATGCGCCAGTCGGGCATGTTGCCGTCCTTGCGTCCTGCCTCGAGGTTGGCGCGCGCGACGGCCAGGTACGGCGGCACCGCCGACAGACGCGACACGACCAGTCGCCACTCGTTCTCGTCCCCGAGCTTGTTGTTCGGGAACGTCTTCATCTGCTGGAGCTGCCAGTCCACACCGCGGAAGGGCTCGGCCACGTACGTGTCCACGGAACGCTCGTGATACCGGCGATCCAGCTGCCACCGGAGGAACGCCAGCTGCGCTCCCATCACGGCGTGGTCCACCCGGCGCTGCGAACTCAGCAGTGTCGGGTCGATCGAGCCGTGCGCGCGCTCGTTGCGACGGTACTCTTCCGCCTCGTCGTCCAGCGCTTCCGGCGTGTAGTCGCGCAGCCGCCCCCCCAACGAGGCCAGCGCAGGATCCCAGCCCTCGCCGCCCAGATATGTGGACGTGACGGGATTCTTCTCCAGCTGCCCGCGGAAGAAGTTGTCGCGCTGCTTGATGAAGCCCTCGTCAGCCAGCTCGCGGCGCGATTCCAGCTTGCACGCGTCGAGGAGCGGGGCGGCGGCCACTGCTCCCGTGAGGGTCAAACCCGTTTCGAGAAATCGGCGTCGGTCCATGGTCATGGTTTGTTCCAGGGAGACGCGGCAGCCCACTTCTCCGGCACGAAAACGTCGTCCGAAAGCGGCGCATTGACGCGCACGTCCGAGTATTCCTCCTGGAACACGACCTTGTCGCCCGCGAGAATGCGCACCAGCTCCGCCACCCAGCCGCCTCCGCGCTGCACGTAGTTCTCGAAGCGGATGTCCCGCGTGGCGCGGCGCTGCGGATCAGTCTGGATGAGGCGAACGAACAGCATGCGATCGGCGTCCACCCAGAACTGGTTCGACGTGGTGTCGCCGGGCCCGGCGCCTACGACGTACACCGGCCGGCCATACAGCGTGTCCATCCGCATGACGTCGAGGTTGATGTTCTCGGCGCGCAGCTGCGCCATGGTGCGTTGTGCCGGCTGTGCGTAGACGTCGAACCCCAGGATCAACAGCGGGTTTCGGCCGATGCGCCGATCGGTGATGTGGCCTTGCTGAAGCGTGTACACGGAGTCGCCGCGGTACACCACGCCGTTGCCGCGGGAGGGGTCGCCAAGGTCGATGCGCAGCCGACCGGGTAACGCGATCGCCTCGTACCAGGTCTCCACGCGGGAGGTCGTGCCGTCCGGCCGGAGAAACGTGCTTTTCTGGACGAAGGTGAGCGTACGATACCACTTGCCCGCATAGCGTTCGCGCATCGCGCCGACGAGCTGATCGGCGCTCATGATCCGCCCCTTGTCGGGTGCTCGCACCGGTTGTTCGGGCGTGGCGACCGTCGTCGGAGGTGCCGCGCGGTGGCACGCCGCCACCAGCACGAGCAGTGCGAGTTTGCGCATCGGTGTAAGATCACTCAGTATCCCGGCGTGACAAGCTTCTACGATATCTCGGTGCCGGTGGTGAACGGCGGCATGACGTACCCTGGAAATCCCGAGATTCTCATCGCGCCCAGCTCCCAGGTTGCCAGGGGCGATTCGGCGAACGTGTCGCGCCTGGAATTCGGCTCGCACACGGGTACGCACGTGGATGCGCCGCGTCACTTCTTCGACGACGGCGCGCCGGTGGACGCGATGCCCCTCGACGCGCTGATCGGTCCGGCGCAGGTGGTGGTGATGGCGGACGACGTGCGCAGCGTGACGGCGGAGCACTTGCGCCCGAGCGTGCGCTCCGGCGTGCAGCGCGTCCTGATTCGCACGCGCAACTCGGCGTTCATCACGGCTCGCCAGTTTCGCAGCGACTACACGTACCTGGCGCCCGACGGCGCCGAGCTGCTGGCATCGATGGGAGTGCGGCTCGTGGGAGTGGACTATCTCTCCATCGAGCAGTTTCACTCGGGACACCACCGCACACACCGCACGCTGCTGGAGCGCGGCATCGTGATCGTGGAAGGGCTCGACTTGTCGCGGATCGCGGCGGGCGAGTACGAGTTGTGCTGTTTGCCGTTGCGCCTGGAGGGACTGGATGGCGCTCCGGCCAGGGCCGTGCTGATCTCGCGATAGGTCAACAACGCATCCGAATTCAACGAAACTACACATCCGAATTCGACGAATTTGCACGAATCTGTTTAATACAATGAAAGATCGCGGCCCGTCGCAGAGATTTCTGGACTGTTGTTACCGGATTCGTTTCAATTCGCGGAATTCGGATGAGGTGTTGCTCCCGGCCCGGCGCATAGAACACTGAACAGACAATGCAAATCGCAATGGTTGGCCTGGGCCGCATGGGCGGCAACATGTCCGAGCGGCTGCTGCGCGGCGGCCACGACGTCGTGACGTTCGACCGCAAGCCTGACGTCGTGAAGCGCTACGAGAAGCTCGGCGCCACGGGAGCGTTCAAGCTCGACGAAATCGCGTCCAAGCTGAAAGCGCCAAGGATCGTCTGGATCATGGTTCCGGCGGGAGATCCGGTTGACCAGACCATCGCGGCGATTCGGCCTACCCTGTCGGAAGGGGACGTCATCATCGACGGCGGCAACTCCAACTTTCACGATACCATGCGCCGCGCGAAGGACCTCGCGTCCACCGGTCTTCAATTCATCGACTGTGGAACCAGCGGCGGCATCTGGGGGCTGGAGAACGGCTACTGTCTGATGGTGGGAGGCGAGGCGCGCGCGGTGCTCCGGTGCGAGCCGATCTTCAAGACACTAGCGCCGCCACACGGGTACGCGCACGTGGGTCCGTCGGGCGCCGGACACTACGTGAAAATGGTCCACAACGGGATCGAGTATGGCCTGCTTCAGGCGTACGGCGAGGGCTACGAGATCCTGCACGCGTCGCGCGATTTCCCAAAGCTGGACCTGCGGCAGATCGCCGAGGTGTGGCAGTACGGCAGCGTCGTGCGCTCGTGGCTGAACGAGCTGGCCGGCAGCGCTTTCGCCAAGGACCCCACGCTCGCGGACATCCGCGGTTTCGTCGAAGACTCCGGCGAGGGCCGTTGGACCGTGCAGGAAGCCATCGACCTCGACGTGCCCACGCCGGTGATCACCTTGTCCTTGCTGACGCGCTTCCGGTCCCGCCAGACAGAATCGTTCTCGGCGCAGGTGATCGCGGCACTGCGCAACGAATTCGGCGGACACGCCGTGAAGAAAGCATGAGCGTCGCCACTGGCGCGCCCCGCCGTGTCACCGCGCGTCCCAGCCAGGTGCTGCGGGCGCTTGGCGACCATACACGCAGGGCGGATCCCTGCACCATCGTCATCCTGGGCGCGCACGGCGATCTCGCCCAGCGAAAACTGCTGCCGGCCATCTACCAGCTGGCCAAGGACAAGCTGCTGCCAGCCGGCACCGACGTCCTCGGCGTCGCCCGTCAGAAGATGGACGACGATGCGTTCCGGAAGATGATGCTCGCCGCCGTGCGCGACAGCGATGAGATCACCGAGTTCGATCAGAGAGTCTGGGACGCGCTTGCACCACGCATCCACTACGCCGTCGCCGATCTGGCCAACGCCTCGTCCTACAAGGCCCTGGGCGAACGACTCGCGGCCGTCGAGTCCAACCGCGACTCCGAGGATCACAACCGGCTGTTCTATCTGGCCGTGCCGCCCAGCGTGTTCTCGCCGATCGTGCGGGCACTGTCCGAAAGCGGCCTGGCGCCACGCACGCGCGGTGACTCGGATCGGCCCTGGTATCGCGTCGTGATCGAGAAGCCGTTCGGACGCAGCCTGGAGACGGCTCTGGGCCTCAATCGCCTGGTGCTCGAGCTGTTCGACGAATGCCAGCTGTACCGCATCGATCACTACCTCGGCAAGGAAACGGTTCAGAGCATTCTCGTGTTCCGATTCGCCAACGCCATCTTCGAGCCGATCTGGAACCGGCAGTCCATCAGCCACGTGCAGATCACGGTCGCCGAGACCGTCGGCGTGGAGCAGCGCGGCAAGTACTATGAAGAGGCAGGCGTCGTGCGCGACATGTTCCAGAACCACCTGCTGCAGCTGCTGACGCTCACGGCCATGGAACCGCCGGCGATGATGTCCGCGGACGCCGTGCGCGACGAGAAGGTCAAGGTGCTGCAGTCACTGCGCTGGCTGCACGGACAGGCCATTGAGCACGCCGCGGTGCGCGCGCAATACGCCGCGGGCTCGGTGGACGGTGCGCAAGCCAAGGGCTACCGTGAAGAGGCGGATGTGGCGAAGAGCTCGATCACGCCGACGTACGCGGCCATCACCTTCCACGTGGACAACTGGCGGTGGACCGGCGTGCCCTTCTTCCTCAGATCCGGCAAGCGTCTGCCGCGACGCGTGTCCGAGATCGCGGTGCAGTTCCGCGAGCCGCCGGTACTGATGTTCCGGCGCGAGGCACGCGAGCAGATCGCGCCGAATGTGCTCACGATGCGCATCCAGCCCAACGAGGGCGTCTCGCTTTCGTTCCAGGTGAAGAGCCCGGGGGCGGCATATCAGCTGTCGAAGGGCATCGAGGTCGCGCCGGTCGCCATGGATTTCACGTACTCCGAGGCTTTCGGCGACGTGAACCCGCCGGCGTACGAGACGCTCCTGCTCGACGTGATGCTGGGCGATGCCACGCTGTTCACACGCAGCGACGAAGTGGAGGCGGCGTGGCGCGTGGTGGATCCCATCATCGATTACTGGGAGAAGCATCCGCCGGCGGCGATGCCGACGTACGCCGCCGGAACGTGGGGGCCCGCGGAGGCGGATCTTCTGGTCGAATCGCACGACGTGGCGTGGCGTGAGCCCGGCTGAGCCGCCGAAGCCCATCCGGCGCGCGCTGCTGATCGTCAATCCCTTCGCGCGCCGAGCCGAGCACCGCGGACTGTCGGCTCTGCATGCCTTCGCGCGCGAAGGCGTGTCGTGCGAGGTGATCTTCACCGCCGCGCCAGGACACGCCACCGAGCTCGCGCGCGAGCGCGGTCCGAAGTTCGATGCCGTGTTCACGCTCGGCGGTGACGGGACTGCCATCGAGGTGATCACAGCGCTCGCGAACACCGGTCCGCCGGTGGGCGTGCTGCCGGGTGGTACGGGAAACGTGCTGGTGCGGTCGCTCGGCATTCCGCTCAGCGCACGCAAGGCGGTGCATGCGCTGATCGCCGGCACGGAAGCACAGATCGATCTTGGCCAGCTGTCCGACGGCCGACACTTCGCCATCGGACTCGGTGTCGGTATGGACGAAGCGATGATCGCGGGCGCATCACCGCTGATGAAGAAGCGGGCCGGCGTGCTCGCGTACGTATGGGCGGCGACGAAGGCGGGCCTCCATCTGCGCGAGTTTCAGGTGCGTCTCACCGTGGATGGCAAGGTGTACGAGCGGCGCGCGTCGTCGGTACTGATCGCCAACCTGGGGTCGGTGCTCGGCGGGCTGATCACATTCGGGCACGGCATCTATCACGACGACGGCGTGCTGCACGCGTGCCTGTTTTCTCCGCGGGGCGTCAAGGACACTGTGCGGCTGTTCACGAAGATGCTGCGCGGGACGGTGCAGAACGACCCGGCGGCCTTTTACGTCGCGGGCCGCGAGTTTCGGCTGGAGACGGACCCGCCACGACGCGCGCAGGCGGACGGCGAGCTGTTGAGCATGACGCCGATCGAGATCAGCGTCCGGCCGCGAGCCGCGCGGCTGCTGATCCCGGCACGCTAGTCCGCTCGCAGAGCCACCATCGGATCGACGCGCGTCGCGCGCCGCGCGGGCGCGATGCACGCGACGATCGCGACGACGACGAGAACGCCGACACACAGCGCCATGACGGCGGGGTCGCGAGGCGACACGCCGTACAACTGATTGGCAACCAGGCGTCCCGCGCCGAGTGCGATAAGTACTCCGCCCGCCACGCCGGCCAGCGTCATCCCGAGAGACCCGAAGAGGACCATGCGAATGACGCCGCCGTCGGATGCACCGAGGGCCTTTCGCACGCCGATCTCGTGGGTGCGTTGCGCTACCATATAGGAGAGCAGCCCGTAGAGGCCCACCGCGGCGAGACACAGTGCCAGCACGCCGAAGGCGGTGAACATCGACGCACCGAGGCGCCACGGCTTGAGTTGCGGAGAGAGTCGATCGCTCACGGGCTGAATGTCCACCCACGGCAAGTCCGGCGACACCGACGACACCGCCTGGCGCACCGTGGCGATCGATGTCGTTGGGTCTCCACTCGTTCGGACCTCGAGCATCGTGACGGTCTGAGAGGGGTGGGCCTCGATGGGAACGTAGACGACGAGTCCTTTTTCTCCCGTTACCTCCCACAAGACCGTGTTCGCCACCACGCCGACGATCTGCGTACAGGAATTGTCATCGCCGAGATGCACGCACGGATCCAACGGGTCGTCGGTTGGCCAGAAGTGCTTCGCGGTTGCCTCGTCTACGATGGCGACGTGCGCGTTCGGCGCGTGATCGGCCGCAGTGAACAGCCGGCCGCGGCGGAGCGCCGTGCCCATGGTCTCGAAGTAGTCCGTACCTACCGCGCGCGCGAAAGGGACGCGATCGCCGGGCTGGAGCGTCACGCCGCGCCGGGCCAGGGAGATTGCCCAGCCGCTCGCCAGCGGTTCACCGGCGGTGAGCGTGGCGTGCGTGACACCGGGAACGCGACGCGCGCTCTCGAGCATCTCCTGGTACGTGGCGTTCGCGCTTGAGTCGCTCGCCTTTTGTCCGCGCGAGCCCACATCTGCGCTCACATACAGCAGATGGTCGACATCCAGGCCCAGGTCTATCGCTCGAACGTTTCGCAGGCTCGTGACGAAGAGTCCCGCCCCGACGAGCAGCAGCGTCGCCAGCGCGACCTGTCCCGTGATCAGCGCACGTTGCAACGCCAGCCGCTGCCGGATGCCGGCCACGCGACCGGCGCCGAGCAGGGGTTGGAAATCCCGGCGAGCCATTGCCAGCGCCGGAACGACCGACGCGAGAGCGGCTGTGCCGACTGCTACGATGGCCGTGAAGAAAAGCAGTCGTGGATCGAGCAGGCTGGCGCTCGACGTCCCTGGAAGGAGAAGGGTCTTCATGGCGGTCGCGCTCCAGCGCGCGAGCAGCAGCGCGCCCGCTGCGCCGGCGGCCGCCAGCAATGCGCTGTCCACGAGCCATTGGCGCATGATCCGCCAGCGCGATGCGCCGAGCGACAAGCGAAGCGCAGTCTCGCGGGAGCGCGTCAGACCTCGCAGGAGTAGCAGGTTCGCGACGTTCGCGCACGCGATCAACAGCACGAGGAAAGAAACCGCGGCCACCCAGATGGAGACCTTCGCGTCCGCGCTGGGCGCCGGACCGCGGGCGTCGGCGACGGGCCCGAGAATCGCGCGAGACTTCGCGTACGTCTCCGCATATCTCCGCGAAGTCCGCCAGGCGTCGCGATAGGCGCTCGTGACTTCGGCCGCGAGCTGCTGGAGGGGCATACCGGCGCGGCGCTTGCCGATGATCTGGAGCCAATAGCCTCCGCCCGGGTCCAGTACGCCTGGGCTGAGAAGTCTCGTCGCGGCGCCCAGGGGTAGCCAAAGATCGACGCGGCTCAGGTTCACGCCGATGAATCCCTCCGGCGCGACACCGACGATGACATACGGCAGACCCGCAACGTCGATCGTTCGTCCGAGCACCGCTGAGTCGCCACTGAACCACGCGCGCCACGCGTCGTAGCCAAGCACGGCCACGTGGTCGCCATCGTCGCGTTCTTCCGACGCTGCGAAGAAACGCCCGAGCGCGGGCTGCACGCCCAGGAGCGTGAACACGCTCGGCGTCGCGAGAACCGCGTCTATCGGACGCGCGTCCTGGCCGCGCCCGCTCGAAACCGTCTTGGCCCAGAACGCTCCGACTGCTTCGAATCCGCGCACGCCATCACGGAGTGACGTGTACGTCTTGTAGCCCGCTGTCGCCGTCGCCTCTGTGCCGCCACCCAGGGTCGGCTGCTCGAAGTAGACGCGGTGAACTCGCGTCGCGTCCTGGACGTGGGCGGGTGTCCGGACGAGCAGTGCGTCGATCGCACCGAACATGGTGGTGTTGGCGCCGATCCCGATGGCCAGCGACGCGACAGCGATCGCCGTGAAGCCCGGCGTCCGGCGCAACCCCCGCAGCCCGTAGCGCACGTCCTGCGCAAGAGATTCGAGCGCGCTCCAGCGCCGGCTCTCGTGGAAGTGCTCGCGCGCGACAGTCGCGTTGCCGAACACGCGGCGTGCCGCGTGGTGCGCATCGTCTTCGCTCATCCCACCGCGAACGAGGCGCTCGGCCTCCATGGCGAGATGCGACTCGACCTCGTCGGAGAAGTCGTCGTCCGAACGTCGAGCCCAGCGCTTGAACGGATTCCACGTCATCGCGCTACCCTTCCAGTAGACCGGCTACCAGACTGTACGATCGCTCTGGTAGAATGTCAACTAGAGCGCGTCGTTCGGGAGCTACAGGTCCGCGCAGCTCATGACGATGTGCCGGCAGTTCCGGCAGATCAACTTGCACTTCACCCACTCGAGCTCGGGGGACGCGCAGTAATCGCAGGTCGGCGGACGCGGCTCGACTTTGTGACGAGCTGTCAAGCTGCCAAGCTTGCTTTCCGTCACTCGAAGTCCAGCGCGAGGTCCAGCGCCGGCGGAGAGTGCGTGAGTGCGCCAACGGAAATCCAGTCGACGCCGGTCTCGGCGATGCCGCGGATGGTGCCGAGGTTCACGCCTCCGGAGGCCTCGGTCTTCACGCGGCCATTCGCGAGGCTCACGGCTTCGCGGAGCTGTTCCAGCGGCATGTTGTCGAGCAGCACGATGTGGGCACCGGCGTCGATCGCGGCCTGGACCTGCGCGATGCTCTCGCACTCGACTTCGATCTGCGTGCCGACCGGCGCCAGGTCGCGCACGCGGCGGACGGCCAGCGCGACGTCGCCGTCGCAGGCAGCCAGGTGGTTGTCCTTGATGAGCACGGCGCTCGCCAGATCCATGCGGTGGTTGATGCCGCCGCCCGCGCGCACCGCGTACTTCTCCAGGACGCGCCAGCCAGGGGTTGTCTTGCGCGTGTCGAGGACGGCGGCCCCCGTGCCCTTGACCGCCTCGACGAATTTGGAGGTCAGGGTGGCGATGCCGGACATGCGCTGCATGAAGTTCAGCGCGACGCGCTCGGCGCCGAGCAGCGCGCGCGCGTGCCCGGTGATGAGAATGATGGGGTCACCCTTCACGACATGCCGGCCGTCCTCGCGATCGACGCGAAGCGTTGCCTTGGGGTCGAGCAGCCGGAAGGCCTCGAGCGCCAGGGGCACGCCGCAGACGGTGCCGGTCCCGCGAGCTACCAGTTTGGCGCGGGCGCGGCGATCCGAAACCACCGTGGCGATCGTGGTGACGTCGTTGAACGCCTGGTCTTCGTCGAGCGCGCCGCGGACGGTCCGCTGCAGCTCGGCGGGCTTGAGCGGAAACAGCAGCGGATCGCCGTCATAGGCGGGCACCGACAGGGGCGTGATGGTGCGCGGAATGACGCGGCGTTCGGAAGGGCGACGCTCATCTTCACTGCGTTCTGGCATTTCCATTTTGCCTCCTGCGTTCCGCCGCGTGAATGCCGCCGTCAAAAGCCGCTGTCGAAGCCGCTGTTGAAGCCGCTGTAAAAGCCGGTGTCAGCTGTTCAGGGACGCCCGTTATTCCCCAGGATCGATCGTCTCCGGGACCGGCGACAGCGCCGGGGCAGCCGGACTCCCACCGCGTCCGCCAATCGCGATCATCCGCTCGATCGCGCGGCGCGCCCTGGCCGCGACGTCCGCCGGAACGGTGATCGGGTACCGCATCTCTTCCAGCGAGCGCAACACTTTCGGCAGCGTGGTGACCTTCATGTACGCGCAAGACGCGCGCTCGTTCGCGGCGAAGAAGCGCTTGGAAGGGTTTTCGCGACGCAACCGATGCAGGATTCCCACCTCGGTGGCGACGATGAAGTCGGCCGCGGTGGACTCGCGCGGCCGCTTGATCATCCCCTCCGTCGAAAGGATCTGCACGCCTTCCGGGTCGATATCCCCGGCCGACATGGCCTCGATGACGCTGGTGGAGCAGCCGCACTCGGGGTGGATCAGGAACTCCGCGTCCGGATGCAGCTGGCGCTGCAAGCGTATGTTCTCGGGGTCGATGCCGGCGTGCACGTGGCACTCGCCCATCCATACATGGATGTTGTCGCGGCCCGTCGCCCGACGAACGTGCGCGCCGAGGAACATGTCGGGCAGGAACAGGATTTCCTTGTCCGCCGGGATCGCGTTGACGACCTCGACGGCATTCCCCGACGTACAGCAGTAGTCGCTTTCCGCCTTTACCTCGGCGGTCGTATTTACGTAGGACACCACCACTGCGCCGGGATGCTCGGCCTTCCAGGTTCGGAGCTGGTCGGCATTGATCGTGGCGGCGAGGGAGCAGCCAGCCGCCATGTCGGGCAGGAGGACGGTCTTCGTCGGCGACAGGATCGCCGCCGTCTCGGCCATGAAATGCACGCCGCAGAAAACGATCGTCTGGGCCTTGGTCTTGGCCGCCTCGCGCGACAGTCCCAGGGAGTCACCCACGAAATCGGCGACGTCCTGCACTTCGGGTCGTTCGTAGTTGTGCGCCAGGAGGACAGCATTCCTGGTGCGCGCCAGCTCGCGGATTTCGGCCTGGAGCTCGGCGATCTGTTCCTGTCGGGACAGTTCGGCGGTGGTGGCCATGGGACCAATCTAAGTTCTACGGGCGCGCGATGTTAGGCGGCCATGCGCTGGGCGGCCCCGGCGCCCAGGTGTCCTTGCGCTAGGCGTCGCGCGGGATTCTGAACCGGAAGGCCACCCGATGGTTGTGACAGCCGTCGCGCGGTCGGCAATGGTTCGGACATGGAGCCGCCTCTTATTCCGGAGTCCCATCTGGGACGGCGGGAGCAACCCTCGGCACCGCTCCGGCTGCTGGAGCGGCTGCGACATCGGCTTCGCACTCGCCATTACAGCAGGCGAACGGAACAGGCGTACGTGGATTGGGTGCGGCAGTTCGTGCGGTTCCATGGCCGCCGCCATCCTCGCGTGATGGGGGAACGCGAGATCGCCGAGTTTCTCGGGTATCTGGCGAACGAGCGCAGGGTGAGCGCGTCGACACAGAACCAGGCGATGTCGTCTCTGCTCTTTTTGTATCGTCACGTGTTGGTGGCGGACGTCGGGTTCATCCACGGTGTGCCGCGTGCCAAGCGGCCGTCCCGGTTGCCGGTTGTGCTCACGGAGGCGGAAGTGCGGGCCGTGCTCGGCGAGCTTCGTGGGGTGGCGCGCCTGTGCGCGCTGCTGATGTATGGGTCGGGACTGCGCGTCAGCGAATGCGCGAGCTTGCGGGTGAAGGACGTGGATCTCGATCGGCTGGAGATCATCGTGCGCGGCGGCAAGGGTGGGAAGGATCGTGGCGTGCCGCTGGCGCGTGTCGCGGTTGTGCCATTGCGACGGCAGCTCGAGCGCGAGCGTGAGCGCCACGGGTGGGACGTGCGGCGCGGCGTGCGCCTGACTGCCCTGCCCGACGCGTTATCCGCGAAGTTGCCGAACGCCGAGCTGGAGTGGCCGTGGCGGTATGTCTTTCCGGCAGCGCGCGTGTTCCGGGACTCGGAGGGCGCGTTGCGGCGACATCATCTGCACGTATCGAGAGTGCAGCGCGCATTTGCGACCGCCGTTCGTGCGGCGCGGATCGCAAAGCGCGCCACGTGCCACAGCCTGCGTCACTCGTTCGCGACGCACTTGCTGGAGGGCGGAGCGGACATCCGCACGATCCAGGAATTGCTGGGGCACACGGACTTGCGGACGACCATGGTGTATACGCACGTGATCAAGCGGGGTGGGTTGGGCGTCTCGAGTCCCGCGGACCGGTTGTGAGCGGGCGAAGGCGTGCGGGCGAGCCGAGGCGTGGAACTCGACGCACGTTCGCCGTGCCCACTCGCTCGACGCGAGCTGTACCATCCTCCAAGCATCCGCGCGCGTACTAGGTTGCCGCCGCCTCGCAGCCTAACCAACCCGCGCACTTGCAGACCACACGGGCGAACTACAAGGTACTCGGGAAGTTAGCCGTATCGTCGTCACCGACGCTGCTCAGAGTAGATTGCCGGCTTCAGCGCATTTTCGTAGTTCTCTGCAGCATATCAGGACCACCTAATTAGCGTTAGCTAGTCGAAAGGCCGTCAACAATGGAAGCCCGACTATACGAGTTGATTCGGGACTATCAGGAGCACCGCGCCGCGACCATCGGCGACCGGGTCCCTGAGTTCCGTGAGCGGGTCTTGCGCGCGTTCGCGAGTGCCCGGGTTGATCGGTATCCAGAGTACGGATTCAATGATGGGCGACTGTCCCGTGCCGTCGCCCAGGCCCGTGCGAGCGGAGAGATTGTCGGTCTCGACGGGCCGAATCGCGACCAACTACTTGTCCTAAGTCAGGATCATGGTGCCGCTAGCTAACGAGGAGTTGTAGCTGCCGGCGCTCCCAAGTCGTTGGGTTGCGCGCCTGGCGAGTTCGCGATGACGCGATCATCCTTGCGCATAGACAACCGGCGCCGCAGCTAAACTCCGGCGCGTTAGGTTCTGCGGCAGCCGACTGCAGGAACTTTGGTGGGACTGTCGCTCCGCGATGGTCTGTCTCGCCACTTCGGCCACGAGTCGGTGGATGGTGAGCTCGCT